>JAYVHE010000233.1:0-6315 GCA_043771495.1 Bdellovibrio sp. | reverse complement strand
GCAAACACGCTAATTTTTTTAGTAATTCTTTTTTCTTAGCGATGGGTTCGTCGCTTGTCAAAACGGCGAATAACTCTTTTTGTTCTTTAGCTTGCGAACGAATATAATCAGGCAATGCATACCGAGGATCAGCTTCCACAAACCAATTATTGCGAACAACGATACGTTTTGGGTCAGCCAAGCTGCGATCCAATACCATACTGATCATATTTACGAACTTGGCGCGTGATTCCGGTGTACCCGGTATATTTTCGTGAATTTTGGCTAACGACCACCCAATGGCTCGCGCTATACTCCAATGAGTGGGAAATGCCAAATACCCGCCAATTAAAATATATTCGCCAGACTCAGATTCTTTTTTCATGAGGAGCCAATCTTCTTGAACTAGCTTCCCAACTAATTCAATCGACTCATAAGCGCCATCCGTTGCTAACACTTGCTTGCGAGTCACTTTATCACCAGTGATTTTGTTTGTAATTGAGTTCGCAGTGACCTCATAAATTTCAGGATAAAACTGACCAAATTCTTGAAGCATACGATCAAATTGTTCACGAACAGCCGAAACAACGTCGTTTTCATGGCCATCTAAATACTGAATAACCCGAGATCCATTTCGTTTGGTTACAGCCGCTTTTTGTTTGAAAATCGCAGCTGTTTCTGAATTAAAAACATATTGATCTTTTGGTTCTGGTGGAATCGACATGTTTCGTTGCGGCGATGGACCTTCATCAAATTTAAATGAATTTAAAATATCTTGGCCGGTCGCATAGATCGGGGAATACAAGGTCCCACCCGACGAATTATCAGTCTCAGAAAATAAATCGCCACAAGTCCCCTCGGCAGAAACCACAGACGACACACAAACCGCCAACGACACCAGTAAAACATTCAATTTTTTCATTAGGTCGGTAACATACGAAAATTTGATGGGGCTTTCAATGGGGCAGAATTAATTATGACAAAAGCCACATCTATTAAAAAAAACTACAGTCCTGACTATCACTTAGACAGCGACTATTTTCCCTATGAGATAATTCCTACTCTGTTATGGCAGGCATTAGTTATTTTTTGCGACTCGTTTTTTCATAACTTTACGAAGTGTCGAAGACTGGCTGTCTTTCTTTTCTGGTTCTACGACAGCATTTTCAGGCAACTGAATTCGAGCTCCTGATTTAAGGACCGTTCTGCGATTAAATTTATTTATCTTTTTAAGGTCCGCAACCGTCACTTTATATTTTTCTGCAATCGAAGATAGCGAATCCCCTGATTTGACGATGTAATAACGACCACCGTCTTTAGCCACAACCACAGGACGTTTTTCTTGAAGCGGAGTACGATCCGGTACAAAAATTCGTTGTCCTGCACGTAGTTTTCTTTTGCGTGGAAAATCATTGATTTCACGAATGTATGCTGACGAAGTTTTAAATTTGCGAGCTAAAGTTGAAAATGTGTCTCCGCCTTTAACTTTATAAACTTGCAATTCGTTTTGATCAGGAATGAATTCGGCTGAGGCAACAGTGCTTTCTTTGGCTGCTAAGACAGCGGCGTCACGAGTTCCTGGTGGAATACGCAATGACAAAGCACCATTTTTATCAAGTGGGGCTATTTCGCCCTTAAACTTAGGATTTAAATCTTTAAAATCTTCATAATTGATATTCATACGCTCGGCCATTAAACGCATATTGACCGGTTGATCAAACGATAAAAAATCAAATTCAATCGGCGGCATATAATCGATACCATCAAATCCATATTTGTCGGGATTTTTTGCAATCAATTTTGCAGCTATGTATTTAGGAACATAGTCATCAGTTTCTCTTGGCAATGCACGTTTGTTTCGTACCAGCTCCCAAAAGTCCCGCGTCTTGTATTTCTTAACGGCACGTAAAACGCGGCCTTCACCAACATTGTAAGCGGCCATCGATAAATACCAAGAGCCAAACAAGCCATACAAATCTTTGAAATAATTAGCAGCCGCCTGTGTTGCTAAAACTGGATCGCGACGATCATCAAGCAATTGATTAATTTGTAATTTATATTGTTTTCCAGTTCCGCGAATAAATTGCCAATAACCAACGGCCGATGCACGCGATAGAGCGCTTGAACTAAAACCTGATTCAATCAACGCAATATAAAATAAATCTTCTGGAAGTTTGTTATCACGTAAGACTTTTTTCATGATCGCTTCGTATCGTGTTGAACGCGCCAAATAGCGCTCCATGTGGCCCCGACCTCGTCCTTGGAAATACTTAATCCACATTTCTACTTTTTCATTAATTTCGATGGGAATGCTTTCTAATTCTTGAGGCGCTGGAGCTACGTTTCCTTGAACCTCACTCTCAACGCGAAAGTTCTTTAAATCACCTGTATTGGTGTACTCAGTGCTATCTGTAATGACTTCTTTGCTCGCACAACCTGATAAAAATAAAGTCGCACAACATGCGACCAACACTGCATTTTTTAAGACTGTTTTCATAGGCCTTAGAATATCTTAGCGGCCGATCATAATTCAATTATAAAACGGGTTCGAATTAAAAACAGTCGATCCATCCCATAAATCAGCACTAGACCAGCACTAGACTTTGGGCTGGTTGCGGATTGTTATTCAGCTTAATTTTTAATTTTGCTCTTTTGGTAAGTCTTGTACGATTTCGTTCGAAACGGTTTCAAGTTCGGCAATAGCATGAACCAATTTTTTATTTGCTAGTGTCATTTCTCGAGCGGATTCAGGAGCAAATCCAATAATTTGAAAATACTCAAAAAGCTCAGACAATTTTTTTTCAAACTTATCACGAAGATTAATTGGCACCTTATCAATAAGTGCACTCCACTCTTGATTTGCACTTTTTTCTTGAGCCATCGCCGCTAATAATAAATAAAGAATATTGATCGATTGCGTTATAGTTCGCCGTTCATTTTTGGCCGATAAAGATTTTTTAAGCTCAACAAATCTAAGTTGAAGTTGTGTTTTTAACGAGGGTTTACGACGAATTTTTCCGAGCTCTAAAAAAACCAATAAAATAAATCCTAAAACACTCAATCCTCCAACACTTGCAAATACCGACCAGCGCGCTTCCGGCCATGTGCTGGCCCCGATCACCGCAAATATCGACTGCTCTGGCCATTCTAAAGTCGGCTGAACTAAGGCTTCTTGTTCGGCTTTTTTATCTGGCGAAGGCGTCGCGTTTTTAGCTGGATTCAAAGCATTGGCGCCTAAACTTTTTGTAATTTCAATATCAATAGGTTCAGTCGATTTATTTTCATAACTCTTTATTTTTGGATCAAAATAAACAAAATGAATGGCTGGAATTTGAAATTTGCCTTCTTCTTTGGGAATAAGTAGCACTTCAAATTCTTTATAACTTGTTCCATCAACTGCAAACTTTGCATCACTTTTTGTATCAAACACTTCAAAGGTTGGTGGCCAATCAATGGGTGGAAGCTCAATCAATTTAGCGTTTCCCGAACCTTCGAATCGAATTCGAACCGTAAACGGTTGTTGAGCAGGGAAAGACATTCCTTCTAAGTGAGTTTGCACCTGGAATTGCCCGACGGCGCCAGAAAAATTCATCGGCTTTTTATCAATTGGCAAAGGCAAAACTTGAATCACTTGGCGACGCGAAGACCGTGTCGATTCAGAAACTCCATTATTAAATGCCGATTGAGTTCGAATTTTAGACTTAATTTTAAATTCGTCGATAACCGATTGACCTGGCTTGATGGGGAACAACGCATGGCTTGCGATTAAGGCTTTTTGATAAACTTCGCCATTAACAATTTCAGGACTAAAATTAAGTTGCGGAATCTCTTGAATGATCTCTTTCCAAAATCCTTTTAAGTCGGGAAACTTAACGCGATCTAGGCTGACGATGCTGGTTTTGGTGTACAAATACCAATTCGCAGTGACTTGCTCGCCTTCGAACGCCTGCACTTTATCTACATCTAAGTGCACAAAAAATGCATCACGCGGATTAATATCAAGTTGTTTCTTAGGAATTTGTTGCGGGTCAGCTTGATCAAAGGAATTAAATCCGCCGCCGCGAAGTTGCCGCTGCATTTCTTCCATCATTTGATTTCGTTGTTTCAGCAACTGACTAAAAGGATCAGACTCATCATCAATATCAAATGGATTCGTTGGCTGATTACGCTGTTGCGGCTTAGGCCGCGGCGTGGCTCCCGCAGGTAAAACTTCCATCTTCATTGTGGATGATGACAACATCTGCTCGTCAACTTTGACTTGGATGGGTGGAAAATCTAATTTTCCGACTTTGGCCGCTTCAAATAAAAATCGATACTGATTGGTCACTGTTTTTTCATACTCCATACCAGACGGCCCCGCGCGACCACGAGATGAAAAAGACTGACCGCCAAAACTGGCATCAATCAAACGAATTTGTTCTGGAAATTCGCGATCTTGAATTTGCGCTTCGAATTCTTCTGTACTTTGCACAGACAAATAAACTTCAAATCGCTCGCCTTGTCGAACAACTCCATCGGCTGGATTCATATGTATTTCTAGCTTAGTCTGAGCCGCGCCAACGGACAGTGCCATGAAAAATGCAAAGCCAAAAACTATGGCGGCTTTTTTGAAAATCCAGTCATTACCAATCTTTTTCATTCGCGTCTTCTTTCGAATTTTGATTTTGCCGATTATTAAATTGCGAACGTATTCGTTTGTCTTGGCGCGCTAATTCTTCTAACATTTTTTTTGCATCCCCTTCAGATAAATCGCCAGACTTAAACGGTCGCGGTTTATATTTTGGACTTTGCTGTCGATCTTTGCCTTCTTTTTCTTTGGGATCTTCTTTGTCTTTATCGCCTTGACCGTCTTTGTTTTCTTGATTTTCTTCTTGGTCTTGATCACTTTTTTCTTTGGATTCGCCCTGACCAGATTGCTGCTGCTGCGACTGCCATAATAATTCGATGTTATGCTTAGTTTCCTTCGACGTCGGATCCACTTCAAGCGCGGCTTGATAGTGCATGAGCGCGTCTGAAATTTTACTAAGGGCTCCATAGTAAACACCTAAATTAAAGTGACTGGCAAACTGCCCCGTTGGATCATTTGCGGCCTCCGCCATCTTTAAAGCTTCTTTAAATGATTTTTCGGCATCGTCATTTTTTTTAATACGATTAAAAATAATTCCAAGATTTGAGTGCAATTGGTAAGGCGTAGGGTCAATCTCTAAAGCTTCAAAAATTTGTTCTTGGGGTGGCTCAGCTTTTTCATCTTTTAATTTTTCTTGAGCTTGTTTATTCAAATAAATCGCGCGCGGTCGCTTGACGAACAATTCCGCTTGATCACAACTTGAAAAACCGATGAGTGTACACAACAGAAAAAAAGTATTCATGGTGTTTTTAAAGTTCATAAAAACCCTTCCACTGTCTGCGTTTTGTTTGACGATCCGAAATCAACAACGATAACAATAAAATGAAGACACCTATTGCGAGTGGATACATAAATTTTTCATCGTAATGCACAGAGAATGAAGATGAAAATTGCGATTGTTCAAAACTTTCAACTTCTTTCATGACTTGCCGCAAGTGATCGCCACCAAACTCTGCAAAATAAAAATGCCCTTGGCCGACGTCGGCTAATTTTTGTAAAAACTCGCCTTTAACTTGAGTAATAATTGTTTGGCCGCTGCGGTCTTTTTTAGCGCCGGCTAAGTTTCCGAATCGATCTCGCATAGGAATTGATCCGCCCTTTTCTGTTCCATAGGCGATCGTAATAATTTTTATTCCTTCTTTGACCAGTTCTTCGGCGGTCTTTAAAGCATTGGGTTCTTGATCTTCACCATCTGAAGCCACCAAGATAACCCGCGTTGTTCGATTGCTTTGATCTTGAGTAACGCCGCCTTTGTTAAACGCCTGTTGCGCCAACGTTAAAGCCGACTCGAAATTAGTTCCTTGATAACTAACGGCTTCGGTATCGAGTGCATGAACATACAGCTTTAAGGCACCAGGATCTGACGTCAGCGGCGATAACAGTGCGCTACTCCCCGCAAAAGCCACTAATCCCATTTTGTTTCCCGGCATTAAATCAATTAATTTTTCAATTTCTATTTTCATTTGCTCGAGCCGTGAAGGTCGAACATCTTCGGCCATCATACTTTGCGACACATCTGCCAATATCATTAGTTCGACACCCTGGCTTTTAACTTCGACCGACGATTGACCTAACTGGGGCCGTGCCAATGCTAATATTAGAAAAACTAATGCAGTGACTTGAATCCCAAGTTGATAGTGGCGTTTACGAACATCTATCGATTGCGTCAGCCATGGAATAACTTTTGAACCAAAGGCATTGTCGAGTTT
>JAYVHE010000232.1:0-26402 GCA_043771495.1 Bdellovibrio sp. | reverse complement strand
CGCATGGGTCAGCGGACTCGTCCAATCATTGTTAAAAAAGTCACTGATAGTACAGGAAAATCTTTAATCGAGAATTTATCGCTTGATGTACGTTACCGCCAAGAACTTGAACAGATCGATAATTATTTTACAGAAAAACGTAAAGACTTTCAGGTTCAGGAACTCCAACTAAAAAACATCGAAGATTCTGACAAGCAGGCACAAGAGGCTGCGGCTCAGAATCCTCCGGCAGGTGGAGTAGAACAACCTCCGACGGCACCAAAAGCTGCCGCAAAAAAATTACCGAATTCTTTTTTCTTTAATAATGAAAATCAGCTTATAAAGCCAGAAATTGCTTATGTGGTGACTGATATGTTACGTGGAGCCATTACTGATCCAAAGGGGACCGCGCAACGAGCAGCCTCTTTAGGTCGCGATTTGGCGGGGAAAACGGGATCTACGAACGGCTACTTTGATGCTTGGTTTATTGGTTACACCAACCAAATCGCAACTGGAGTCTGGGTCGGATTTGATAAAGAACGTTCCATCGGAATGGGAGAAGTCGGCGGAAGAGCGGCTTTACCAATTTGGTTAGAGTACATGAAGGTTGCGCAAAATAATTTACCCGAAGAAAGTTTTCCGACCCCTAGTGGTGTAAAAATCGTTGAACTGGATGCAGATTCTGGCCGCTTAGCAAATGCCACAACGGCCCGAAAAATTTCTCAAGCTTTTGTTGAAGGCACAGAACCCAATTCAACAACGACGCGAACCGAAGAAGCGACCGATTTCTTAAAACAGGATTTAGAAGAATGAAGTCTATCCATGTTTGGGGAATTAAACAGAATAATTTAAAGAATATCGAGATCGAGATTCCCCTTGGCCAAACAACTGTTATTTGCGGACCATCAGGTTCGGGTAAAAGTTCATTGGCTTTTGAAACATTATTTGCGGAAGGACAGCGCCGTTATATCGAGAGCATGTCCAATTACGCTCGCCAGTTTTTAAATAAAGCGCCAAAGCCAGACATTGAAGGCATCAACAATATTCCTCCAGCAATTTCAATTGAGCAAAAAAATACAGTTAAATCGAGTCGCTCGACTGTGGGAACGACGACTGAGCTTGTTGATTACTTGCGATTACTCTATGAAAAAATCGGAACTGCTTTTTGCCCGACTCATCATATTCCCGCAGTAAAAATTTCGCCAACAGAAGCCACTGATCTGATTTTACAAAAAATGAATGGTCAGCGCGGCTACGTCTTGGTCGAAATTCCAAAAGAAGGTCGAGTTGCTGAAGGCAAAAAATTACACTCTTTGTTATTACAAGAAGGTTATTTACGAATAACCGAACTTAAAGAGACCAAAGCCAAGAAAAAAGCAGACCCTTCAAAGTTTGAATTATCGGCTATCGTTGAAATTTCTGAACCAGCGCAGATTAAAAAGGGCTTACCAAAAGATAGTTTTTATTTAGTTATCGACCGTTTAGCTTTTAGCGACGATGAAAAAGGTCGTCTGACGGATTCAATCACGCAAGCCTATCAGGCTAGTCTTAAATATTCTTCGTCGGCTGTTATTCGCAAAGCTATTGTCATGTCGACTGAAGGTGAAATTTTAAAATTAAGCGAAGAGCCCGCTTGTTCGATTTGTGGATACACACCTCCCCCGATTTCTTCAAAGTTATTTTCTTATAATTCACCAATGGGTGCCTGCCCGACCTGTAAAGGTTTTGGGAACGTCCTAGAACTTGATGAAGCCAAGATTGTTCCGAATCCTCTACTAGCCATTCAAGACGGAGCACTTAATCCGTTTACCATGCCCAGCGCTGAACAAGATAAAAAATCACTTTTTGCCTTTTGTCGCAAAAATAAAATCGATTTAAAAACTTCATGGAAAGACTTACCGCAAGCGCAACGTGACATGATATGGAACGGCACCAAAGATTTTTTTGGAGTTAAAGGTCTTTTTGAATACCTCGAAGAACTTAAATATAAAATGCATGTTCGCGTATTTATTTCTAGGTATCGCACGGGATCTAAATGCCCGACTTGTGATGGCACACGATTACGCCCAGAAGCCCGACATGTTTTAATTTTAAATAAAGCCATTACCGACTTGGCAAAAATGACGATCGATAAACTTCAAAACTTTTTCGAAAAAATCGAGCTTTCTAATTATCAACAAGAAGCGGCCGGTGAAGTTTTAAAACAAGTTAAGTCCCGATTAAATTTTTTAATGCGCGTTGGGGTCCACTATTTAACTCTAGACCGTGAAACACGAACTTTATCTGGCGGTGAATACCAACGATTAATGTTATCGAATCAACTCGGCATGGGTTTATCGCAAGCGTTGTACGTATTAGATGAACCAACTGTTGGCCTGCACCCACGAGATAACGACCGTTTAATTTCTATTTTGCACGACCTGCGAGATTTGGGAAATACCGTGGTCATCGTTGAACATGATCACGACGTTATTAAAAGCTCAGATAACATTATTGAAATGGGTCCTGGCTCGGGATACTTGGGCGGAAACGTTGTTTACGCTGGCGCCATTGGTCCGTTTTTAGACTTTAAAGATTCAAACACAGCTCACTATTTAAGGCCGCAAAAATGGACTCCACCACGCGAGACTCGTCCGGTCGATTTAGAGAAATATAAATATAAAGTAACTTTAACTGGCTGTTCGGGCCATAACTTAAAAGACATTGATGTTGATTTTCCGTTGCACCGACTGGTCGTTGTTACTGGTGTCAGTGGGTCAGGTAAATCAACGTTAGTAACTAAAACATTGTACCCAAGTCTTGCACGAAAATTGGATATTGAATTTATTCCGTCTCAGACGCTGAAAAAAATTGAGGGCTTTGAAAATATTAAAAATGTTTTATTGGTCGATCAATCGCCAATTGGAAAATCGGCCCGAAGTTCGCCGATTACATTCTTAAAATCGTTTGATGCCATTCGGACCATCTTCGCAAGCGCACAAGAATCAAAAGACCGTGGTTATACCGCGGGTACATTTAGCTTAAACGTTGATGGAGGACGTTGCCCGTCTTGTCGTGGAACTGGTTTTGAAGAAATCGACATGCAGTTTATGGATAACGTCATTATTCCCTGTGATGTTTGTGATAGTAAAAAATATCGCCCTGAAATTTTAGAAATTAAATTTAATGGCAAAAACGTTCACGAGATTTTGTCGATGACCGTTAGTGAAGCCATGAATTTTTTCGTAGCTTATCCAAATATTCGAAAACCGTTATCTGTCCTCAAAGATGTCGGTTTGGATTACTTGACGCTGGGTCAACCCGCTAATTCACTGAGTGGCGGTGAGTCTCAACGTTTAAAAATTGCTAAAGAACTTTCGCAAATCACTCAAAAATCGACTGTTTATATTTTAGATGAACCGACAACTGGTTTGCATTTTAAAGAAATCGAATTGTTGCTGGCGGTTCTTCATAAACTGATCGAGGCCGGCGGATCTGTTATAGTTGTTGAGCATAATCTTGATGTGATTAAAAACGCCGATTACGTTATAGATTTGGGACCAGAAGCCGGCGACAAAGGTGGAAACATCGTTGCTGTAGGACCGCCTGAGCAAATCATGGACGCCAAGAAAAGTTTAACCGGTCAGTATCTAAAGAAATATTTAAATCAAAAATAGGACTAAACACCAAAATGCCTCATGAATTGCGACTGATTCTTAAAGATTTAATTAAACATAAACCCAAATTAATTATTGTAGCGATTACCGGGGTTTTGATGGCTTTGGGTCAAGGGATGCTTTCAATCATGATTAAAGAAATGATTGAAGCGGCCACTAAAAAACCCGACCAACTAGGGCATATTGCCATTCAAAGTTTGTTAGTTATTTTTGTAATGAACATTAGTCGATATTTTCATATTTTTACAATGAATGTGGTGTCAGAAAAAGTCTCGCAAGGTTTGCGTGAAAAACTACAGCTTAAATTTATCAATTTAGATTTAAAATTTCACAATAAATACATTTCAGGATCTGGTGGCTTAATGAGCCGCACCTTTAACGATGTTAAAGTTATACATGATGGATTGCGTTTATTTGCAGATTTATTTAGTGCGCCGCTGACATTTATATTTTTAATGGCAGCCTTGTTCTACTTAGACTGGCAGCTAACACTTTATATTCTAGTTGTTGCTCCGATTTTGTTGTTTATCTTAAAACAAATTTCTAAAAGCATTCGTAAGTACTCTTTAATGGGTATGCAACAGCTGGAAGATATTACTTCGACGGTTAAGGAATCATTAGACGGTGTTCGAACGATTCAATCGTTTTCATTGCAAAACATTTTAAAATCAAAACTTGCTAAACAGGGTGATGCTTTTATTTTTATGCGTAAAAAAATCCATTCGCGAATTGAATTTATGGGTCCGTTTACAGAATTTTTGGCGGCCTTTATTGTTTTAGCCATAATGTTTTATTTTGCAGAACGCATTAAATCCGGTGTCAGCAACGAAAGTATGTTGATTGGTTTTGTGACGGCCATGTTGCAGGTTAATTTGCCTTTCAAAAAATTCCAAGAAGCATATGTTCGTGTGCAAGAAACTCGCGTGTCGGCAATTCGCGTATATGGGATGTTAGAAGAATCCAGTGCTTTAGCTGAAACTTCACCTCCGGCGGTATTCACAGATTCCTGGTCAGAAATTAAGTACAAAAACGTCAGCTTTTCGTACGAGCCAGGAAAACCTTTGTTACAGAATTTTAACTTAACAATTAAAAAAGGCTCTACGGTGGCCTTTGTTGGTGAAAGCGGAAGTGGTAAATCGACTTTAGCGAATTTATTAATGCGCTTTTATGATCCTGATCAGGGCGAAATCTACATTGGTTTAAATAATGTTAAAGAATTTGCATTGAATGATTTACGTCAAAAAATGGCGTTAGTTTCTCAAGATGTATTTTTGTTTTCGGATACCATCGAAAAAAATATTCAAGCTGGTACAGAACAGTTTGAAGCCGTAAAAATTAGAAAATCAGCCCAAGCGGCCCACGCGTTAGAATTCATTGAAAAAATGCCAGAAAAATTTCAAACTCATGTTGGCGAACGTGGAAATTTATTATCGGGTGGCGAAAAGCAACGTATTGCCATCGCCCGAGCCATTTATAAAGATGCACCAATCTTAATTTTAGACGAAGCAACCAGCGCCTTAGACTCGGTCAGCGAAGAAAAAGTTCAGTTGGGACTACAAGAGTTAGTAAAGGGCCGCACAACACTCATAATAGCTCACCGCTTGTCGACAATCCAAAACGCCGACCAAATCCTAGTTTTAAAACACGGCTACGTCGTCGAACAAGGAACTCACAAAGAACTCCTAGATCTAGGCCGCGAATACAACCGCCTCTTTCAATCCCAAACCAAATAGTGCCAGGCCTTTTTTTCCCACCGGTGCCAGGCCTTTTTCCCCGCAAGGGCTCACAACAGCTCTATTTCAGAGATCACGGCTGTAACTCCATCTCTTTTTTTTGCAGATTTAAAATACTGGTGCTTTAACCCCATACGGAAAGCCTCTACCTTTTCAGGCGTAGGCGCAAGATTCAGCCACTTCAATACCCCCTTTGGATTGTCTAAAAAGAATAAATCTTTACAAATTGGTATTCTTTTCTCGCTTTCATTTATAAGTCCTCGAAGAGTAGAAAATTTGTAATCTTCCACACGACTGCAAATCCCAGCTTTAATAGGGTTTCTATAATTGTATTTATACGCATTCATAAAATAGAAGTTATTATCCAGAATACACTTTTTATGCCGACCAGCGAAAGTTTCATTAATCCGGTTTCCGTTACGAGTAAGTAGCTTACTAGTACGAAACATGAATTGATGCATACATTGACTTATATTTGCTTCAGGAGTTGTAGCAATAAGGTGAAAGTGATTAGCCATCAAAACAAAACTATGTACCTGCAGTCCCTTCTCCTTAATAGTTCTAGAAAGCTCATCGCAAAATATTTTCCACACAAGTTCTATTGGCAAATTGAACCATTCTTTATTTATGCATCGAGCAGTTATGTTGTACGGAAAGTCTGATTGTAAGATTGTTGGAAGTCTACCCATGCCGTTGGTCTTGCATCAGATCGGCCACCAACGTGCTTTAACAGGCTTTGACTAGGCCTTACACTGTGTCCGAAAAAAGGCCTGGCACCGTCGGGGAAAAAAGGCCTGGCACCTTTTTCTCAGAATGATGCGTTCTATTAAATCTAACATCCTAAAACGGCCTGTAAAAAATATTTTCAGTTCGGACTCAAGTTTGACCAATCAGTTGACGATAAAAGTTTTGACAGTATGTAAACTTATTGATCAGAGGAGAGTGATTTATGATTAATTGGAATGAATTCGAACACATTCACGTTATCAAAAAATTGAAACAAATTTTACAGTCATGGTGGAATATCGACATCGTATTCACTGATGAGCGTGGCCAATTAAAGGCTTTAGACAGTGGAAAAGTTAACTATATTAATCCTTCTGTGAATTATTTAATTCATAAAGAGACGACGCAAGTTAATTTAGCTGAAACTGTTCAACAGACAATTAACGATTTAAAAAATTCTAACAATCGCTTCGCATTCAAAAAGTGGGACGCAGCTGGATTTGATATGTGTATCTTTCCAATCATTATCGAAAATGATTTAGTTGGAACAGTTACCGCAATGGGTTTCTTTAAAGAAGAAAACACTGTTCAACGTATTGCTGAAGTTCGTGATCGTTTGGCCGCTTTTGGTTGCACAAACGAACTCATCGAAAAAGCCTTATCTAAATTTCAATTCTTAAATGATGCCAACCGCACACACTTCTGCGAATTAGTAGAACTAGTGGCACAAGAGATCGTAACTTTACACGTTGAGATTTCGGCGCGTGAAAACAAAATTACAGAATTAAACAAAGAGTTAGGCAATCGTTTTAAATACGACAACATGATTGGTAAATCAAAACCGATGCAATCGTTATATGCCTTACTTGATAAAATTAAATTTGCAGACTCAACAGTTTTGGTCCAAGGGGAAAACGGTACCGGTAAAGAATTGATTGCAAAATCAATCCATTATAACTCGCACCGCAAAGATAAAAACTTTGTTATCCAAAACTGCTCGGCTTTCAATGACAATTTATTAGAATCAGAATTATTTGGTCACGTTAAGGGTTCATTCACTGGCGCTTTAAAAGATAAAAAAGGTCTTTTTGAGATCGCGGATAAAGGAACATTCTTTCTAGACGAGATCGGTGACACTTCACCACAGATGCAAGTTAAGTTACTTCGGGTATTACAAGAAGGAACTTTTACGCCTGTGGGTTCAACTGAAATGCGTAAGGTTGACGTCCGCATCGTAGCGGCGACAAACAGAAACTTACGTGAAATGGTAGAACTTGGTACATTCCGTGAAGACTTGTATTACCGCTTAAACGTTATCAATATTCGCGTTCCACCCTTGCGTGAACGCAAAGAAGACATTCCTATTTTGGTGGAGTTTTTCTTAAATAAAATTGCTGAGCAATCACAAAAACCTAGAAAGCAGCTTATGGGCCGTGCGATTGAAAAATTGTATGACTATGCTTGGCCAGGTAACGTTCGTGAATTACAAAATGAAATCGAACGTCTTTGTGTATTAAGCGGCGACGATGGTAAAGTTAGTCACGAAATTCTTTCGCCTAAGATCTTAGAGGTCGGTGAAAAAAGCAAAGTTCAAGGTGCCCGTTTACACGGTAAATTGAAAGATGCTTTGGATGAATTAGAGCGCGATATGATCAAAGAGGGCCTACGTCGTACAGGCTGGAATAAGTCTAAATTGGCAAAAGAGCTGGGAATCAGCCGTGCCGGTTTGATTATGAAGGTTGAAAAGTACGGTTTAGATAAACGTAAGCTCGCTCGCAGCATCTAATAATTAATATAACAAAACCTAAAAAGCCCCTTTGTTTATACAGCGGGGCTTTTTGCGTTTTGGGATTAAACATTCCTTGTTATAGAACATTTTACAGTTTTGTTATGCTCTTAACAGGGCCAATTAGCTCATTCAGCACAGGCAGCACCGTCTGCTTTATTTACATTTCTTTTTTACAAAACTATTCATCAGTCTTTCCAGCCACTTAATTTTTCACTCGTTTAAAAAAGTGACCTTCTGCGAAGAAACTCTGCTTACAAATTTTCGGCATGCCGCTTGAAGTAATATTCTTTGGGTAACAAGTTTGGGGAAAAGAAAGTCATAGGGTTGGCTTTCTGGGACAAACTTTTGGGGGATAGTGTGAACGACATTTTGAAAGAGCCGTCATGGGGAAAAGCTCAGTCATTAATTCAGGAACGATTTAATAAAAATATCGAATACCGTTTTATTGATATTCTAACTGCAGAAGATAACACAGAGTCAGTACGCGCTTACATGCGTAACGACGATATGGTGATTAACCTTGCGTACCAAAAAGTACGCTTAGGTCACTTAATCATCCAACGTGGAGCACTTTTAACCGAGGGTGAACGCGCAGACATAATTGATCTGATCGACTTTATGTTAACACCGGTGATTTATAATCTGTATTTAAAAAATATGGAAAAATCGATCCTAATTGAAAGAGCAGAGCTGGCCGATTCAAAACGTGCATCAAATATCATTCCTTTGCAACAGCATCAGTATAACGAATACGAAGCTGAATCTGAAATATTCACGATTGATAATATTATTTCAAAATTCCTGCACTTAAAAGCGACCCACAGCTTACAACGTAAAAAAGTGGCGCTCAAAATTCACGAGATGTTAGGAAACAGTTTCTTTTTAGATTACAGCCAAATTTCTAAAAACGTTATGGACGCAAGTGAATTACAAGATTTAGACAAAACGACGATTTATATCGATGATATTTCTCAATTAGAGCGCAAAGATTTGGTGTTCTTAAATTCATTTATTGAACAACAAGAACGTCTATCGATTGTCATGTTAGTTGGTTCCAATTTGCCGGATCAAAAAATCCACCAGTTAAATGCGACAGAAGCACTTAAAAATGACCTTGTCGGGTTCAGTTTCGAAATAGACAAAGTTCCAGTCGAAATGCAAATCAGCGAAGAAGTCCTAGAAATCATGTTTTTCGATAAAACTAGCTATACGAATTAGTCTAGACCTATTGCCAGATGGGTATCGCTTATGCCAGAATTTTAGCATGAGCGAGCCTTTTTCATTAAGCGATAATATCAACCAATTTTTAAAACAACATTTTGATTCAGCTAACTTTACGGTTTATCAGTTAGCAGGGGACGCCTCGGCTCGTAAATATTTTAGAATTATTTATGATTCACAGTCATATGTGCTCATGCAATGGGAACCTTTTAACGAGGCCACATATCCTTTTTTAGATGTTTTGAATCACTTTTATAAAGCAAAAGTGAATGTTCCTACAGTTCTAAAAGTTAATGGCATTGTGGGCGTAATTCTTTTAGAAGATCTTGGTGATTTAACCTTAGAACGAAAATATTGGGAGTCCGCTAACTTTAATCAATCGTGGCCATTTTATCAAAAAGCCGTCGAACAAATAGTTTATATTCACCGAGATGCAACTCGATTAAAAGAACCATCGATATGCAATACCACAATGTTTGATACGGCCAAATTTATGTGGGAAATGAACTATGCTAAGGACCACCTACTGCAAGGGTTATTGAAAATAAATTTTACCGACGCCTTAAAAGCCGAGTTAGACAAAACGTTTCTGCATTTTTGCGAAATTCTGCACAACGAACCAAAAGTAATTTGCCACCGTGATTATCACTCAAGAAATTTGATGATCAAACTAGATAAAATTTGCGTGATCGACTTTCAAGATGCACGTTTAGGTCCGGTACAATATGACCTGGTCAGTTTAATCAAAGATTCTTACGTGGATATTAATGACGAAATCGCCGATAAGCTTTTAAATGAGTATCTCTTGCAATACGACGTATTAAAAGCTCAAGGCATTAGCCGAGATCAATTCATGCATATTTTCGAAATTCAATCTTTGCAACGATGTTTTAAAGCGTGCGGAAGTTTTGCCAGCTTTATGGTTATGCGTGAAGATCGCCGCTATTTAAAGTATTTGCCCTCGACATTAAAAAAAGTTTTTCGCAGTTTATCAAATTTACCGGAATACAAAGTATTGATGAATATATTAATTGATTCCGGAGCCCTTGAAAAAAATTATGAACGTATGTGATATTTTTTTATTTGCCGCAGGCCTTGGCACGCGACTACGCCCCTTTACCGAAAAGCATCCTAAGCCTGTATTACCACTGCATTCCTACCCGCTCGGCTATTATCCACTTCCGTATATTCAAACTTTAAAAATTAACAAGTTTATCGTTAATACCTTTCATTTAGCCCCTCAGGTTCACGAGCTTTATAAAAAAACTTCGATGAATCCGGTTTTTTCAGACGAATCAGGATTTATTAAGGGGAGTGCCGGCGGATTAAAACAAGCCGAAGGACTGCTCTCGAAGAATCCAATTTTAGCTGTCAATGCCGATGAAGTCTTATTTACAGAGAAAATAAATTTTCTGACGGAAGCTTTGGATTTTCACCAACAGAATAACCACCTCGCTACGTTAATCGTTAAAGAGCATCCTGGCGTCGGTAAAGAGTTCGGTGGCATCTGGTGTGATGGCCAAACTGTTAAAGACATCGGGAAAAAAGAGGCTCCGGCAGGTTTAAAGGGTTGGCACTTTATTGGGTTTCAGTTTCTTTCACCCGAAATACTAAAAACACTTCCCTCCGGTAAAGAGGCCAATATTTTTTACGATTACTTAATTAATCATTTAAACACAGGGCGTGTAAAAATATTTCCGATTCAAGGCGATTGGTATGAAACTGGTAATCTTGACGATTATAAAAAAGCAAAATCAGCTATTGCCGACAATCTTAAAACAAAAAAAATGTATCAAACGTTTTTCGATAAAATGCAGACTCTACCAAAATCAACCTTAAGCGATTTGACCTAGTAAGCCCTTGGTTTTAGCACCAGTAACTGATTTTAAATCTAGTTGGATGTTCCAAAAACGACATGCAGCTAACAGAGCAAATGCGGCTCCTTCAATACTTTGCGAAGGCCACTTGTAGTCATCAACAACCTGAACTTCTGCAGACGACAACTCTTCTTGAAGGCGCTTTAAAAGAAAACTATTTTTTGAACCACCACCAGCAAAAATAATTTTATTTGGATAACGTTTGCAAAATTGTTGGTACGCTTTTGCAATGGAATGCACGGTCAATTCAGTTAAAGTGGCAACGCGATCAGGAAAGCTTAACGCGCTTAAATCATTTTGAAATTTATTATAAAAGTCTTTACCAAATTGTTCACGTCCACAACTTTTTGGAGGACTTTGTTTAAAATATGGAAATTCTAACATCTTCATTAAAAGTTGTTGATTTGGTTTTCCAGATTTAGCAATTCGTCCACCAACATCAAACCCGTTAAGCTTATCAGTTTGACGACGAATTTCTTCATCGATCAGCATATTTGCAGGACCCGTATCAAAACCTAAAGTAATTTTACCATTTTCAATTAAAGTAAAATTACTGATTCCCCCGAGGTTATGCACACTGATGACTTTCTTTTTTTGACCAAAAACAATTTGATGAAACACTGGTGCTAGTGGAGCGCCTTGACCACCACGAGCTAAGTCCGCAGTCCTAAAATTAAAGACCACAGGTTTTTGGCTGACTTCTTTTAAATACGCGGCCTCGCCAATTTGCAGGGTCGAACGATTTCCATCATGAAATACGGTCTGTCCGTGCAAACCAATCAGATCGACATTTTTTAACTTTTTATTTAAATTATTATAAGCATTGGCATAAAACCGACCAAGTTCATGGTTTAAAGAACTTAATTCGCGAACGTTTTTTTCATTCTGTGCAGCTAACAAAAGTTTTTTACGTATTTCCAATGGAAACGAAACAGACTCCATATCGATGTATTCGCACTTTAAATTTTTTTTATAAATTTTAACTTTTACAAAATCTACGGCATCTAAGCTGGTGCCACTCATTATTCCTAAAACTTTGATTGTCGACATAAATAGATGCTCGCAGAAATGGGGATAATTGTCATTAAAAGCATAGTCTGGAATAGTCCAGACTATGGTGTAAAGAATGTGTCTTGTTCATTTTTAAGCTGGTAGCGACGATTCATCATTGAAAAAATATCGTCTCCGGCAGAACCAATTAAATCGCCATGAAAATCTTTGCTCAGTCCAGTCGACGAAGGCTTGCGCAGCTTTTCTTGTGCCGCCGCTAAGTCATCTTTAAAATGTCGACGCTTTTTAGCCTCTTCAGATTCTGCATCTAAACCAAGACCACCAGCACCACCGCCAAATGATCCTGCTCCAGCAATATTATTTGAATCTAAGCCTTCTGCGGCTTCACCAGATTTTTTAGCTTCAGCCATGGCTTTTTTAGCATTTTCTTCGCTTAAGCTTAAATCGGCTAATAATTTTTTTGCTTGAGCCGAAGACATTCCGGCTGCCATCATTGATTTTTCATCGCGATAATTATCAGTGTAAATGGAATGCTCTTTCCCATTTTTATCTTTGATTGTGACCTTTGGACCTTTTGCCGTTTTAGTGACTAAAGGATTAATACCAGTTAGACACGAGGTTCCACCTCCTGGACAACCACCGGTCAATTTTGGAAGTGCGCTTCCCATTGGTTTGTAACCGTTATTTCCAGCCATCATATCTTTACAGGCTTGTGGCGCATCCGCTTTGCATTGACCTGTCGTTGGATCGTACCAATTTTCATTTGGTGGAGTTTCTAAAGTAGCTTCGTAAATAGGACTACTTGGATCTCTGTTATTGCAATTTTGTTGAGTTGATTGCAGATTATTTTGCGCTTGGCACACTTTAACTGCGTTTTGCCCGAACGCTTGAACTTGATTACTTGCTTTATTGCTTTCACCAAAGAAATTATACGCCATAACTGCGGCCACGCCCGCGGCAATGCAAGCCCCGTAATTTTGACTTCCGCACTGTAGCCCAAACATTTTTGATTGAGCTAATTGATAAGCGCCATAGCCCGCAAGAATTGCGCCTGCAACGGCATAAGTTTTTGAAGCGCTTTTGTTATTCATTTGAACTTGTTGTAAAGTTCCAGTAGTCGTTTGATTTTCTGGACGAATTTCTTCTAAGCGTCGTGATTCTGCAGCTTGAGCATCACGCTGAAGAGCCATCAATTGATCTGTTACCGCGTTGTATGCATTCATCGCAGTGTGATAGTAAGAGCGATTGTTATTATACTGGCCAACACAAGAATTATACGTCGACCAAGCGCTGGTGTCGGTTGCTGGGGGGGAAGCCCCGCAATTATTTGTTGGATGTTGCGGTTGAATAATACCAATAGCCTGACCGCTAATTGGGGTTGTTCCGCCGTTAGCGTGAACGTTTTTGTTATATTGATTCACTTGGCTTTGATAAGTGACAACCTTGCTATTAAAAGTAATAACGCAGGTCATGTAACCTTGAAGCGCTGTCTTCTGGTCGTAAGAATCACAATTATTTGTCGGCGGAACCGGTTGTTCAACTGTGTTCCCTGCAAGAGCCAATGCAGACCAAAACATTATAATTATTTGTAAAGTTAAAAACATTTTCATTGATGATCCCCCCGACCTTAAATTATGGAGCGCATTATGGCGAAAACAGTGATCCACGATTTTCGTCGTAGCGCACTCGCACCTTATCCCAGTTTGATTTTCCAGAAGCCGTAGTTACTTGTTGAAAAAATTCTTCAGACGCAATTTTTCGCGCCGCCAAAATTTTGATTTCTTCTTGAGAATATTTTTTACCATTGATAATGGCTTTGCCGTCTGCGCCCCATTTTAGATTTCCAAATGCTGCTCCCGACATTTCAAATTCTCCGAAGCCGGATTTCTTTTTATCTGCAGCTAATTTTTTCGCCGCATCAGGTGAAGCACCTAATTTTGATGACCCACTTTGGCCATTACCACTGCTACCGCTCGAATCAGCAGTTCCAGCAAAACCGCCGCCGTTAGCCGAAGCGCCCTCTGCAGCCGCAGCTGTTGAATCAACGCCTAATAATTCTTTAGCTTCTTTACTCAAAGTACTTCCAGAATTTTTTGTTCCTGTTTGAAATCCACTTAATCCACCCGGAGTTGCAAGTGCAGCGACTCCACCAAGATTGTTGGTGTTGGCACCACCACCATTGGGTTGGTTTTTGTTTATGTTGGTATTGATGTTATTAGCTACAAACCCTGGACAACCTTGAGCTGTTGGCTCTGTACGGCACTTACATGGAGGCAGTGCTGCTTGTCCTGGTGTTTTACAAAATTCTTCCATCGATATATCTGGCGTATTTGTTCCGCCCCCACCACCATCGGCGTTACCTAAAGCTTTTTTACAAGCTTTAGCTTGGTTGGTCGCATCGATTGTCCCTAAAATTTGTAAACCCATATCAAGAATATCGGCTTCATATTTTTCACAAAGAGCAACTTTGGCTTTTGGAAGTGGAGGTTCTTTTGTGTAAAGAGTACTTAATTCTGTAAACACTGTATGAGATGTTTCTTGGTCATTAGCTGCTTTAGTCTCTTTAATTGTAGCTGGCGCACACAAAGCCGCTGCTTGAGGACCAGCACACGCTGCAGTTTTTGCTGCTGTTGCAGCAGCAAGAGTGGATGCTGTTATACCAGAGCACTTTCCAGCCTCAGTTTTAAGTGTAGTGCCTAAAGCAGTCACGCTTGTTTCAGCTCCGGCACACGTAAAATCACATGTATACTTTAATCCAGTACAAGCTAAATTAGCAGCCGTCATACCCTGTTGAGCAATCGTCGAAAATTTTTGAGCTGCACTACAGCCTTCTGATGCGGAACTTGTACGTGCGATAATTGCTGTACCTAATGTCATAAATCTTTGAACAACTTTTGCTTTTGGACTGCGAACAACCGAACAAAAAGTATCCGCGCGACTTTGCCAATTTCCACAACTAGTCATTGCAGAAGTATATTTTGTTACAGCCGCATTGATTCTTGGAACTGCATCAGCACATATTGTTGCTCCGAGATAACTCGTCATACTCGTCATATTAGTTTGCAGTGTTGTCGCTGCAGCTTGTGTTTGCGCAGCTGCCGATTGCGAGGCTGCATCGCCGACACCCGGAGCCCCACTTGTAATCTCTTTTACGTCAGCTGCAGTTTTCGGATCGGCCGCATAAGTTTTCATCGCTTCGGCACATTCGCCCGATGTACATCCCGGCGCGTATTTTCCAATATCTTGTGCTGGAATTGTCATACTGCCATCAGCAGCAACAAAATGCCCTGATTGTCGATCTAAGGTAAATTTTGTTAATGTTCCGTCTTCTCCAAGGGGTGTAGAAAAAGTATGGTCCTTTAAATTTATTTCAGAACCATTGTTACCGATGGGAATGGGCTTTATTTTGTCTGAAGACGGCAGGTTGGAAAATACCGGTTTTGTATTTAAAAACATGTCTCCGAGTTCATTCTTAGGAGCAACAGCCGCAGCCGTTGCAGCCCCGCCAACTGCTTTTCCTCCAGCTGCTACTGGGGCACTGCCCGCAGCAGGAGTTGCTGTTCCTTTTTCTCCGCTCGTTGCTTTAGCACCGCTCGACGCTTTATCTCCATTGCCGGATCTATCAGTTGAGCCTTTACCGTTGCCATTTACATCCCGTGCTTCTTTGTATGTACCAAGAATATCTCGAGCTAATCCTGTATCAGAGCCCGGTGCACCCGCAGCACCTGCTCGTCCAGTCGTCGTAGCTCTCGCCGCAGCAGCACGTCTATTTGCTTCTGTCAGCTTATCCGCTTCCGCTTGAACTCGTCGAGCTACTTCTTGCTCGGCAACCGTTTTTCCAATTTGTAAAGTTGATTCCTTTGTGCAGAGTTCATCTGTTTTACTTTTAATTTGTCGTAAGCCATCTTCTGCGTTGCTTGCACTGCTGTAGTCATACTGTTGAGGATTTGCGACGTATTTTAAATAGCGTGTTTCAACGTCGCGAATAACTTGAAGTTTTATCGTTGCAGTGATTGGAATATTCTTACACGCAGGTTGCGGATAAACTTTATCATAAAATGAAACGCGTGCGGCATCTTGCACTGTTTGCGAAGCAGAAGGCAATGAAACCGCAAAAATTAATAAGCCGACAATTCCTGAAACTAACTTCATAAGTTCACCTAACCTGTTATTATTATTCTGCTTTCTATTCGGAAAATTTCATAGGTGACTTAATAAAATTCGCTTGAAAACGTCTCAGACTGAGACTTAATTTTTTGCTCTGTAGAACCGCTTTACAACATTCAAATTAGAATGAGCAAAAGTTCTGCGCGCACTAAAAACTTAGACAGTCTTAGAGCTAGGTTTAGTCATTTGTAGTCGTTTTAAGAATGAATATTAGTTATTTTAAAACGATTTTATTGATCGTCGTGGTAAACTCGGAATCGGTGCTTTCGCCTTCGGCGTTAATCCACAGCGCGGTGGTTTTTAGTTTTTTCAGCAAAGTATACGATACAGTTTTACCTAAATCGTCTTTAGTCAGAATAATTCGTTCGAACATATACTTACTTTTTGGATTTTGGCGTTCTTGATTTACAGATTCTTTTTTAGCGGCCACATTGTAAAAATAAATTTTGTCCAACCCCATACCTTCGGGGGCTAAAGCAAAAATTTTGCTAACCCATTTTGGCGCAAATAGTTTACCCATGGCTCCCAACTGATTGTCGCCAACAACAACAAAACCGAATTGCAAAAAAGAATCTTCTTCGAAGGCTGTGGTTTTTGCATTTGGATTCATGACTCCGTCAACCGAAGCTTCAAATTGTAATTCCGAAAACTCTTGAACTTCGTCAAATTTGTAAACTATTGGAGAAGACGATTTTTTTACAATAACTTTTAACTGATTACCGAACTGATATGAATTTGGCTCGGACTTTCCCAATTTTATTTCTTTCCAGCTGTCTTGTTTAAAATTAATGGCAACATCCGCAATTGATTGAGATACAGAAAACAAAAGTAGACCGATTAAAACTAAACGCATGTCATCGTCTCCAGGTAGAAAATTTGAATTAATCTAAGTTATTTTTGTCTATTCGACAATAGATAGGATTTTATATAACCGTAGACATTTAGTAATTTCTTAATAATAATAAACAAAGACTTAATATAAACACGGAGGTTTTATGAAAAAGCTATTATGGTACAATGTTCAAGATTCACGCGTGTCGTTAGCCCTATTGATTTTACGATTAGTGTTCGGCGTGGCAATGGTTGCGCATGGATGGGGGAAAATCCAAAACCCTATGGCATGGGCCGGAGAAAACTTTCCAGGAATTTTACAATTGTTGGCTGCTGTTGCTGAGTTTGGTGGTGGTATCGCTTGGATCATTGGCTGTTTGGTGCCTCTGGCATCATTTGGTATCTTCTGTACAATGGCAATGGCCGTTTATGTTCACGCCGCAGTAAAAGGCGACCCGTTCATTGGCGGATACGAATTAGCATTAGTTTATTTAGCATTTGCCGTAGCAATGATGATTGCTGGTCCTGGTAAATATTCAGTCGATAATAAAATTTTTAATAAAGCCTAAATTTTTATTGGCCGGCTGAAGAGGATTGAAAACTCATGACCCCGTAATACACGAGGCCATGAGCATAATTTATATTCGGCCCGTCAAAAGTAAGACGGCAATAACCACGACTACAAGTCCAACGCCACCGCTTGGTCCGTAACCCCAGCTTCGGCTGTAGTTCCATGTCGGAAAAGCCCCTATTAGCGCCAAAATAAAAATGATCAGTAAAATTGCTCCAAGACTCATATGATCCCCCTTTTTTGCAATTTCAGATTGCAGTTACTAGCTTAAGTAGCAACAAAAGGGCCATTAAAAATTTCTGTATATTTCAATTGATTCTTACTTGGAGGCATCAGGAAGTTATAACGACAAACTAACGTGGCAAATATCCCCGCTTCATTCTAGACCTAGGGTTTTAAACGCCGTTTGCCAAGATGGTCGTAAAGTACTAATAGACTTCTTTGCGATGACCGATTTTGATGATCGTCACTTTGATTACTTGGTTTTCGATCAGATAGATGACTCGATAATCTTGAATTCGAACCCGATAGAGCGAGTCCGCACCCTTCATCTTTTTAATTTGAAGAAGTTCAGTGTAGGGATTTAAAGAAAGAAGCTGAACAGCATCTAATATTTTCTGTTGGATTTTTTGCGGTAAACCTTGGAGCTCTTTCGCCGCGCTCTTCTTGAAAACGATTTCGTAAGCCTTCGAACTCATTTTTTTAATTTCTTAAGAACCGCTGCAAGCGAAATTTCTTCTTCGTTCTTGCGTTCGTCATAGCTAGCAAGATCAATTTCATCTTCGAGTTGCTCGCGAATGGCATTTTCAACGACGCTTTGAATTTTAAGACCTCGCTTTTTACAAAATGCCGCCAGAGCTTTTTTAAGATCCGAATCTATGCTTGTAGAAAGAGTTGATTGTTTTTCCATAACTTTATTATCCATGAAAAACCTTGGAAAAACAAGGTTTGCAAGGGCGTCTCTGGACCCAATTTGCCTAAGTCATTAAATCTCATGAATTTTATAAAGATCTCAAAATGAGAAAATTGGTGCGACCGCCAGGATTTGAACCTGGGACCCCAACATTCGTAGTGTTGTATTCTATCCAGCTGAACTACGGTCGCATCGAAATTTAGTGCTTAAAAAGACTTTCCTTAGATACTTAAAACCAATCCTAAATGCAAGCTTACTTTTGATCTAAACCAACGTAAGCACTAATGAAGCCTGAAACCTAACTTTTAAAGCCCAATAATTGCCCAAAAGCTCTGTTTTTGTGCTCGATCACCTGCCGGAGTTTTACTTTTTTTCCAACCTCAACGCCGTCGTTATAGGCGTCTTGATTAATTCGCTGTCTTGAACCCGTATGACGTAAACGCGGAAATATACTACGCGAGTAATCCACAAGTTTTTCCTCAACAGATTTTAAAACCAACGCTTTCGATTCTAAAATTTTAATCTGATTTGATTTATCAAAATCAAGCTGTTTAGAAAATCCATCTAAAAAACCCCAGGCCAAAGATTTTTTATCAATAACAGACAGTTTTTTTTGTTTGTTAGCTAAAAATAATTGTTCAATTTCTTTGAGCAAAAACAAATAGACACTTTCAGCAATTAAAAGGTCTTCTGGGCGCCCCATAAGTTCAACCGAACTGACCCGCGCCGACTTAGCAACATCATATGACGTTTGAAACACGGCATAGATAAAAAAGTGTTCGACCAAAATAGAAATAATTTGTTTTATGTACAGAGGGGTTCGCGAGTTTTTAAAAACAATCGTAAAATGTTTATATTCGGGTTGACTGGTCAGTTCCGCTTGAGAGATTTGATTTCTGGTTATCAATTCCTGAATTTTTTGGCTGGCCAAACGGGATTCGTTTTCATTATCGGAACAGGCCAATGCCATTAATTTTTTAATTCGTTCAAACAACGGATTTTCTTCGGAAACTAACGCCTGATTTTTCCAATCCAATTCGTCCAATGTTAAATCCACTTGTGCGCGTTGGAAATATCCAGGGACCCCAATTTTTTCGCACGCTTTTCTAAACTCGAGGCCGTGGTCTAAAAGATCTGAATTTTTATAAACGACATGGACATAGTGATGAGCCAGTTCGTGTTTTAGTACGCCCAAAACAACGGGCCACGGGTAGCTTTTAAAAAGTCTTTGATTCAGTTTTATGGTTTTTGATTTTGGATCGTACTGCCCCCAAAACGAAAGATGCTCGGTCAGTTCAAAGTTCACCGTTGGCAAATTCAAGCGGTAATAGCTGCAAATTTGTCGGTAGTCTTCGATCAAGGCCCTCTGAATTTTGGTCAAATCAAATAAGGTGTCTTTCACCTAAAAAAGTTAACACTATTTTAATAAATATCGTACGTTTTTGTTCTCTTATTTTTTAATCATTTTCGTACCTATTTACATTCTTAAACTGCGCGCACATAGACTTTGACACTGGTGGTGGTTAATCGCTATACACTTAAAATTATTTAATTAAAGGGGAATTCTTTGAAATCATTCAGAACCATATTTGGTCTATTTTTATTTGCATTACTACTTTTAGCGTTCGGCTGTTCGGTCGAAACTCAAAAAGTGCGCGAAAGCTTTGAAAACGGTTTAGCGTCGCAGGAATTAAATAAACTGGCGAATCAAGAGCTTGAACTTCGCGGAGAGGCCGAAAAAATCATTGCTCGTACTGAAAAAGATCGATCTGAATTTACTTTACCGGTCGCAGTTATCGACAACGGCGTAGACGTTGCTCATCCTGATTTAGTTAATCGATATATGTACGACATCGAAAACGGAAAAATTGTTGGTGTTGGCCATGACTTCATGGGGGAAGACAAAATTGCTTCTTCATCTTTGATCAACCCAGAATTATTTGCGATTACAGCCGCTAAAGTTAATAACGGCATGATCGTTTTGGGAACTCGTAATCCGTTTGAATTCTTAAAAAAGCAAAATCAACAATTTACAAAGCACTTTTTAACGCAATTTAGAGCTGATCCAGTTTTGCAAAATTCTTTGTTTGCAAAACTAGATGCCGATTCATTTAACGTTTACGGACTTTATAGCATTTATTTGTCTCGCGAAAAGAAAACATTTTTTGATTCAGAAATTTACGAACAGAAAAAAGCTGATGGCTTACTATTAAAAGCATCTTTCCGCGCCGATTTGGCTGAAAAGCCTGAGTTGGCTGACGAATGGACTTTTGGTGAAGTTCACGTTTTGTTGGATTCACCATACTTTAATTCACGTAGTGGTGGCTATACAGCACCATTCGGCTACATGAATCGCATCGAACATGGCGATCGTTTATTTAAAGTCATCATCGATAGTTTTAAAACATATCCCTACATTGGTGAACTTGATGCAGCGGCGACTTTGTTAGTTGATTACCGCGTATCACGCAACCAATCGATCACGATTGATCGTGATGCTGAAAAAGAATCAGCTGTTAGTTTTATGTCTAGTTCGTATGAATATGAACGCGTTGGAATTAATATGATTGATCCAATGATTAGTTTAAAAAATCGTTTAGCATCATTTGAGTTGGTGCGTTTAAATTTAGGCCGTGAAAAAACGTCTTACCCACAATTTGCTGTTACTGGCGAAACAGCGTCTAAGGCTTTTGATTACTCGACTGAAAATTTTAAAGACTACAAATCGCTTTTAGGTCAAATCAAACTAACTGCGACTGAAAAATACGCTAAAAAAACTTTTGATATTAACGCCCTAAAAGTCGAAAAACTAAATCAGTTTATTTTAAAAGAACGCGCTGCTGATTTTCAGGAATTAGGAAACCGTGACTTTGTTTCTGATTTTTCTTCTCGTTACCGTCGTGTGCACTTTCGCACGAATCACCCTTATTTATCGGCACTGGGTGCGGATGAAAGCCATGGAACACACGTTTCTGGCATTATCGCACAACAGAATCCAAACATTCGAATTTATCCAGTTCGTGTAACAACCCGTTCGGCAATGGTAACTAATGCGGAATTCAATCGTTTGTCTGCAGAATTTAAAACACAGTTTAAATTGTGGTTAGCTGAGCCCATCGTGGTTCGTTCAATTTATAAAAAAGTTCCAAGCTTACGTTTTGATTTTGCAACAGAGCCAACGACTGCCGAAGAACGTACGGCTTATGCTGAAAAAATGATGGAAGCTATGACGGAAGCCATCGACATCGATTTTGAATCTGGTTCATTAAACTTTATCTTCTTTGAAGAGTTAGAAAAAGCAATCCGTCACGTTGCTGAACAAAAAATTAAAATTGCAAATATTTCTTTGGGCGCAGAGATGAATCAACAAATCCCGCGCTTTTCAGAAATTAATCCTGATAAAGACATGGTTAAGTTCTTTAACTTTATGCACTTTGAAAATGTTAAATTCCGGTTAGGTAAATTATTAACAACAGACGCACGCAATACATTATTTGTTGTTGCCGCGGGAAATTCAAGTGCTTGGGTTGACGGAAAAACTCGTAGTGCACTACCGGTTGATTTATCGTCTCGCTTTTTTGAACAGTTCGAAGATGGCCAAAACTATGTAGCGCCGAACAATCATATCAAAAATATTCTCGGTGTTGGAAGTTTGAATCCAGATCAAGATTTATCAAGCTTTACAAATGTGCTCTTAGGCCTTAAAACTCCAATGATTTTTGCAGAAGGTGAAGACATTTTATCGCCAATTAAATCGACTGATAACAGTTCAGTTCAAGCTTACATTATGGAAAAAATCCCAATGGTGGGAATGCCGGTTGATGTGACGGATACACGTATGATGGATTTAGTAAAACAACTTCCTAAATATAAAGATTTAGCAGCGCGCGAAACATTTGCTAATGAAGTGGCTTCTGATTGGTATCAGTCAGTTGGTTACCACCAAGTTTTACAAACTTCGGCTATTTTTCACTTGTCGGCAAAATTTGATGATCACCGTGGACACATGAGCGGTACATCAATGGCGACACCAGCTGCTGTTGGTTATATTGCTGATCAGGTTTTAAAATTTGCGCATGAACATCAAATTGCTAAATCTGATATTTACGACAATGAAAACTTTACGCCTGAAAAGTTAATTCAACGTTTGGAACAAAGTGGTTCACCACTTTTCCCTGAGAACTCGATTTTCCCATTCAAAAAAATCAACGTGACCGGAAAATACGAACGCGGCGACAAGATCCAAGCCTTGGATTTAGTGCTAAACGAGATTTTAAAATAGTTGTAGGAAGTAGCTGTCTTGAATACAAACATGAACACTAAATTCAAATTTCTTTTATTAATTGTATTTAGTGTTCTGCAGTTGATTTTTGCCCAGGCCGCCTCTGCCGGCGTTGATATTTCCGAGTGCGAGGCTTATCGCCAACGCTCTGACGAATTGCAATGCAGCGAAGACGGTTACTTTATCAATTTTGGCGAACGTTATTGCCAAATCTTTGTGGAAAAAAACCATCGCTTTACGGCGCATGGCCAAGACGTTTTGGCTTACTTGCGGACCTGCCTGATCGAATCGATGCAAACCGACCAAAATATGACCTGTGACAACGCCAAAGATTTAGCCGAAGACCACCATTATAACTGCTATATGGAATCTGGTTACTGCTCAATGGGTTATTACGACCGTTTTCACCTTGGCTGGATCGTACGCCAGCAGTTTTTTGATCCAGGCTTCTTATTAGTTTCAGAAAAAATCAATCGGGCCTGTACGTTCTAAGTCTCTTTTGCCATTTGACGGACTAAAAAATCATTAGTTAGAATTTCAATATGAAAACAAATTTAAATCTTTTCTTAAAGATCACTGGCGTTCTTTTATTAACTTTTATTTATTCAAGCTGTACGTCTTACTTTGTTCGTAAAGAATGTGAACAAATGAATTGGTACCAAACTGGGTTTGACATTGCTTTGCGCGGCGACCGTATTTCTAACGACGAAAAAGTCAGTAAATGCCGCAAAGTTGAAGCAGAAATTTCTGAATCACAATTAGATACGGGCTTTAAAGCCGGTATGAATCGTTACTGTATGCCGGACACTGTTTACCAAACTGGAAAATCCGGCGAATTATTTAACGCTGAATTTTGCGATTCAAGCAACATGAGCCTGCTTCAGAAAAAACACACCGAAGGAAACCGCGCTTATTGTAGCGATGGCTACACGGCTGGAATCAGCGGAAAAAAATATAAAAACGTTTGCCAGGCCGACATGGAAACAACTTTTATGCCGACGTACCGCACTGGTCGTAAAAAATTCTTAGATGGCAAAATTCAAGTGGCTGATGCTAAAAAACGTGAGCTAACACTCGAGCTCGATAAATTAAGCTACGAAAAACGCATCTTGGATAGTCGCAGAGGTGTATTACCGATCATCCAATCGGGCCAACCTGATCCGTACGTGAGTGAACGCAGTAATTTAGATAGTCGTTTACGAAGTGTAGACAGCGACATTAGCAGCAAAGATTACCAACGACGAACCCTGGATAAAGAAATCAGCGAATACCAAGCTGAAGCGCTAACCCTGCAATAGGGTTAGTTTAGCCACTTCGCTGTTTAGCTTTAGTTGTGATTCGTTTTCAATACCCTTGCAATACAGGATTATTTTTGAATTAAGCTCCATTTTTTCATGAAATAGGCTAGGTTTCGCGCAACTAAGAGAGGCCTTATATGAAAAAACTTATTTTAAGCTTATGTTTCTTATCAAATTTTGCATTTGCCGCAGATCCAGAAACCATCGTGTTTTCGTTTCAGAAACAAAAAAACCCCGATGAAATTCAAGTAATGGCAAAAACGGTTGCCGAATATTTAACAAAACAAATCGGTAAAAAAGTAGAAGTGCTCGTGCCCGTTTCATACGGAACAACTGCACAAGGTTTGATTTCTAAAAAAGTGCATGTGGCTTACATGGATTCTTTGCCTTACATCTTGGCTTCAAAAGAAGCATCGCTAGAAATTATTGCCGTTGAACGTCGTAAAGATCGTACCGAATACGATTCCTTAGTTGTTGTGCCGGTAAACAGCCCTGCTAAGACTTTAAACGATCTAAAAGGCAAATCGATAGCATTTACTTCTCAGACTTCGACGTCGGGATTTTTATTTCCTTTCGCAAAATTAGTCCAAGATAAGTCGATTAAAAAACCTGCAGACTTAAAATCATTTTTCTCTAACATCACATACGCCGGTGGATACGACAAAGCTTTGTTAGCGGTTGCTAACGGTCAAGCTGACGCTGCGGCATTTAGTGATTACGTCTATGAAGGCGCTAAAGCAGACCTTTATGGTACGGCTGAAACACGTGCAAAGGTTCGCGTGTTGCAACGTATTCCTGGCGTACCTACGCATTTAGTAACGGCTTCCAAAGAATTATCTGTGGGCCTACGAGCCAAAATTCAAGAAGCGCTTTTGCAGTTATCAAAAGATAAGCCAGAGCTGATTGCTAGCGTTTATGGGGCCAGTCAGTTGGTAGTCCCTGAACGCAAAAACCACGTGGAAAAAACGATGATGGCATTAACATCAACTGATTTAGCTGCAGATCATTTTGTAAGTAAATAATTATACTTTTAGTGCAAAAAATTTTTGAAGCTAAAAATTTAGGGTACACTTATCAGGGATCTCAGCCAGTGCGTTTTGAGATCTCTGATTTTTATTTGTTAGCTGGCGAAACCGTTGTTTTACAAGGTCCGTCGGGTGCCGGCAAAAGTACATTACTTCGGCTGATCGAAGGATCCTTAACAGATCAAACAAATAAAATCCAAACGCGATCAACTACTGCGATGATTTATCAAGATCTTCGATTAGTGAATGAAAGAACTGTTTTACAAAATGTTTTATCTGGCGCACTCCAAGAGCTATCTCCGTTTTCAACAAAATTTCCTGCCGCAATTATTGAGCGAGCTCAATTTTTATTAGCAAAGGTTGGATTAGAAACACACGCAACCAAATTAGTTTCTGAATTATCTGGCGGACAAAAACAACGTGTTGCAATTGCCCGCGCGCTGATTCGTAGGCCACACATTTTATTAGCCGACGAATGCTTTAGTCATCTTGATTCGACAACTGCTAATGAATCTTTTGCTTTAATTAAAAAATTACAAAAAGAATTTGGCTTTACATTTTTAGTCAGCATGCACGAGCCCCATGTGTCTTGGGATCAATTCGATCGCGTCATTAAAATCGCTGACCACCATTTAAAAACTGCAAATATAAAGCAAAAGACTTCTCGAATTAGCTACGCCTACTGGCTGATCCTTGCGATCGTTATTTACAGTGCTCTTACTTTGAATTACGCAGGCTTTAATGCGGCCGATGCTTTTAGTGAAGCCTTTAAATTGTTGCGTCGCTTTATTCCCCTTGATGCAAATACCTGGACGGGGTTTTCTTGGGAATCAAGTTTATCGTCTGTGTTAACAACATTTAGAATGGCCGTACTTGGAACTTTCTTGGGTTTTCTAGTCGCGCTTCCGTTGGCCACACTAGCGGCCAATGACATTTCAAACAGATTTATTAGTAAGCCCATTCGATTTTTTCTAATGTCATTAAGAAGTGTTCCGGCATTAATTTGGGCGCTGGTCTTTGTTGCGGCCTTTGGAATCGGAACTATGGCGGGAATTTTTTCTTTGGCCGTCTATTCGATCGGATACCTTGGAAAGCTTTTATATGAAGGCATCGAAGACTTAGAACAAAAAGGATTTAACAGTCTTCGTCATTTGGGAGCCTCCCGTTACCAAGCTTTTCGTATGAGTTTAGTCCCAATCGCAAAACCCATGTTGCTCTCACACTTTATTTTTATGTTTGAGTACAATATCAGAGCCGCAAGTTTACTGGGTATTGTTGGCGCTGGGGGAATTGGTCAAGAATTGATGTACGCCCTTGAGTGGC
>JAYVHE010000231.1:0-35880 GCA_043771495.1 Bdellovibrio sp. | reverse complement strand
GACGATAAGCTGCTGTGGATCAACGATATACTTAATTTCAATAACTTTTTCGCTGACTTCAGCAAATAGACCTTCTGTGTATTTGCGGTAGGCTTCTTTGCCTTCGCGAGTTTTTCCTGAGTTACTGACGTAAATAACTCCGTCGGTCATTAAAGACAATTGACCATCAATACTTTTAGCATTGTAGGCTTCGTAGTAAGCGACAGCGACGGCTTTATTTTTATCGGCCGCAACCATCGCACTGTTTTCTGCTGTTGAATGTGCACAGCCTAAAAATGAGAGTGATAATAAAATCGGTAAAAAATATTTCATAAGTACTTCCTTAAACTTATTTAGATGGACTATTGGCTCTTAACCAAACTTTTCATATTTTTATTAACAGCACTATTCAAAGAGCCGTCAGTTTAATTAATTCGTTTTGCGCTTTTTAATTTCGATTGCAGCTTGCTTGCGAATTTCAGCTGATTTATCGGATTCTTTCAACTGCTCTAAATCTTTTATCTGAACAGCCGGATTGACCAAGCCATAAAATCGAATAATTTCGCTAGGATCTTGCAAAAGCTTTTGCACAATTTCAAGAGTCAAATCCCCTCGAGTCGCTAAAAAAATTTTTTCTTTAACAGTGCCTATAGTAGCGATTTGTTGCATGTCTTGAACCGTTAATTCTTCGTTCAGCATTTTTTTATTTATTGCGAGTTCTGACAATTGGTCTTCAAAAGCGGTTGCTCGAGCTGTGACAACAACTAAAAGTAATAAACTCAATGCCGTTAAAGTCATTTTCGAAAGTTGGTTTCCTTCAAAAATCATATAAACAATCATAGCTAGAACGACGATCGTCAATGAACTATAAATTGGAAACACTGCGAGCAGATCAGAAATAAAAATCCACTGGCGCAGATCAATATGCATATGCACCAATTGATATAAATTGAAAAGCTCTACAATAAGCGCCGAAACGCCAACCAACATCATTGTTAGCATCGTTCGGCGCGACATGTAGCTTCTTAGAAAAAGTCCACCAAAACAAATAATCAAAAGCGGCAAAATAGCTAAACCAGAAAAAATAATTACAAGCATAGGAACTCCCCGCTTTTGATAAACTCAAAACTAATTAGTAACGATAGTGCTCAGGCTTGAATGGACCAGCTTCATCAATATGTAAGTACTTAGCTTGCTTGCCTGAAAGTTTTGTCAATTTAACACCAATTTGTTCTAAGTGTAATGCAGCTACTTTTTCATCTAAGTGTTTTGGTAAACGATAAATGGCAATGTCTTGGTATTTATCACGGTTTGTGAATAAATCGATTTGCGCTAATACCTGATTTGTAAATGAGTTACTCATAACAAACGATGGGTGACCAGTTCCGCAACCTAAATTCACTAAGCGACCTTTAGCCAATACAATAATTTCGCGACCATTTTTTAAAGTATGGATATCAACTTGTGGCTTAACTTCACGCTGTTTTGAATTCTTATTCAACCAAGCCATATCGATTTCGATGTCGAAGTGACCAATGTTACATACGATGACGTTGTCTTTCATTTTCATAAAGTGCTTTTCAGTAATAATATCGCAGCAACCTGTTGCAGTTACGAAAATATCAGCCAAAGGAGCCGCTTCTTCCATTGTTACAACTTGGTAGCCTTCCATTGCGGCCTGTAAAGCACAGATTGGATCAACTTCAGTAATTAGGATACGCGCACCTAAACCACGTAAAGATCCGGCCGAACCTTTTCCGACGTCTCCGAAGCCAGCAACAACAACTGTTTTACCAGCCATCATAACATCTGTCGCACGCTTAATACCATCTGCTAACGATTCACGGCAGCCGTAAAGGTTATCAAATTTTGATTTGGTTACAGAATCATTCACGTTAATTGCCGGAACTTTTAATTTTTTATTTTTAAGCATCACTTCTAAATTGTGAACGCCAGTTGTGGTTTCTTCAGAAAGACCGATGATCTTTTTTAATTCTTTAACAAAGCGCGGCTCATGCATCATGTTTGTTAAATCGCCGCCATCATCAAGAATTAAATTGTAACCTTTATCGCCCCAACCTGTGATGGTTTGTTCAATACACCAGTTAAATTCAGTTTCTGTTAAACCCTTCCAAGCAAACACTGGAACTCCGGCCGCTGCGATCGCAACAGCTGCGTGATCTTGTGTCGAAAAAATATTACATGAAGACCAACGAATTTCTGCACCGAGTACAGTTAATGTTTCGATCAACACCGCTGTTTGAATTGTCATGTGGAGGCAACCCGCAATGCGCGCGCCTTTTAAAGGTTGTGATTTTCCGAACTCTTTACGTAACGCCATTAATCCTGGCATTTCTTTTTCAGCAATTTTAATTTCTTCGCGACCCCAACGAGCCAATTCCGCAAATATTTTTGGATCATTCATCGCAGGTTTACAAACAGCATAGTCCAATTTTGCAGTTGAAGTTTTAGGGCCTTTTGTAACAGTTGATTTCATGGAGTTAACCTTTACATTTTTTGAATGTTTATTTGTTGCTTTATTTGTTGTAGTCGCTGTTGCTGTTGTTTTCATTGAGTCCGTCCTTTTGTAATATTATGTTTTTGTTAAAATTTCGTAACCTGTATCGGTGATTAAAACCGTATGTTCAAACTGGGCTGATAATTTTCCATCAGCCGTTTCGTAGTATTTAATATCAGAGCCCGGAATTGATTTTTCAATAAATTCATCGGTTCCTTCATTAACCATGGGTTCAACGGTAAAACACGTCCATGGAATTATTTTTTCGCCTTTGCCTTTTTTGCCAAAAGCCGGAACAAACGGATCACCGTGAAAGATACGTCCTATACCGTGTCCGCCAATTTCTTTGACGGTGGTGTAGCCACGACGAGTAACATATTTATTAGTTTCAAATCCGATATCACCGGTCCAACCATTTGGTTTTATAGATTCAATTCCAATATTCATTGCATTGAATGCTGCATCAACTAAATCTTTCGCGGCCTGGGACACATCGCCAACCATCACAGTTTTTGAGGTATCACCATAAAACCCGTCTTTTTTAACTGTGACATCAATATTTAAAATGTCGCCATCTTTAATTTTGTAATCTGAAGGCAAGCCATGGCACACCACTTGGTTGACTGAAATACATGTTGCTTTGGGATAGCCGTGATAGCCGATGCAGGCCGATATTCCACCGATTTTTTTTGTGTAATCATCGGCAATTTGATCAAGTTCTAACGTTGTAATGCCTGGTTTTGCGAACTTTCCAGTGTGTTCTAAGACTTCGGCCGCCATTCGACAAACGATGCGCATTTTTTCGATTTCAGATTTAGAAAGCGGTGGCTGACGGCGCGAATTACCCATAGGGGAATAAAGTACCAGATTGTGAGGATAAATTCATTGGAAAAATGCACAAAAAAAAAGGGCTGACTTACGTCAACCCTTTATTAGTTCTAGAATTAATCTATTACTTATTCTAAATGACTTATTTCAAATGCTTAGAAACAAGTTTAGTCATTTCGAACATAGAAACAGTGCCTTTTCCGAAGATTGGCTTTAATTTGTCGTCAGCATTGATGTTACGACGATTTTTAGCATCTTGAAGATTGTTCTTCTTGATGTATGCCCATAACTTTTTAACAACTTCAGTACGTGGAAGTGGTGCTGCGCCAACTACTGCTGCTAACATTGTAGAAGGAGTTAAAGGTTTCATGAAAGCTGCGTTTGGCTTTCTTTTTCCAGCTGCTTTTTTAGGAGCTGCTTTTTTTGGAGCTGCAGTTTTCGTTGCAGTTTTCGTTGTTTTAGTAGCTTTTTTCGGAGCTGCTTTTTTCGTTTTTTTAGTAGCCATTTGTATGTCCTCCATTGTGAACTTTTATGGTTTCGTTATTACTTTTAATATATCTAGACTAGAGTCTAAGTCTATCCATTTCCTTTTGTCGAGGGAAAAAAAACAATTTTTCCATTTTTTTTAAAAATAGCGGTTTTCTCCTCTGAAAAACCGGGTTTTCAGAGGGAAAATACATAAAATTGGACCAAAATGGTCACTTATCTATTATTTATCTTTGATTAACTAGACGAATTTCCCCTCTGAAAACCTGGTTTTTTGCCGAAAAGCTCACTATGAGCCAATCGCCTTTTTCGAAATCAAACCCTACCCCCCCTCTCTCATTTCACGATATTCTAGAGGGAATTTCACAAGGTCGTACCAGCGATTTCCATCAAAACATGCGCACTAACTTTGAATGGAATTCGGTTGTGGAAAACACAACATTACTGAACAACCTCTTTTCCGAAAACCTCGCAACCCCGCATTTTCCCTCTAGAAAAGCGGCTCACAGCTATGCAACCAACGCACGATTTCATACGAAACCTCAACGTGAAACGCACAACCCTCCGAACTCGCATGTGAATAAACCCTTACAAGAAAATGTTCCACAGCCACTGGTTAACCCACTGTGGAACACTTTGACTCAAGCTGCGTTTAAAAAAATAAATGCACCAGAGGTTATTAGCTTAAAGGCTGATCACGGTGATCCCTTATCAGTTCAACAACCACTTTCTGTTTTTTACACGATGAATGAGTTGAAAAAAGTTTATCGTCAACGAGCTAAAATCACTCACCCTGATCAGGTGACCGGATCCCACTTACAGTTTATTGAGCTTAAAAAGAATTACCAAATCCTGATGGATTTTCTAAAAAAAATAGACTAATGATTCATGAATGAATCCCATTCTGCGACCGATATTATTAGGTGCAATTAATTCCACGTACCAGCATTGCTCGATTGGCATCCGTTATATCTATGCGAATATGGGCGCCTTACAGAACGATTGTGAAATGGTTGAATGGACAATCAAAGAAAATCCACTAACAATTGTTGAAAATATATTGAAGGCCCGTCCTCGAATCTTGGGTTTGGGTGTCTATATATGGAATACCAACGAGGTTTATGAAGTTTGTTCGACGTTAAAAAAAGTAGCACCTGAAATTACGATTGTCCTTGGTGGCTCAGAAATATCTTATGAGACTGAAACCAACGCTCTATATAATGTGTGTGATTATATAATAAAAGGCGAAGCGGATTTTGCGTTTCCTCAACTGTGTCAAAAAATCCTCACTGGGGAACATTTAGACCATAAAGTCATGGAGTCTGTATTACCCGATATCAAAGCCATCGCACTTCCTTACAAACACTTTACCGATAACGATATTAAAAACCGTATCATTTATGTTGAGGCCTCACGGGGTTGTCCTTATAAATGTGAGTACTGTTTATCCTCTCTCGACAAATCTGTTCGCAGTTTTGACCTTGATATTTTCTTAGTAGAAATGCAAATTTTAATCGATCGAGGTGCACGGGTCTTTAAATTTGTCGATCGCACATTTAATTTGAGTCCGACAACATCGACTAAAATTTTAAATTTTTTTCTGAAACAAATTGAATTGGGATTTTTCTTACACTTCGAACTTGTTCCCGACCGCCTCCCCAATGAAATCAAAGACCTCATTGTGCAATTCCCTAAAGGGAGCTTGCAGTTTGAAATTGGAATACAAACGCTGAATCCAATTGTTGCACAAAATGTTTCACGTAAGAATGACCTAACCAAGGTTAAAGATAACTTTTCCTACCTAAAGTCAGCTACAAAAGTTCATACTCATGCTGACCTCATTGCTGGCCTTCCCGGTGAAACGGTAGAGAGCTTTGCAGAGGGTTTTGATCTCCTGTACTCATGGGGACCTGACGAAGTTCAACTTGGAATTTTAAAGCGCCTGAAAGGCACACCCATCATTCGTCATGAATCCACTTTTGCGATGAAGTATAGTGAACTGGCCCCGTTTCAAATCTTATCGACCAATTCAATGAGTTATCTTGAACTGCAAAAAATGAATAGACTTAGTAAATTTTGGGATAGCATTGCCAATAGTGGCGATTTTCCTGAATTTATGAAATGGATTTCAGCGAAAAGCAGTTCGTTATTTTGGACGTTCTTCTTCTTGAGTGAATATTTATTTGAGCGTCATCGAAATTCACACTCGATAGCGTTGTTATCACTGGTCGAGAGTTTACTGGCTTACATGCAGACCCAGGGAGCGAATCTCGAACAGTCCCAAGAAATCCTTGTTAAGGATTACAGCTTTGGGCAAAAGCGTCGTGATGTTCCACATTTTTTAAAAGTGCATCAATCAGTCGCAAGCAAGAATATGTCGAATGAAGTTTTTAGTGCTAAGCAAACTGTCCGCGCGGCGATTTACAACCAACGTCAGCTGAATCGCTGAGTTTTAAAAGGTGGAAAAAAATTCAGGAACGAATTAAATAAAAAAAAAATTAATGGAGGATTATTGACGTAAGTCGGTTGTCCGCAATAAGCGATGTTCATTCTGAAAAAAGGATAGGATACGTTCTTTACATTCCGAAATCGTCTTGGCTGTGTTGACTGTCGACATAAATGAGTGGCCGAACTCAAGCCAGACGTGGTTTGTGCGCACAAAAAATTGAACTTTTCGTAACGCTAAACTTTCATTCATAGCTAAGTGCCCAATAAAAATTTCTTCGACTAATTCTAAGAAACGAATCATCATTCGGCCGAACTCAGCGCCTTCTTCGATCTCTGTCACCGGTGCTTTCTCGAACTCGCGGCCGTGCGGTGGTTTAAATCCTAAACGTTCGCCAACTTGCCACATCATCCAAGGCTTTGCGGTCAGTGCACGTCCCGACATAACTTGTTTCACGCCGGTTTCACTCATCATCAGAAAAACATCATCGGCCGTTTGAATATCGCCGTTACCAACGATTTCGACGCCTTGCTGGCTCGAAAACTCGTCAACAAGAGTCTTAATTTGCGTCCAGTCCGCTTTGCCACGTCGTTGTTGCTCGGCTGTGCGCGGATGCAAAGTAATTCGTGTGGCGCCAGCCTCAACAAGTCCATGCACAAAGTTTTTAGTCTCAACATTTGTTTTTGTGGAATCCACCGCGCGCAATTTGACGGATAGTTTTAAATGATTGGCCTTGGTCGATTCGGCCGCCATACTGACGACAGATTTGGCGTAGTCAAAATCACCCATCAAAGCCACGCCATAATTGTGCCGTAACGCTTTCTGGACAGGACACCCCATATTTATATCGATACCCTCAAGTCGCCACATCTTCGCTAAGCGATCAATACTGCGCTGAATGGCTTGTTTTTCGTTTCCTAAAATTTGTGGACAAATATTTTCTTCGGTCGGAAGCACTAGCGTCTCGGAATTTCTTCCCAAGACTTCTTCGGGGAGTCGCCTTGAATTCAACATCTCTGTGGGCCAAACCGTTCGCGCATTACTTGGCATGTACTCGCGCAGTAACTGTCGAAGCACGGCATGACTAAGCCCAACCATGGGGGCCAAACTTAATGGGAACGTTTTCGTGTCATTTAATTGCATAACTTCAACTCAGATCTTGTTGTTTACGCAAGATAGAAAATTTACTGCTTTATTTCAAGCTATTTTGAATGTTTAATACCTCATGCTGTTTAGTAAAAAATCTATTGGAATTTTTGGCGCCGGCCAACTAGCTCGTATGATTAGCCTGCGAGCTCGTGAGCTTGGATTACGGGTGAATCTGTACACTAAAAACAAAAAAGATCCCGCTGTGGCCTTTTGCCATTTCTGGTACCCTGGCGACATGCAAGACCGTTCACGATTGAAAAAATTCATTGATGACTCTGACGTCGTCACTTTTGAAAGTGAATTTTTTCAAGCTAATCACTTTCAAGCGTTAACCCAAAAACAACAGCATAAAATTTTTCCGCAAGTTTTTAATTTGGCGCGGCTCCAAGATCGTTGGCCCCAAAAGGAACTACTCATTGATTACAATATTCCAACGAGTCCATTCATTAAAATTAACTCAAAAGATGATTTAGATATTTCCTTTAAACTATTTAGAAATAAGGTTGTGTTTAAAAAACGATTTGGCGGCTACGACGGATTCGGAACTTTTGTTGTAAAAAATCAAGTGCAACTCAATGCCTTTAAGAAAAAAGTAAAAGGTTTTGAATCTCATTATATTGCCGAAGAATTTATTTCATTTAAATCCGAAAAATCATTAATATTCGGCCGCAATAAACGGGGACAAATTGTGCATTACCCGTTGCTGCAATCCCTTCAAAAAAATAATCAGTGCTTTCAAGTTTGGGGCCCCATGCAACACCCAAAAGAAAAAGAAATGATTAAAAAAATTTCGCACTTGCTGAATGAAATTTCTTATGTGGGTGTTATTGCCTTCGAACTTTTTGATCGAGGTCGCGAACTGACTGTAAACGAAATAGCTCCACGGGTACACAACACTGGTCACGTTACGCAAAATTCATTTAGCATTGATCAATTTGATTTGCATCTTCGTTGTATTATGGATTTACCACTCCCAAAAATTGTGCCGGTTAATCCAAAAGGTTATTTTTTAATGCAGAACCTAATTGGTAAAACCAACCGAATACCAAGGATTCAAGACGATCTAAGCGGACAACTCTATTGGTACGAAAAATCAGAAAATCGACCACTTCGTAAAATGGGCCACATTAATTACGAAGGCAGCGCGCTCAAATATTTATTCACTCGCGCCGCACACGATCTAAGGAAAATTCAGCTATGAAAAACTCTATAAAGCCAACAGCTCACCGGATCACCAAAAAATCATCAAAGCCGACGGTGGCCATTATTATGGGAAGCCAAAGCGATTTGAAAGTCATGAATGAGGCCGGCGTCGCACTCTCAGATTTTGGCGTGCTTTTTCATATTGAAATTGTTTCAGCTCATCGCACCCCAGAAAAAATGGTCGACTTCGCCAAAAGTGCAGCCAGCAAAGGATTTAAAGTCATTATTGCAGGCGCCGGAGGGGCCGCACATTTACCGGGAATGGTGGCCAGCTTGACTGTGCTGCCTGTGATTGGCGTGCCAGTCAACGTGACTTCAATGAATGGTTTAGATGCTTTACTTTCAATTGTGCAAATGCCTAAGGGAGTTCCGGTCGCCACAGTGGCTGTCGACAACGCCTACAACGCCGGACTTTTGGCGACGAAAGTGCTCGCATTGAATGATGCGGCATTAACTAAAAAATTATTGGCGTTTACTCAAAAGCAAAAAGCTAAAATTGCCAAAATGAACAAATCTATTTTGGGTTAATCGGAATATACAAAAACGAAATAAAAATGTAAAAAAAAAGGCCCGTCCAATTTCTTGAACGGGCCTCATTGAGCTTTTATGTACTAAAGATATTCTCTAAAACGAATTAGTTAACGTCTTTGAAGTCAGCGTCAATCACATCGTCGCCATCTCTGCCTTCGGTTTTGCCTTCAGCTTTTTCACCACCAGCACCGTTTGCGCCACCAGGTTGTCCACCTGGAGCTGCACCGCCTGTATTTTTATACATGGCTTCGGTCATCTTGTGTGAAACAGATTGTAATTTTTCAAACGCCGCTTTTAATTCTGGAGTTGCGGCCGCTTTATTTTCTAAAACTTTTTTAGCAGTAGCTAGTTCGGCCTTTACTGGATCGACTTCGGCCGCTGGCATTTTAGCGCCACCTTCAGTTATCGCTTTTTCAGTTTGGTAAACTAAATTATCCAAGTTGTTACGTGCACTTGCTGCGTCCGCTTTTTCAGTATCGGCTTCAGCTTGCAATTCGGCTTCTTTAACTAATTTTTTGATTTCGTCTTCACTTAAACCTGATTGCGATGTGATTTTGATCTGCTGAGATTTACCAGATGATAAATCTTTCGCTGATACATTCAAAATACCATTCGCATCCAAGTCGAACATCACTTCAATTTGCGGTGTTCCGCGTGGAGCCGAAGGAATTCCCGACAACTCAAAACGACCTAATGATTTATTATCGGTCGCCATCTTACGCTCACCTTGCAGAACGTGAATGTCTACGCCTGGCTGATTGTCAGCAGCCGTCGAGAAAACTTGAGTTTTCTTCGACGGAATCGTCGTGTTTTTCTCGATCAATTTAGTCATAACGCCACCTAAGGTTTCGATCCCTAAAGATAACGGCGTTACGTCTAATAATAAAACGTCTTTAACTTCACCGGCTAAAACTCCGCCTTGAACAGCAGCGCCTAAGGCCACAACTTCATCTGGGTTCACTGATTTATTTGGTTCTTTACCAAAAAATTCTTTGACCGCTTTTTGGATAGCTGGAATACGCGTCGAACCACCCACTAAAACGATTTCATCAATTTGAGATACTGATAAACCGGAATCTTTTACGGCTATTTTACAAGGTTCCAAAGAACGTTTTACAAGTTCTTCGGTCATCTGGTCAAATTTAGCGCGCGATAATTTAATTTGTAAATGCTTAGGACCTGATTGATCCGCCGTAATGAACGGAAGATTAATGTCGGTCTCTTGCGCCGTTGATAATTCAATTTTAGCTTTTTCAGCCGCTTCTTTTAAACGCTGTAAAGCCATTTTATCATTACGTAAATCAATGCCTTGATCTTTTTTAAATTCAGTCACTAACCATTCAAGAATAATAATATCAAAGTTATCACCACCTAAATGCGTGTCGCCGTTTGTAGCTTTAACTTCCACAACACCGTCACCAACTTCAAGAACGGAAATATCAAATGTACCGCCCCCGAAATCGTAAATAACAATTTTTTGATCTTTCTTTTTATCAAGACCATACGCTAGCGCTGCAGCCGTTGGTTCGTTGATAATACGTTTCACAGTTAAGCCGGCAACACGACCGGCATCTTTAGTCGCCTGTCTTTGCGCATCGTTAAAGTAAGCTGGCACCGTAATAACGGCTTCAGTGACTTCTTGACCTAAATAATCTTCAGCCACTTTTTTTAATTTTGCTAAGATTGCAGCGCCGATTTCTTCTGGAGAAGCTTCTTTGCCACCTTGAATTTTAAATGATGTATCCGCACCATTGTTTTTTGAAACAACGTTGTAAGGAACTAATTTAAGTTCGGCCTGAACTTCTTCGTACTTACGTCCAATAAAACGTTTTGACGAATAAATAGTATTTTCAGGATTTGTTACAGCTTGGCGTTTTGCAATCTGACCAACTAAACGATCACCGTCTTTTGTAAACGCAACAACTGAAGGAGTTGTGCGCGCGCCTTCTTCGTTGACAAGAACTTTGGGCTCGCCGCCCTCCATGATAGCCACACAAGAGTTTGTGGTCCCTAAGTCAATACCGATAATTTTTCCCATATTTTTTTCCTTTAAAAGTTAATTCGTAAGTTAATTTAAGTAATATAAATCAAAGTTTTAGCTCTTAACTAAAGGTGTTTCCGAAATCGCAATCGTCAAGGTCTTACGGGCAGAAAATTTTGCGGATTTGATTTAAAACAGTTTTTAAGTCAAATAGGTCCGTTTAGCCGTGTTTTGGCTACTTTTTTCGACCGAAAAATCCCTTTTTATCGTCACCGACCTCAGTCTTTTTTAGATCCGCTATTTGTCTCAGCAGCTTCTCTTCATCGCCAGACACCTTTTTAGGGAATTCCGGACGTAATGAGAAATACAGGTCACCCCGGCGTGAGCCGCGCAGAGAGGGTATTCCACGACCAGAGACTTTAATGCGTTCAGCAATCTGCGCGCCTCGTGGAATGTGAACTTCGACTTCGCCATCCAAGGCGTCAACTTTAAGTTCGCCGCCTAAAATAAATTGTAAATAAGGAACATCAAGCTCGGCAAAAATGTGATCACCATCGCGTTCGAAAACATCATGATCCTCAACGCGAATTTCTACAAACAGATCCCCATTCGGGCCGCCTTTATAGCCGCCTTCGCCTTCACCGTTGACCCGTAAGCGTGTTCCGCTATCGACACCGGCAGGAATATTAACTTTAATTTTACGTTTAGATTTTGCGCGACCGTCGCCTCGACAAGCTTTACACGGCTTTTCAATCATTTCGCCCGAACCCTTACAAGTTCCACACGTTGTTGCCATTGTGAAAAAACCTTGCTGGCGAACGACTTGGCCACGACCTTTACAAACGTTACAAGTGACGGGTTTGGAGCCCTTTTCGGCACCTAAACCACTGCAATCACCACATTCAATATCGGTCACGAATTCAATTTGTTTTTCAAAATCTTTTAAGACATCAACTAATTTAATTTCCGAAATGTAACGTAAATCAGATCCACGTCGTGGAGAATTTTTCGAGCGAGCGCCGCCGCCACGACTCTGGCTAAATCCGCCGCCATCGCCGGCAAAAATATCGCCAAAGATGTCGCCGAAGTTAGAAAAAATATCATTCATGTCTGTAAATCCGCCACCGGCGCCGAATCCGCCGCCACCAAAAGCTTGATGACCGAACTGATCGTAACGAGACTTTTTTTCTGGAGAACTTAAAACATCGTAGGCTTCGGCCGCTTCTTTGAATTTATCTTCAGCGGCTTGATCCCCCGGATTGCGATCGGGGTGGAACTGCATGGCCAATTTGCGATACGATTTTTTAATAGTATCTGGATCTGCGTCGCGACCAACGCCTAAAATTTCGTAGTAATCTCGTTTTTGTGACATGAGGAGATAAATATGAAGTTTTTTAAGAAAAAATCAAGGACTAAAACTATTTAGAGTCTTTTGGCTTTTGTAATTCAGCTCGTCTTTTCAATCGAGTTTCGTTGATTTTTTCACGCAGCCGTTGAATATATTTTTCTTCGATTTTCATCTCGACCATGCTGCGCAAAATCTCATCAGCCAGTTTTTCATCGCCACCGTCGACGGCCATTCGCCCAGCCAGCGTACTCACCCACGTTGGGGCTCCATGCTTGGCCGCCAAGGAATAAAGCAGACCGGCTTTTGCATAATTCTTTTCTTCAAAATGGGCATGATAAGCGGCTGCGTACGTGAGCGCCCAGTATTCAGGATGTTGTTTGACGCCTTTATCAAAAATAACTGAAGCCCCAGCGTAATCGGAAATGATGACTGTTAATGCTAACCCACCAACTTGATAAAAAACGGGTTCAAAGGGCGGATCAAGCTCTGTGGCTAAATTAAAAATACTAAAAAGCCACGATTTGCCAACGCAGTCTCGTTTGTTGTGTTGTTCGCAGTAATCAAGATCACCCATTGCACGCAGCCACAAGGCCGTTGCGAACTGATGGCGAAATCCGGCTGCAAAATATTGAATTGATACTGGCGGGGCAATATACGCCGTTGGAGGAGGTAAAACGGGCTTTGAATATTGGAGCCCAAATGCCACTGAAATAAAAATAATCAAAAATAAAATAAAATAATACGCTCGACTTTTATTTAACACTTTTGAGTTGTGAACCATCTTGAAAATCGTAACGAGTGGACGTGTTCAGGTCAATTTTATTTCATTAGTAGAGCGAAAGAATTGGATGTTGCTGCTGTATTTCTTGATCCCGAGCCATGCTTGACACTTCGGAGTTGAATTCAACCCCAAACGTGGTGCTGCCCTTGGGACTTGGACAAATGACGTGCGATATTTTTTCTGCTCTGTTGGCTGAGTCAAGTTTTACGACAATCAATGCGTCTGACATTGTTTGCGCCCGCGCTAATCCTGGACACATTAAATTGAATGACCTTTGGTTTTTGACCACATGCTCGGGAGTAAACGTATTATAATACGAATCATGCGACAGAACGATCCATCGTTCGTGGCGTAAAAACTCAATCAGATCGAGCGGAGAAACTTTTTGATCCAGTTGAGTATTGAAGGACTGATTCAAATCAGTAAAAATTGTTTTAAATAAACGGAAAGTTTGGCTGATGCAATCAACACAACTGTATTGCTCAACAATACATTCATTTTTTTTCTGACAAAGTAGTTCACAAAACTCTTCGCCAGATTCACAGGCCACTTTAAGTGTGTGTTTGATATCTCGGGCTGCAGTCATTTTAACATTTGTTGAAAAAGCAACTTGAGCAACAGCAACTTCACCGACGAATAGTCCTGCAAAGATAGTTAGGATTCCAAAAATTATTCTGATCACTGGGCACTCGCCTTCTGGCAAGACCGTGTCATTGATTTATGATAGCTCATCCAAAAACGGCGCGCTTTTGCATCACAGCGAACAGTCATTCGAATTTCGTGATCACAGCCTTCGGCTTTAACCCAAGCCTCAAATTCGCCTGGAACGGCGACGTCTACATTCTGTAAGAGCGAAACGCTTTCTACTTTTAAGCCAGACTGCTGTTCAAATTCTGAGGCCGTACGTGATTCACAAAGATTTCCCATACACGCCCAGCCACGGCTCAGTGGCTCAACGCACTCATCTGGTATTGTCTTATGATTCTTATTAAAAGTTTCAACAAGGTGTTTGTGATTAACAGGAAATTGGCGCGGGTTGATCACATCGTTATCTTTGACTTCGTTGTAACGAGTAATGGCTTCGAATAACCGCGTTGCAAATCGGAATAAAGAAAATCCAGTTGCTGGAACTAAAGTCGCTACCTGACTGAACGAGAGTACGCACTGGCCACACATCGAGGGCGCACCCGCTTGACTTAAACGACCTGTCGAAGGATCGCCACCAATTGTTTCACCATTGACAGAAGAATTATTTTTGCAGGCTGAAACGTAGGCGCCGCTAAATACATATTGATTGCTCGTTGAAATCGGTTTGCTTTGCGAGATTTCAATCCGGCACGGTACGTTTAATAACGAACCTAAATTTACGCCCGCAGAAACTTTTCTTTGGTTGGGATCAAATTCATAATCAAATCGAACTTGCCCGTCTTTGATCAATTTGTTAAAAGAAACTAATTCTTTAGGACCAAAATTAACATCTAAGAAAACGGGAATATTCGCCCAACCAAATAATATTGCACTTCCAATGTCGGCTTTCAATTTTACTTTGTTAAGACGACTGACTTCAAAGGGATCATAAAATCCGCACGCCACTTTTTCTTGTTTTTCTGCAAATAATGAAACATCTGGGATTTTAGTTTTAAAAACATGGTCTTGATATAGTAAAACGCGATTAACAATAATGAATCCTTCGATCATATCGCGGGCGCACTCAATCGGATCCGCACAAATACTTCGAGAATAGCTGGCCATTTTTTGTTGACCATTTGTAGGTCTTACTTCACGGTCCGGCGCCAAAGTTGTTCGCGTGGTCAATTCCAAAGACCGCTGTTGAGCTCGCGCCGAATACAACGGGCCATATCTTTTTAAGTACGACGAATACCATGGTCGAAAATTTTGGTGAGTCTCGCCAGAAACTCCCGCTTTACTGAAACTTGGATTCATTTGTTTACATTTTTCAGCTATGCGAGAGGCTACTTTATTAAAGTCATTCATCATGTCTTCGACACGCAATCCGCCCAATAAAAATCGATTGAGTCGTGATCCTTCTTCTTTGACAAGTTGGTGATCAACTTTATAGAAGCTCATGCTTTCGCGGTCATAAACAGTCAGGGCTTCTGAACACAAGTAATACATATCAGCCATCCGACCCGGAACGTTGAAACCCTGCTCGATATCATTAATTAAACGATCCGTTCCGATCTGCGCACGCACGCTACTAAAAACGCGGTGAGCTGCAAAAAACTGATCCGAAAGCGCCGAAGAAAATTTTTGATAATTGCGCTGAAACGTTTGCACCCATTCATTACGATCGGCTTGCTGATACAGCTTGCTTTGAATTCTAAAATTTAAAGTGTCATTGTTGTCGCGAATGAAATCTTGAATGCCAAGGGACGTCGATGGAATGTCGTCAATTTTTTCTTTTGCCAAATTGGGATCTATCAACGTTCGCAACATGGAACCAGCCATGCCATTTGAAGAACATTCAGGTCGGCTGATGCTTTTACAACCGTTTGGCATCAATACAAGTTGTTCTTCGATCGGAATAGCTCTCATCAGTGGAAGATACGTTTTTTCGTTTTCTAATCCAGTGGCCACATTTTTCCATGACCAGCTTAAATACATCTTAAAAGATTCCCAGTATGAAAACCCTGATTTTGACCAGTCAAGAACTGCAGGTGGATTTACGACGATGTTGTAAACCGAAAAAACATCAAAATTCTTTTTAATGGCATCAAGGCTACAGTCATGCAAATTATAATTAGGGTTTAGAACTTTACGCGCCAAATTTTCTAGAGTCGATGCCTGGAGGCCTCGAACGAACAAATTAGAATAATAACTATTTATTTCTGTCACTTGAAAGCATTTATAATGAGGTGAATTGTGCTGATCTTTGGTGAACAACTGCGACAGCAGGTCCGTGGTCGTACTTGCATCGACCGCAGATTCAGCGCGCACCAGCGGAAGTTGACCATCACGAAGTCCTTGGGCGATGGCTCGAGCCAACAGCGTGATCCGTTGTTTGAAGACTTGATTTCCTGTTTGTACAAACGGGTTCGTTTCTTCGCCAAGTTTTTTTGCTAGATTGATTTGAAACGTCGTGTAGTTACTGAGATTCAAAGCCAAAAAAATGGATTCAGCGGGTTTATTTTGATCGGCTGCGCATTGTGGAGTATTAAACATCATTGTCGATGCTGGAGAAAACGGGGTTTCTTGAGCAGTAGATGACATGGCTAAAAATAAAAGTGAAATCATCGCCAATCGCATGATTACCGACACACTTTTTTCATCATGTTGGAAATGGCTGTTGTATACGAACCAAATAACTTCGATTCTTTTTTAACACTTTCAGGTCGAATTTCGCCGTTGGCTCCAACAGAAAATTTAAAAACGATTTTTGTAAATGGAATCGATAACGAGACGCGCTCACACTTTTGTGTCTCACTATTGCAAATCACTTGATAGCGGTGAGTCCAATTGCGTAGCATATTCGGACGATCATTAAACAATTCGAACCCGAGCTCGGATAACTTTGTAGATTGGATCGCTGGCAAAGGTTTCAAATCAGTTTCAACACCAAGACTCGGGATGGCCGGCACCGCGCCGTCTTCAAGTTTACTTGTTAATCGTGGCAGTGATACTTTTCCAGAAAATAGTGATTTAAGTCGAGCATTATTATCCATCAAAGCACGCGGTTCAAAAAAATCGGCTGTTAATATATAATTCTTTAGTGGCGTTAGTTTTTTACTAAGAATCAATGCCGCGGCTGGAGTGGCACTGATATTATTAGAAGGACCAGCCTCAAGCAAACCCGAGAATTGCGCGGGAACTTTAAGAGCGTGCAACCAACGACCTAAAGACGCTTTCCGGTCAGAAGGGCTTCCGGCGTCGCCGGCTTCGAACAATTCCATATTTGCGGCGATTGGCGTAACAAACGCAGATGGATTAAAACAAACCGATTGTTCGTCGTTGCAATAATTATTAGAACTATTTTTAACAAAAAAGGCAGCTTGAATTGCATATCTGTCCAATCCAACATTAACAACGTCCAGACGACCAAAATCTAAATCTGTTGCGAGTGCTGTGACAAAAGAACGCTGGTGTTGGTACTCTTCGTGACCACGGGTAATTCGCGCCTGCGCACTTTCATTCGGCAAAATGGTGTAGCGAACAGGTCGCGAGGTAATCACTGGGCCAGAGACAAATTTTTCGACGCCATTTTCATTGACCGCTTCAGCGGGCCAAACATTAATCATGGACTCAACGTCTTGCGGAATGATTCCATTAGACTGTTTAAGAGACTTCGACAGCTCTTCACCTAAACAACTATTTTTAACAAACGTTTTAACTTTAAGATTCATGCGAGGAACTGAACGAATCACACATTGTGATCCGGATAAAATATAAATGTGATCATTGGGTCCTAGGGGGCCCGTCTGATGTTGGACGGAACAGTTGCCAACAGATTTGATATCAAGCGCTCGACCCGCGAAGTCAGACACTTCAAAGGCGACGCATTTTTCTAAAAATAATCGACGCGCTTCGATTTGCTTTGTAATTTGCGCTGGGGCTATCGGGTTTGTTTTGATTTCAACGGACTTCAATTCTGGAGCCGTGTCTACTGAGCACACATTTTGAGTTAAATTGGCATCGCCAAGAAGCGTTTCACGACGTGATGAATCTCCGTGGTTATAAACAGTACTTGATCCAATTTGCAGAAATGGAACCGAACCATCGCAGCTGACAATTTCAAATTCGGCCATATTATGTTTTGATTCTAGGCGCAAAGTTTTAAATTGTGGGTCCAACGTAAAGTGAGTTTCACTTCGTGATTTTTCAACTTTACAGGCAAAGACATCAAGAGAGGACAGAACGACAAGTATTAACGTGAACATTCGCATTGTCGCCTCCTTTTGCTTTATCAATTAAGAACTTTGTTTCTAAACTTTAAAGACCAAAAAATTACTGTGGTTCGTTAAAATCTGTACGTAAACAAATCGCCGCAGACTTAAGACCCATATCGCGGAAAGCTGATTTACCGTTTGTGCAACTTTTGCCTTTAGTTTCTGTGAACGTGTAACGAACCTTACAAAATTTTGGATTGTAAACTGAAGGAACAGTTTGCCATTCATACATTGACGTCGATACGTCGATCACTCCAGACATCCAACCATTCGTTGGAAAACCATCTGTACCAACATTAAAATTTGCTAAGTTAGTAGCTGCAGTAGACGTCGCGCTTAAATCACAAATAACAGATGCTTGAGCTTTCAACCCAGCGCTGGCTGCGTAAGAAGCTGCAGCAGCTCCGTTAATTTCAGTAGAACCAACAGCAGCAAAAATATTGTAGTTTGCTAAAACGCCGTCAGCACCCATGTTGATTTGAGGGCCACGGAAACAGATATCAACAAAGTATTGAGCATTATAAAGCTCTGTCGTTAATTTGAATTCAAGGTCGTTACCCATTTTTGTGATGAACGCTTGATTTTCCGGAACCAAAGTTGAGTACGTTGCTCCGCCTTTAACAGCTGGCTTTTTTGACATTGGACCAACAACGCCGTTGCTATCCATTACTCCAGATGAAACTAAGAAATAGTTCATCAAACCTTCGCCCGTATTTGCACCACGGTGAGCGCAAATAATATCTTGGCCGCACGTTTGTGCCGTTGTAGGGCAACCAACAGGACGAGCCACTGATTCAGTTTCGCCGTTAGTTTTAGTTTGATAACACGTATCACAGTCATTTAGCTGAGCGCGAATTCCAGCGTTACAAGCGTAGATTCCTGCTCCAGAACTTTGTACTGTAAAGCTATAATAATGAGTTTGCGCTTGAGTTGTACCCGCAAGCAAAAGAGCTCCAAAAATAAGAGCGAAAGATTTTTTGAACATGATGTTCTCCTTTAATTATAAATTGATAAAATTGTTTTTTATTTATTAGCGCAAGCGTTTTGAAGAGTTCTTGCGAATTCCAATTGTAAACGCTTTTGAAACTCATACTCTGGGTTCAACTGACCCATTTCCACAACAGATCCTTGCACTCGTTGAGCCAGGCTGTAACGGATGAAGTTAACAAAATCAACTTGAGGAATTTTAAACTGAGCGGAACATGTTTTGTGTTCGTAAGAAATTCCAACATAACAATTAACACTGTTGTCGGTTTTCATCGTTGGACTTGCAGCGTAGTAATAATTATTGCCACCTGAAGCATTAACAGCTCCATCGCCGCAACCCGCGCTAACTCGCGTTCCATTTTGTTTTGTTTCAATGGTCGCAATCGCACAATTATCGTTCTTATCGCAGTTTTTTTCGACAGATCTTTTGATCGCCATCATATAGGTTTCATCAACTAAAGATCTAGCTTCAGCTAAAGAATCGCGTTCTGAAGAACCTTTTTCGAACTCCTTGAAACCATTCGGTCCCTGAGCGTAAGCCAGTGTTCCAATCAACAAAGTAGAGACTAGGATTGATAAACTCATATTCATTAAGTTCCTCCGCATAAAGCTTTGAAATGTGTAATGACAAAAATTTAACAGAGCCTTCACAAGAGTGATAATGAACTTATATTAAACAGTAAAATTGTGAATAAACGAATGGACTAGAAATATCAATGATTTATCATAGACTTACAGATCCATAACCGAGGGACTATTTACGACACTGCCGTAAATGGTTACCCAACACTAAAATGTATGAAGATTGTAACAAGGAATTGCCATGTATAGCCCCCAATTATTTTAATGGCGGTCGACCACGGACAATACTGTATCTATGATTTTGGCTTTGCGAATCGGCTTAGTTAAAAATGAAGTTACACCGTGGGCTCGCGACAGTTCAGCGGTTTGGTCTAATGCATCTGCGGTCACCAAAATGATCGGTATTTTTTTTAGTTTTTTTAGTGCTTCAAAATTTCGAACTTGATCAGTTAGTTCGAATCCATCCATTATCGGCATGCGTAAGTCCGCAATCATGACATCTGGTGGATTATTTTTATATTTTTCAAATGCATCTTTACCATTTTCAGAAAAAGCGAGCGTCCACCCAAAATCAGCAAAATACGCCGCAAATAACTGACGATTGCCTTCGTCATCATCGGCGATTAATACGGAAAGGCTTCTTTGGGCTCTTAAAGGAAGTACGGCCGCACCTTTGGTTTCGACAACCTGTGATGGGCTTTTTGATTCGCTTCGACCAACACCTAAGGCATTCAACAATGATGTTGGTATCAATGGCGCATTATCTAAAATTAATAACTTCGATGCCTGTGCCTTGAACGTCGATTTTTTTTCATTACCAATAACAATAACTTGAGCCCGATACTGTTCAACTAAGATTTTGCAAACATCGTATGGACAATTTAAATCAATAATAAACCGATTAAATCCTTTGGTCCATACTTCGAGTGTTTGTTTTAATAAAATGGCTTCATCAATTAAAAAAGAATTAATTCCCGCCGCGGCCATGCAGGCTTGAGCATTTGCAACAAATAGTGGATTCAATGAAATAATAGCAACTTGAGGAGTTTGCACCAAGTTTTTCTGACGATATAAACCAACCCAAGGCGTTGAATTTAAAATCTCAAAATCTAAATCAATAAAAAAAGTTGAACCTTTGCCAATTTCCGATTCTACAGAAATGCGACCATTCATCAATTCGACTAAATCTTTGACGATCGACAATCCTAACCCAACCCCACCCTGGCTGAGCACTTTAGAACTGTCCAATTGTAAAAACCGGTCAAAAATTTGAATTTGTTTTGCTTTAGGAATTCCTACACCAGAATCTTTGACTTCTAACCGCAACGTTGTGCGTGGCGAATTTTGTGACGAGACTATTGGATGACTAGATATTTTTAAATAAATTGAACCCTTTAATGTGTATTTGATCGAATTTCTTAATAGGTTCATTAAGATCTGACGCAAACGCCCTGGATCTCCGCGGATGGACTCAGGAACATCGGCGGCTACTTCAATATAAAAATCTAAATCTTTTTTGCGCGCATCGGGTCCAATCAACTGACCGATTTCTTCAATAAAAACGGGAAAACGTATCGGCACGTTATTAATTTTTAATTCACCACTATCTTTTTGCGCCATATCCAATAAGTCAGAAATTAAATTAAGCAGATGATCCCCAGAAATACGAATTGCTTTTAAGTACTCGGAAATTTTTGTATCTTTGTTTTTTTCATCGACTAAATCAAGCATCCCCAGAATGAGGTTGAGCGGTGTGCGGAGTTCGTGACTCATATTTCCCAAGAATCTTGATTTTGCTAAATTTGCGACGGTCGCATCGTTTAACGCGATTTCTAAATCTTCGGTCCGTTTAATAACTAAGTTAGCCACCAGTCGATTTTGATTTAAAATAAATTGCAGTAACAAAGCGAACAAAGCCGAGATCAACAATCCGGTTACAACGACGATCATCGTTAAATGTCCATAGGTCCGATCAATAGCTCCATACCAGGTAATTTCTAACGAGGAATAATTCAACATGCTGTTTTCAATCAGCAATCTTTCGGCGCTGGCCTCATGAGTATCAAAATTTTTACCGCTGATGATTTCAACGACACCTTTTTCATTCCAGGCGACCGTTAAGCTCAAACCCGTGTCTGGATCACTCACAAAAACTTTAAAATCATTAGCAATCGGAGACTCCACAAAGATGGCCTTCAGTGGCGCCGTAAATAGCGCGTACTCACCGGTTCGTTCAGGTACGCGCCAAACCAAAACCACGTACGCTCCAAGTTCACTATGATTAATCGTGAATGCGCTGGGTTCGCCTTTTTTATCCATCGATCTAATTTTTTCCCGTAAATAATTAGACGATAAATACGGCGTTGGCGGCGTAGGTAACTCATCGTTTTTAGCACCGCGATAAGAAATCCGTTTTAAAATAGGAAGTCGGTCCAATGGATTAGTTTCAATTTTTTTAAAGATAGATATTCGTTGAAAAAATGAGTTTCGTAAAATTTCTTCAACGGACTGCTTGTTATGAACAATTTTCGACACGCTGGAACCGTAGACATCGATTAAAGATTGAATCCTTAAAATATTATTTAAGACATTGAGTTCAAATTGTTTTGAATATTCCTTCGCCGATGAATAAAGCCCAGCATCGCGAACTTTAATGTCATTTTTATGAATAGAATACCCGACATATAGGCTTAATAGGCACCCGATTGCAAAAATAAACAGCGGAACTGCAAAGCTGGCTTTCATTAATTTGAATTGATTTTGCTCACTTAGGTAACTAAAAGGCATTAAATGCTGTCTCCTTAGACTAATTATCGTTAAATGTAACATAGCAATCAATGACTGGATGGTCGTTTGAAGAAATCTTATAACCATTGCAATTAGAGCTTCAAATTGACTGTCTACAGTTTAATCAGATAAAAGTGGACGTCATGTCCCTTTTCAGAGAAAGCGAAATAAAACCTATGATCGAAGCTTTAAAATTTTTTTTAGATTCACAGCTTGAAAACAGTGACTACGACCGCCAATTACTTATTCAACTTTATAACGACACAGACGATAATACCGTATTACAGATTTTAGCTCGCTTTCATGAAACTTTGGTCGAGTGCATTCAAAAGATCGAGCGCGCTCTGGATTCTGGCGAAAATCGTGATGCTATTTGGAAAGCCGCCCACAAAATTGCGGGCACTGCTGAACTTGTTGGTTTTGCGTCGTTTGGTCACAAAGCACGGGAATTGAGTCACACTCTAAAAGACTGTGCACCGCAACCTGAACACGAAGACGATGTTAAAAAGTTTTTACAATTAATTCGTAACAATAAGGAAGCTATCTCGTCTTCATTTCCTAATTATAGGGAGTATTTGCTTTAGCAATTTTATAACCTGCACTCAGCACGGTTTCGACCTGTACTTTCGACCGTTCGATTTTGCTACGCAAATGACTCACATGCGCATCGATGGTGCGCTCAGTGACGTATTTTCCTAAACCCCAAATTCTTTCGATAATTAAATCTCGCGAAAAAACCTGACCAGGGCGGCTCATCAAAAGTCGTAAAATTTTAAATTCCAGTGGAGTTAAATTAATAGACTCGCGTACTCCGTTAATTCCAATTATTTCTGCCGACATTCGATCCACATCGACCGAAATATCTTCGAAATTGAAAACGGACACGTCTTGCGCCATGGACGCAGACCATCGTAACTTTGCATCGACGCGCGCGCGCAATTCAGTTGAGTCAGGTGGCTTCGTAATATAATCATCGGCACCAACTCCAAAAGCAGCGACTTTTGAAAGTGTATCTGAGTCAGAACTAATAACGATGCATGGCAGATTTTGATTCCCCAGGGCCTCACGAATTTTTGGTAACACCTTAATACCATTTCCATCTGGAAGTGATGCATCCAAGAGTAATAAATCAAATGTGCTTCGAGCACCTTCTACGGCACGCAGCGCCTCTACAAGCGATCCAAAAAAAGTCAGATTATGTTCTCTTAATGTCGAAGATAAATACAATTGAAATTCTCTGCTATCTTCGATGCACAATATTCTCGCCATAGGTTAGAATCTAGCAGGTTTTGTGAAAGCTTCAAGCCTATATCAAACCAAAGCAAATATTGCCGTCGACAATAAATCTATGGAGGTGCCACATGCAATTTTATGAGAGCACAGATATTACAAAAAAGATTAATGCACTTTTTTCAGATCGTATGTCCGTTGACACGGACGAAGATAAATCAGTGCTTATTGTCGAAGATGACCTTGCGCTACGTCCGCTCTGGGAAAGAGCATTCTTAGCAAAAGCTGTTAAAATTGACTGGGCCACGAGTATGGAAGAAGCGGAACAGTACATCCGTGTTCGATTCAACAATGGAATTCCTTATCACTTAGTGATCGCGGATATTTCACTGGAAGGAAAAGGCACGGGAATCGATTTGTGGAATCGCTACGGTGAAGAAGCCAGCAATTTTGTTTTCGTAACGGGATTGCCAATTTCGAAACAAGCGTTTCACACGCTGCTTAACTATGGTTATCCACCCTATTTTAAAAAACCATTAACGGCAAAAAAATGTTTAGAAATTGCAGACATGGTTACTGAATAGCTACTGAATAGCTACTGAATAAAAGAGAGGAGTTCAAAATGAGATTAGACACAGATTTAGTTCTGAATGTCAGCGAAGCAACACTTGCCCTTCCCGAATTTAAAGGCTTTTCTGAAGCCTTGAAACGAGCGTTTATGCCGTTTTCAGAAAAAGCTCCTTCCGATAGCGCATTCCGAGTTGATGTCCATGTCACCAAAGAGGGTTACAAAGTCGCGATCGATTTAGCGTCTGGAGTTTTAAATTTTAACGAAGTCGGCGAAGGGCACAGTCCGTTCACAGCACTTGATCGCGTTTTAGTTAAAGCAAAAAGAAATTTGGAATTATGGTCAGTTCAGAAAAATATTAACCCTCGGTCGCAATCAGCTGAGGTCAATTAATAATTAAAATCTAAATTACATCGAGGGGGTGTAGGCATGGATGCAGGTTTTAATAAAATACTTATCGTTGAAGACGATTTGTCACAAAAAGTACTTTGGAATCATGTCGTTGCTCGCATGGGCCGAGGCGCATCTATAGTTTGGGGCGTAAGTAGCGAACAAGCCAAAAAGTTAATTCACGAATCACAACGAACAAATACCCCTTTTGATTTAATCATCGTCGACTTATTTTTAGCCGGTTCAGACACAGGCTTGGACTTTTTAAAATCGCAAGAAGTGAAATCTCAGAATGCAAAAACAATTTTAGTATCGGCTGCCGATCAAACGAGTCTTGAATCGCACTTAAAAATTGAATTGAGCCAAACCAAACTGATCACTAAACCCCTGAGCATAGCAAAATGCGAACGAGTTATAAGCGAAATGTTTCATTGAAAAAGGAGTTGAGCCAATGGATATCGTAAAAAAAGACAAAGACTCTGTTCGATCCGTTGTCATCGTTACAGGCTGTGGTTCTGGAATTGGATTTGAGTTGGCCAAAACACTTTATGAATTAAATCAGTATTTTGTCATTGCAACTTGTCGAGGTCACCACGTACAGCGGTTGCAGTCGATTTTTGGTGAAAATGAAAATTTTCAAATTAAAGAGCTCGACATTCTTAATGAAGAAAACATTTATCACGTGGTTCATGATATTTGTAGTCTGTATGGACGAATCGATGTCGTTGTTAATAATGCCGCTGTTTGCTTCCGCGGTGTTGTTGAACATATGGACTCCGAGGCCGAACTTTTACAATTAAAAACAAACTATTTGGGTCCCATGGCTTTAATCAGAGCCGTTCTGCCGATTATGCGCGAACAACGCTCGGGCCAAATTATAAATATTTCTTCGGTATCGGGAATTTTAGCAATGCCCACAATGGGTTCCTACAGCGCCTCAAAACACGCGTTGCAAGGAGCCACCGAAGCCCTGTGGTATGAAACTCAACCGTTTGGTATCAACGTCAATTTAGTCGAACTCGGTTTTGTAAATTCTGAATCTTTTAATAATGTTTTATTATCAAATAAAGCTCGCTTAAGTACAATTATTAACGGGCCTCATTCCGAGTATTATACGTCGATGACACCGTTCATTGAATCATTGATGAAGCTGTCATTTACATCGCCTGAAAAAATCGCGCACAAAATTTTAAAAACTATTCAGAGTCGCCCACAATCACTGCGCATATTTGCAACGCCCGACGTTTGGTTATTCGATTTAATGCGCCGGCTGACTCCCTCGTCTATTTTGAATCGTATTTTATATTGGATGCTACCAGGGTCTGTAAAATGGGGCGGCCGCTGGAAGAAAAAAGAACTTCCTAAAAAAATGGATCGAGCGCAAGCGACCGGCTTTTAGCTGGGCCAAAGGCGTGATTGCGAGAGCCAGACTGTATCGTGTGGCGATCCACCGGTAAAATAGAAACATATGAAGAAATTAATTTTTGCGGTCAGTATGCTTGTCTTTTTTACCTCTTTGTCGTCGTTTGCTGGTCGGGCGGACTACCATTATCCGTCAAACAATCCTGGTGAAGAGATAAACCATTTAGGATTCTTAATAGCATTTAACACCGCCCGCATAAAATCACTCGTAGTAAATGGTGGTGCGCATACCCAGATTATTTTGGATGAAGACAAAACTGATTTTGTAAACCGTATGATCAAACTACGAGACAAATTGACGACGGCGTCTCAAAAAAAATCTTTTGAAGAATTATTGGAAGAGTCTAAAGTATTGGGCCCAGAACTCGCGCAAGAAATTCGCGCCGAGAAACTTCGCGAAGTAAAACCACCCGTTGCTATTCGCCCGCTCAATGCGACCGGAGCTCCATCGGTGGTAGCTGCTCCGGCTCCGACGACAGTCACTCTAGTTGCAAGCCCTCCCGGAGTTCCCGTTTCTTCAACCAGACAGACGTTACCCAAAGGCGTAACCCTTACCGATAAAACGACCTGCATCAATGCCGGATTTCCTCTGGAATACGATCCCTGCTTTCCTGTTGAAGTTTTGCCAGAAGAGTACCAAATTGCTGAGCTCGGTGACGGAGCAAGTTCATTTAACTGTGAGGATCCCAAACAAATGTGCAATCCGTTTTTAGCGGGCTATAAAGAAAAATGTTTTACGGACCCACACACAAAATCAAAAAAATGTGTCCTAGATCCTGTTTGCGTGAGTCGCAGAGACAACACAACAAAATCATGTCTGGATGCCAGCGCAGAAAAACCATCTAAAGACCAACTTTTAACAATCTGGCAAAATCCAAAAAATAAACCTGCTTACAACGCAATTAAAAAAACTTTAGATGAATTCTGTAAGCCAGAAACTGTTTCGTCGAAGTACAAAACCAGTTGCAATGTCATGCAAGAACGCTTTAACGAGATTCGCATGAAAGCCTGGCCTTCAACGGGACAGCCTCCAGCCTCGGCGGCTCCAGCTCGTCGATAATAACGTTTAATCACTAAGGCGCTGTTGTTTTTACATGTTCCAGCGCCTATCCTTGCGAAATAACTGAATAAAATATAAAAGTGTTCAGTGCAAAATCGAAACGACGAACTTCAGAATCTGCGATCGCAAATTGATCAAATACATATGGACTTGGGACGGTTATTCCAGCAACGTCTACAACTCAATTTGCAAATTTGGAAAATTAAAAATACGAATGAATTGCCACTGATTGATTCCAAACGCGAAAACGAATTAATACATCAGTTTGATCATTTCGCAAAAAATGAAAACGAAACAATTGCCCTGCAAAACTTTTTTAAAGTGGTTCTATCCGAAAGCAAAAGTTTTACAGTGAAAGAACTAAAATGAAATCAAGCGATTTTGAATTATTACTCCCCGTCGGACAAAAAGAAATGGCCGAAGCCGCCATTCACAATGGCGCCGACGCCATCTACGTGGGATTCCCCGGCTTTAATGCTCGTGGCCGCAGCTACGACTTTGAATTAGCGGAACTTAAACACATTATAGAACTTTGTCACCTTAACGGCGTTAAAGTTAATTTAGCTTTTAACATCGTTATTTTTGAAAATGAACTTCCGGCGGTGGTTGAGGCCATTAAAAGTGTTTTGCCATTAAAACCTGATGCTTTAATTGTGCAAGACATTGGCCTGATTCGTCTGATTAAAGAAATGTGTCCCGAACAAGTCATACACGCATCGACTCAAATGACGATCACCAATGACTTAGCGATTGAATTTCTAAAAGACTTAGACATTAAACGTTTTGTACTAGGCCGCGAAAATTCTTTAAATGAAATTAAATTAATTGCCGAGCGTACCAAAAATGAATTAGAAGTTTTTGTTCACGGCGCCCTTTGTGTTTCTTATTCAGGACAGTGCTTTACATCTGAAACATTAGGTGGTCGGTCCGCCAATCGCGGCCAGTGCGCGCAGAGTTGCCGTTTTAGTTACGATTTAATTGTTGATGGCGAAACCAAAAATTTAGTCGATCGTAATTACTTGGTATCACCTCAAGATCTTTGCGGACTTAATGAAATTCCAGAGCTAATGAAGCTTGGAGTAAAAAGTTTTAAAGTCGAGGGTCGCTTAAAGTCACCAGACTACGTGGCTCAAGTGGCGCATTCGTTTCGCTCAGTCATCGATCGTACGGCGACGCAAAATTCATTATCTGAAAAAGAACTACAGTCCGAAAAAAACAAGATGTCCGTCGAATATTCACGCGGATTTTTTCCAGGCTGGCTCCACGGAGTCAATCATCAAGATTTAGTTGACGGAACTTTTGGTTCTCACAGGGGCCTTGAAATTGGCCACGTCGTAGAGGTCCATAATAATTCTTTAACGTTAGAGATCGACTCTTCAAATGGAGCTTTAGATACTTTAAGTATTGAAAATGGCGACGGCATTTTATGGTTTGAAGCGGGCCATAAAAAAGGGGCCTCAATTTATTCAGTTCAAAAATCACATAAAAACGGTAAAAAGTTTTATACTTTCAGCTTTGCGAATTCCATTTTTGTAAACGGCTTAGCCTTAAAATCCAAAGTTTATTTAAATCACGATAAAAGTCAGAAAAAAGAAATCGAAAAATCCGTTACGGACCGCACTTACTCCAAAAAAATTCAAGTCAACGTCACGCTAACCGCTCAATTGGATCAGCCACTAGTGGCTGAAGTTTCTGATGGTCGATTCACAATAACTCTAAAAACAGATCAGGTCTTAACGTCAGCGCAAAAAAAACCGCTGACACAAGAACTGTTATTTGAAGAATTCTCTGCCTTAGGCGGAACAGTTTTTAATTTAAGTCCAAAAGATTTTAAATTAGTAACTGCAACAGCTGCGTCGCTATTTCTAAATCACAAAGAAATTAAAAATCTGCGCCAAAAATTATTTGTAGAACTGACCGAGCTTCGTAAAAACAATAAAATTGATTTTGCCAAAGACGTCCAGGTGCGCGACCCTCAACCAAGAGTTAGCCATTCAATAGTCCCCTCGACAACTCGACTAAATGTTTTACTACGTAATTTGGATCAAGCCCATGATCTTATTGCCGCGCTAACTTCGCATCAGTTAGATTTAAATGAATTAGCATCAGTTTGCTTGGACTTTGAATTTGGTCGCGACTACAAACCTACTGTTGAGGCTTTACGAGCCGCCGGATTACGTGTTGGAGTGGCCACCACCCGAATTCTAAAACCGCAAGAGAATGTAAATCTAAAGATTATCCACGCATTAAATCCAGATTTTATTTTGGTCCGGAATTTAGGTGCACTTTACTATTACCAAAATGTCCAAAAATTTACAGGCGAACTCAAAGGTGACTTTAGTTTAAATGTGACTAACCACAAATCGTTTGATCATTTGATCTCTAAAGGTCTTAGCACTGTTTGTTTATCTTACGATTTGAATTTGGATCAGACGGTCAGTCTGTTACAAAATATTGATTCGCAAAAGGCCGAAATTACCATTCATCAATCGATGCCCAGTTTTCACATGGAACACTGTGTATACGCCGCGTTTCTGAGTAAAGGTAAGAGCTTTAAAGACTGTGGTAAGCCCTGCGAAAAGCACAAAGTGCAACTGAAAGATCAATTCGGAAATTATCACTGGATCAAACCAGATCACGAGTGCCGCAATACCATGTACAATGCGAGTGCGCAAACAGCCCTTCCTTACCTTCAGCAATGGAGAGATTTAAATCTTGGCGAGATTCGCTTTGAAGCTTTGCATGAATCCAGCAAAGAATTGATAAATAAAATCAAAAGCTATGTTGATGTAGTTCACAATCGCAAATCGATTTCTGAAGCCATGCAGGATTTGAAAACGATCGAAATGTACGGGTTATCACCCCGTCAGTTGGATCGTTCGCAAGAATATCAAGCGCGCAAAAAAGATCACTCGTTTTTGTCGCAAAAGCCTTAGGTTCAATTGATGATTAAACTTTTAAAAAAATCCGACTACAAAAAATCACTTTGGAAAAATGGGCTCGGATTCACAGAAGAAATTTTTATTTATCCTGAAACGGCACAGTTTCCGGCCGATCCATTTTGGTTTCGCTTAAGCTCGGCATTGATCCAAGCTGAAAGTGAATTCTCTATTTTTCCAGGTTACCAGCGCCTGCTCACTGTTATCGACGGACCAGGCCTGGAATTAAACGGCACCCTCTTAGAATTAGATCACATTTTGCAATTTTCTGGCGATGAAAAAATAAATTGTAAACCTTTAACTTCGTCAGTGACGGACTTGGGACTTATTTTTAACAAACAGTTGGCTGATGCAGAAATGCAGCTTTTGCAGTTTGGCGATTTGCACATGGAGCTTGATCCCAAACGATTTTATTTTATAATCTGTACTGAAGGTTTACTGACCGCTCCGATGATGGTGCGACGCTTTGAAACTTTATTTTTGCACAATGAAACATCGGTTCAGCTAAAATCCCCTGACGCAATTGCTTTTCTTGTGACTGTAACGCTGATCGAATCCCAATAAATACCTCTGTGTTCTTTGGCTGCTGAAAAAAATCACATTCAGCAAATAATTATTGTCGCAAGTAAGATAAAATGGTCCTATTCCAGCCATCAAAAAAGGCTGTTTGTGAGTCTAATTATATTCGTTCTTATATTTTTTGGACTATCTAATTCGGTATCTGCAAAGTTATCGGCTGCGCGGCCAGAATCTGAAGACTATAAAGTTAAAGCCGTTACTACGACGGTATTTAATTCGGCATCGACCTTTGATCAGCAGCTTGAATCGAATCAATTTAAAAAACCAGCGGGCCCATTTGTTACCCCAACGGTACCTATTCCAGAATTTTCATCGATCGAAAATATGCAATTCGCTTTCACGGCTGTTCGCGATCGAAAACACTTACACTGGTTAAGAATGCCGGAATCAACTCGTCGAGTAACCTATTTATACCCAACTGACGGATGTTTTATGCGCGCCGCTTTAATGAATAAAAACTTAAAAGCAAATCGCATTAAGCCACTTCCAAAAATTTATGCGTTTGGAAATTTAAATGTTAAAACGCGGTACGCCAAATCTGGAAATGCAGTATGGTATTTCCATGTGGCGCTGGTGGCGCGTGTTGGAAAATAAACTTACGTTTTTGATCCATCGATGGACTACAATAAACCGATGCGGCTCGATAACTGGCTGGGAGCCATGGTTTCTTTGAGGAAATTTATTTAGATTCTGACATGGAAGAATATTTATCTGCTGAATGGTTCAATTTAATTAATATTGGATTAGATCCACAAAAACTATTGGGTGAAAACCCACCTTGGAATAATTAAAAAACTAAAAAATGTGATGAAATAAGAATATTTTAGCCTTTGAGCATTAATATACCGTGATGTCTGTCTGATAAAAATCTTCGATCACGGCATGGATGCATCTGCAGAACAAATCGAGCCCCCAAAATACGTAATTTTATTTTAAGATAAGTGCCGTGTGGGCTATTCAATCAATTGATAAATTACAATAAAATGAAGTGCCGCCGCAATGACGGTAAAAACGTGAAAAAATTCATGATAACCAAATATGTGCGGCACTAGTTTTGGTTTTTTGGTCGCATAAAAAACGGCCCCTAAAATATAGATAATTCCACCGGCTATGATCAGAATCACTTTTGTCATTCCAAGCGAAGCTTTTAATTCAGATAAATAAGGAACAGCCAGCCATCCCATAACAACGTAAAGCAAAGCCGTCAAAAACTTAGGAGCCTTCACCCAAAAAATGGATTGCAAGACTCCGGCAAAAGCAACCGACCAGTTTATTATTAAAAATTGCAGGCCCGCTTTTTCTGGAAGCGCGAGCAAACATATCGGAGTTGCAGTTCCCGCAATAAGAATAAAAATGGCCGAATGATCCAATCGCTTCATCAATTTACGTGGTTCGGGCTCCCAATGTGGTCGATGATAGATTGCACTGATGCCAAACATCAGCAGAAGTCCTGCAGTATAAACGATACTGGCTGTCAGCATGATCGGGGTGGAACTTTTTGAAACCATGACCGCACACGCGCCTAAGGCCACAAAAAAAGCCTCTTGATGGATATAACCTCGAAGTAATGGTTTGGGTGGTTTTTGATTAACCAAGGTTGTTACCTATGTCTTCGGAATGATATGTTACCTATGTGTCCGGTATGGACCCTTCAAAAATTGGATGGGGTAGGAGGACTTGAACCTCCGAATGGTAGAATCAAAATCTACTGCCTTACCAACTTGGCGATACCCCAACAAAAGACGTAAAATTGAAATTAAAGAAGTTTGCAAAAAATTGCAAGAAAATGAAATACTTAGTAAATATAAGAAGCAATTAAAGGCTAGGGATTGCTGAGAAAATAACCAATGAGCGACTAGTAATCGTCGTTCTGATTAGATTGAGTGGTTTTTTGCCGCTTATAGGACTCCAGCGACTGACCTGATTTTTTAAGTTCAGATTCGTAAGCCGCAAAGATTTGATCTTCTAACAACTCACGCGTTTGTTGATTTAAGGGATGAGCGATATCGCGGTACTGCCCGTCTTTACGTTTTTTACTTGGCATTGCGACGAATAATCCACCAGGTCCTTGAATGATTTTTAGATCGCGAACAACAAAACACGCATCCAACGTAATCGTTACGTAGGCCTTCAAGCGCTCTTCATTCACGATGAAAATTTTTATTTCGCTGATATTCATTGATGCCTCTAAATTGTGTTCAACACGCTGTATCTAACATTCCTATCGGGACCTTTGGCCTAACTCTTTAATCGAAAAAGTGTATCATTTTAGGATAATGAATTCAGTATCTCAAAAGTGGTTGGGTTTTATTTACGTGTTGATTGCAGGAATCGGATTTGGATTCTTGGGCATATTCGGTAAGCTCGCGTTTCAAAATAATCTGTCGGTTCAAGAGCTGCTGACGTTTCGGTTTTTATTAGCGGGCTTCATCATCGGAGTTTATTTATTCATCTTTAAACGTGATGATTTATTATTACCAAAGCGACAAATATTTACCTCGATCATTCTGGGAGTATTGGGTTACGCGACGTTTTCATCTTTATATTTCTTTGCCATTCAAGGTTTGAGTGTGGCGATTGCGGCAATGTTATTATTTTGTTTTCCTTTTTTTGTGATCATTGGTGAATTTTTGTTTTTTAAAGAAAAAATATCACTCACTAAAATAATCAGTCTGGTGATGTGTTTAGTCGGAATTTTTTTATTGATTTATACGCCTGGCGAAACCGATGGTCCGCAATCTCCGTTTCTTATAGATCGCAGCAAAATCATTTACATTCTGTACGCATTATCTGCAGCATTGACCTATTCAGTTTATGTTTTGGCGAGTGGTCGATTACAACGAAAAACGCCGGCCGGTGGTTCTAGCTTTTATGTTATATTCTCGGCGGGCGTGGCACTGATGTTAGTTAATTTTTCTTATATAGAGTTTGAAAAATTTTTAATGCCGCAAAATTTTTTAATTGTTTTAGGTATTGCACTGGTCTGCACGATTATTCCCATCACTTGCTTTTTATTGGGCCTGCAAAGACTATCGAGTGGCACGGCCTCAATCATTGTAACGATTGAACCGGTGGTGGCCTGTGTTGCTGGTTATTTTATTTTGAGTGAAAGCTTGAGCATTTTACAAATTTTAGGAAGCGCCATTGTCATAACAGCGATAATGATTATTCACAAAAGTCATAACCAAACCGAGTCCCGTGTGAAGAAAGGTTCAAATTAATACTTTAGATCTAAACTATTGGCTTTTAGCACCCCAGGATCTAGATTATAGTCTAGCACACCGTTCCTGTGATAAAATGGGACTCATCAACTTGGAAAAAAAAAGTTATATTTATTGGATTAAATCGATTAGCTACTAAGGCAACAGCAGAGGATACTCAATGAAAGCAAATATTTTTATCGTTAGTATAGTTTCAGTTATAATCAGTTCTTTCGCGTATGCCGAAAACGGTGCTAAAGTGTCAGTTAAGTTGTTCCCAGTGGGTGACTTCGTTGCCGACATCAAAGGTATGACAGGTTCAGTTCAAGTTAACAACGGCAGCTACACAGCAAAAAATCTGACCTTGGATTTAAACACATTTAAATCCGGCCTAGAATTACGTGATAATCACGCTAAAGATAAATATTTAGATGTAAAAAAATATCCAACAGCAATTTTAATTGAAGCACAAGGAACAAACGGCAAAGGCACTGGAAAATTACAAATTAAAAACAAAGTAAAAGATGTTTCTGGAACTTACAAAATCAACGGCCAGACATTAGTTGCTGAATTTACAATTAAACTATCTGATTTTGGAATTAATGAAATTAACTACAAAGGCGTCGGTGTAGAAGACGAAGTTAAAATTCAAGTTACAGCTCCAATTGTTGCGGCAGCACCCGCACCCGCAAAACCAGGCCTAAAAGCTCCCGCGAAGCCAGCTGCGCCAAAAGCGCCTGCGAAGCCTAAACCGGTGCCACCAAAGAAAACGAACTAATGGTGAATATGAGATTGAATCATAGCTTTACGCTTTTAATACTTCTGAGCGGATTACTTTCTTGCGGTAAAATCGAGAACAGTAATTCCGTTGATAAATTTAGATATGGCGAAACGACGATTGTTGGGACTCCTCAGTACGTTGCCGCAGCGACCGCCATTCAAAAAAAATGCACCTTTTGTCACGAACATGCTCATTGGAAAAGCTTTTCCGAAGAGCAGTATTTAACAACTAGTTTAGTTGTTCCGCAATCGCTCGAGGATTCACCGATTTATTACCGTAACGCCAACGTCACGACTGGTCGCGGCCCACATAATATGCCGATCGGCGGAAACCCTGCAATGACCAGCGTTGAGCTCGAGGCCGTCATCACTTGGATTAATAGTCTATAATAATTTAAAATCGTTTTGTGTATTTGACTGAGTACGCGAGTTCTTTTGAATCGCTGATGGTACCGATGGAATGAGTCAGAACTGACTTTTCTAAAATACGGTAGTCAAAATCGATGAACGCACCAGTGCTAACTGCACCATTAAGACCGTCAATTTTTCTAAAATTAGTTAAAATATTAGGGCCCCATGCAATGCGATCGCTCACAGAATATAAAATTCGATTTGGCAACCAAATCGAATTAACATTTCGTCGTGGCACTACAGCGCCATCTAACTTCTGAATATCGGCAAGACCCGCAATCATGTTGGCATTTAAATCCCAACTCCATCGTTGGGTGATCTGAACCATCAAACCAATCCCAAACATTAACCCGGTAAACGACGTCTTCGCACGCACTTCACTCCCGCTGTAAATGACCGGAATTTTTTCCTGCCATGTCGCGGTGCCAACGCTAACAGTTATACCAGCTTCACTTTTAAGTGAGCTGAGTGAAAAAATCATTAAGGCTACAAAGCCAAATAAAATATTTTTTACCATGAGAAATGCACCTGTGAGACTAAGCTCCATTCGTCTGGAGACGTACTTTCTGGAGCGGTCGTTCTTGTGTTCACAAGCTCTCCGCGAAGTTCAGTACGCATCATTGGAAACAGCAATAACCCAATTCCTAACCGATTCACTTCATTACTTTGCGAAGAACTTAAATTCGGTTTCTTGTATTGGTAGGTCGTTAGAAAATTATATCCTTGCGCATACTCAACTAAACTTTGCATGTAGGTGTAGGCGCCTTTTTCATTAATAACATTAGGCCCGG
>JAYVHE010000230.1:0-4236 GCA_043771495.1 Bdellovibrio sp. | reverse complement strand
CGATCTTTCAAAACGAGCGCGTGATGGAAAATTAAAACCAGACGAAATGAAAGGCGCTTGTATCACAATCACTAACATCGGTTCTGTTGGTGCACATATGCGACTCCAATCATTAACCATCCAGAAGTGGCCATTTTAGGAATGTATAAAATCACTGATAAACCAGTCCCTAAACCTGATGGTGGCGTAGGCTTTATTAAATCAATGAATTACACAGTGACTTGCGATCACCGTTTAATCGATGGCGCCGTAGCTGCGAATTTCTTAAAAGCATTTTTCACACGAATTCAAAATCCTGGCATTTTGATGATGGGGATGTCGTAATGGCTACACAGAATTTTGACGTTGTTGTTGTTGGTTCTGGTCCCGGTGGTTACGTTGCCGCTATTCGTAGTGCGCAGTTAGGACTAAAAACGGCGATCATTGAACGCGAAGCTTTAGGTGGCGTTTGTTTGAACGTCGGTTGCATTCCATCAAAAGCCATGATCGTGGCTACTCACCTCTTACATAAAGCTCAACATGATTTTCCAACAATGGGTTTAAATATCAAAGGCGGAATCGAAGTTGATATGAAAACATTGGTAAAGTGGAAACAATCGGTTTGCGATAAAATGTCTGGCGGAGTGAATCAACTTTTAAAAGGCAACACAGTTACAATCATCAAAGGCAACGGCGAATTTAAGTCAGCGAAAGAACTGACCGTTAAAACAGCGACAGGCAGCGAAACCATCACGGCGAAAAATTTTATTTTAGCGACAGGTTCGCGCCCGATTGAAATTCCTGGTTTCCCGATCGATGAAAAAGATATCTGCACATCAACGGGCGCATTAGCATTTGATCAAATTCCAAAACGCGTTGCTGTTATTGGTGGTGGATACATTGGTTTAGAAATTTCTTCGTACTTAAGAAAATTAGGCACTGAAGTAAATATTTTAGAGGCCAACACTTCGCTACTAGCTGGCGTTGTTGATCCTGAATGTGCACAAGTCGTCGTTCGCAAAGCCAACAAAGCTGGGATTAAAATTATCACAGGAGCAAAAGCTAAAAGTCAGAAAAAAGTCGGCACCGCTTATGAGGTTACTTATGACGTGGGCGGCATTGAGCAAAAAATTACCGTCGATAAAATTTTAGTCACTGTTGGCCGTCGACCCAACGGAGATCAATCCGGATTGAAACAAATTGGTTTAGCTGTTGATGAACGAGGTTTCGTAATAGTTGATGCTAAACGCCGAGCAAATCTACCAGGATTTTATGCCATTGGTGATCTTTGTGGCCAGCCTATGTTAGCTCATAAAGCCTCACATGAAGGCGTACTCGTTGCAGAAATTATTTCGGGTATTAACCGCGTTTACGACGCAAAAACAGTTCCAGCAGTTGTATTTACAGATCCAGAAATCGCCAGTGCCGGAATGACTGAGGACGAATGCAAAGCCAAAGGGTTTACAAATTTAATGATTTCTAAATTTCCATTTGCGGCCAATGGTCGCGCGGTCACCATGTCTGAAACCGATGGTTTTGTAAAAATGATCGCGGATCAAAAAACACATGTTTTATTAGGTATTCATATTGTCGGGCCTGAGGCTTCGAATTTAATTTCTGAAGCGGCTTTAGCCATTGAAATGGGTGCGCGCTTAGAAGATGTTGCTTTGACGATTCATCCGCATCCAACATTAGGCGAAACCATGATGGAGGCCGCAGAAGCTACATTAGGTCATGCCATACACATTATTCAAAAGCCTCTTGGTGGCGGAACAAAGTCAGCCCATGCGTAGTTTGCATTTAGTATTTTTACTTATCTGTGGTGTTTTCGGTGGTGTTTTCTTTAGTGGTTGCGCGGTTTCCCGAACAACGGTTCACAACGTCAATAAAGGATCACAAACCGTTTTATCCATGGGCAGCTCAACCTTGGCTCGCGAACCCGACATTAAAGTCAGACTCGCACTTTCAGGACAAATATTTGTTTCAACCAACTGTTCCCCGAACCCAAGAAAGTATCTGGTGGAAATCTATCGTAAAGGCGAGAAAAAAATTCTTTACTCAACTTCACTTGATGAAAAACTTCATTACTTAATTGATACAGGTTTAACTTTTGAAGGTGAAATCGTTGCACGTTTAGTCGAAAGTCAAACTTCAAAAATCCTTCAAGAAAAAACGATCCTAGTAAATCAACGCAACGACCGCATGACCGTAAATTTTGATGCGTGCTAAATGAAAGATTTAAACTTTGTCGATTGGGGGCTCGTCCCTTATCAAAATGCACTAGATCGCCAGCTCGAACTAGTCGATGAAGTTGCTGCAGATGCTGAGCATCGTGGTTATATCATATTCTGCACTCACCCGCCCGTCGTGACCCTAGGTCGCCAAACTAAACCTGACGACGTGACTTCATGGACTGGCGACACCATCGAAATCTCACGCGGCGGACGCGCGACCTATCACGGGCCTTCGCAGCTGGTTGTTTACATTATTTTAAATATTAAATCCCCTCGTAAAAATCGCGGTCCACAAGAAATTCGCGGCTTCCTGCGCGATTTTGAAACGGCCATTGTTAACACGGTAAAATACTACAACGTTGAATCATTCGGTCGGTCCTTAGAGAATATCGATGATACTGGTGTTTGGGTTGACTCGGAAAATGGAATTAAAAAGATGACATCAATGGGAATAGCCGTAAAAAAATGGGTCACGTATCATGGTGCTGCACTCAACATGACTTATGATCCAAAAGCGTTTACGGGAATTAATCCTTGTGGCTATAGCACAGACAAAATGATTTCAATGGAAGAACTACTTGGAAAACCAGTCGCAATTTCTGAATTCAAACAAAAATTGCAAACCGAATTACAACGATTTTTATAATTTTACTACTTAGTTACCGGAGATATTTTTAATTGCGGTGTATAGGTATAAATTCGCTTTTGTTCGTCTTCAGCAAGAGCCAAAGTCACTCCTGCAACCCTAACTGGATTATGTAAAACGCCGCTGTCAATGAATAGACTAAAATTCGTGGCACTGGTATCTGGAGTATTGCCTGATTTCATGTATCCCAAAATCGTCATTTCACTTGCACCATTCTTTTCAACAAAACTCTGGACCATCACCAGTGCATTAAATTGAAATCCTGCAACTTTATGAACTCCCAAATCCACGCGCGAATCACAAAAAGTTCCATTTGAAAACTCCATGCAATTGTCTAAAACGAAATCGAATGCTTCAGACTTTAAAGTTTTTAAGGAGCACGGATATAAAAAAATTGGATCATAGGAACATTCCATAACTTTATAATCCAACTGCAATGAAATCGTCTTAGTGTTTTCAACAGCGCCTAAAGCCATTGCGACAAATAAAAAAAGTGGTCCGAACACTAATAAAAAATTCATCATATTCCTTAGGTGGGTAGTTCAATTCTAAACGTTGTATTTTTTTGATCTGCAACAAATTCGAAAATGCCGTTGTGCGATTTAATAATTTGCCGAGCCAAACTTAGACCAAGGCCAGTTCCCTGCCCTGTCGGCTTGGTCGTGTAAAAGAATTCCATCATTTGCGCGGCAATCTCTGCAGGAATTCCAGAACCTGAATCGATAACGTTTATTTCAATTTTTTTGCCAATGCGTTTAACTTCAACTCGAATCCAGGCATTTGATGTATCACGAATTGCGTCGTACGAGTTATTAATTAAATTTATTAACACTTGAAGTAGTTCCGAAGTACGACTGCGAACCATAAGGCCTGCTTCAGAAAAGTTAACTTCAAATTTAATTTCTGCTTTTTCTAATCGCTCAACAATAAATTCCTTTAATTCCTCAAAAACTTCACGAACTGCAATTTGTTCAAGAGGGTCGCCTTTGGTATTTCGCGAAAACGAATTCAATGCACGCACAATTTTTTCTATACGCTGGCTATTCTTTAAAACGGCATCACAGGTTTGTAGTAATTTGGCGGGGTCCATCTGACTTCCGCGCTCCAACTGAGTTTTTAAAATCATCATTTTGCCCGAAATGATACTTAAGGGATTATTAATTTCGTGGGCCATTCCAGCCGAAATCTCGCCAAGCGAGGCTAGCTTTGATTGTTCGATAAATGACTTTTGAATTTTTTTAATTTCTGTGATGTCTCGAATAATTCCTAGAAGCATGGGCCCATTACCAAATTCAGTCCCAGGCTCCATTTCGGTCATCAACTTTTTTTTGGTCAGAATATCTCTATATTCACCCTTGGAGTCGCGAAATTTTTCTT
>JAYVHE010000229.1:0-3612 GCA_043771495.1 Bdellovibrio sp. | reverse complement strand
GCGCCTTGATGTTCTGCGCGAAAAGCTTTACCCTTAGCTTCAGACTCTTCCATTTTTTTTCGCAATGCAGCCCCGCGAACTTGCTCTGGTCCTTGCACTGGTGCTTGCTCTCGATTTTGGTTTTTCGATTCCATAAAAACTCCTTTAATTAAGTGTTTGCGTGATGTTCAATTGCGCATTTCAAAGTTGCACTAATTATAAGGATGCAATTGTAATTCCAATTTAAATAAAATAACTAAATTAAACATTACGGGGAAGATTTCCACAATATGTGCTCTAAATATCCGTAACGTGGAGGCCTTAACGAAAATCAACTGGGGAAATTCGGTCCACAATTTGCTTTATCTACCATAGATACAATTAGAACAAATGAAAAAAACTAGAAAACCGTCTTCAACTCGTCGCGGATCACAATCACGTGATAGCCAAAGTTCAACAACAAAACAAGGTTCTAAAAATAGCAAAGCTTCTTCTTCGCGCTAGTTTTGAGTCAAACAGGTTCTTCGATGAAGAACCTGTTTTTTTAAACTAAATCTAAATTTTTTCGAATGGTTTGCAAAAGCTGAGTTTTTCGAATCGGCTTAGTAATATAATCACTACAACCTGCTTGCAGGCAGCGATCGCGATCTTCCTTCATGGCATTAGCCGTTAATGCAACAATAGGCGCAGAAAAATTATTGGCCAACATTTCTTGGCAAGCCTCATACCCGTCTTTAACCGGCATTTGCATGTCCATTAAAACCAAATCAAATTTGTCTTTTTTTGCAAAATCAATGGCTTCTTGCCCGTTACAGGCGACGGTGACGGTAAAACCAGAACTGACTAAAAGTGTTTTAATCAAAAACTGATTATCTAGCGAATCTTCAACTAACAAAATTGATTTTTCGGAAAAATTCTTATCAAATTCCAAATTTACATTTTGAAGGTAAGCAGTAACAGCCTGATTGTCGCTCGGCAATTGAAACGGTATTTTTAAAGCAAACGTTGAGCCGAAACTAATTTTAGTCTCGACCAGAAAAACATCGCCACCCAATTTTTGAGCGAGTTGTTTCGATAACGATAGCCCCAAACCAGTTCCGGAAAATCTTCGCGCGATGCTGCTATCACCTTGGCCAAAATTCTGAAATAGTTTTTTTTGTTGGTCTTGATCAATTCCAATTCCTGTATCTCGCACACAAAAAGTTATGTGAGATTGGTCCGTGTTATAAAACACTTGGATCGAACCCGAATCGGTAAACTTAATAGCATTGCCGATTAAATTAGTTAAAATTTGGCGGATACGATGTGGATCACTAATTATTATATCAGGGATAGATTCATTTTCGTGAAAGATCAAATCCAACTTTTTTTCCTCGGCCTTAACTTTTACGAGTGTATGAATTTCTTCGATCAGTGTTACAACACAAAATGGAATTTTTTCTATATCGAGCTGTCCCGCCTCGACTTTTGACAAATCCAAAACATCATTGATAATTTCTAATAAATTATTTCCGGTGCGGTCGATAATAGCCCCATACGATTTTGCCGTCTCTAGAGTAATGTCGCCGTCTTTCAGCAATTCCGCGTAACCTAAGATTGAAACCAAGGGCGTGCGAATTTCATGACTCATATTTGCTAAAAACATACTTTTCGAGAGACTCGCTTGTTCCGCCTTAAACCGCTGAGCAACATATTCTGATTGTTTTACTTTTAAATCTTTTAAGGTGGCGTCTTTAACATAGACTTCACAGCGCTTTCTAAGTAGAGCCGCCGCCATTTTTTTTTCATGTTGTACAATTTTCTTTTGCATTTTGTAAACACTGCCAAAGACCAGACTCAAAGCAGCACCTTGCGCTAAGTACACACTAACCCTCAAAATCTCAAGCTTATCGCCCGTTACATAAAACGGACTTTTCGAATAGACAAATGTTTCTATGACAAAACCCAAAAACGTAACGAAAATCCCGACTGAAAATCCTCCGCACCAGGAAGCTACGATCACAGAACCTAAAAACAGCGACATTGGGATATAATTCGAGTCGTACATTTGAATCGAAGAATTCAATGCTAAAACCAAAGCAATGCACAAAATTCCAAAAGCGAATCGCCCCACTACTGAGGAATTTACAATAGCAAAAATATAATTTTTATTGTTTATCAAGCAAAAAACTTTTACCACACACAAAATATTAAACAACGGAACTCTTGTGAATATTTATCGACGACGACCCCACCCGTAAAAATGTGTGCATTATGTTCCGAAGCTACAACATTTTACCGTGTAAAATACGGCACAGGCATTGCTCTATCTGAAAGGACTACAAAAAGGAGGAAAAAATGGCACAACAAGAAATCAACAATTCATCGTCCTCTTCATCGGACGCTCAAAAACCAACAACTCCAACAACAAACGGATTTAAAGCGTTGCGACCAGAAGATCAGGAAAAAATTGCCGCCGAAGGGGCCGATGCAACATTTGACGAACAACATATGGAAATTGATTCGGACTTAAAAGTTCCTCCGACGCAAATTGCGGAAAGAGCTAGTGGCGAGGAAGCCTTTTCAGAGATTGAAAATAAAGGACAGTCGCGATTAATGAATCGTGATCGCCAATCCCGAACCAACCATTAGTTAGACGATGTAATTAGTGTTATAATTCAACCACGTTCGTGAACATTGACGTGTTCACGATAAACGACATAAATGTGTGGTCTTTGAAGTTGACTGGGTTTGCTTTTTTACGATTTGCTCGAGAGATCGCCGAGTACTCTAAAATGACCGCATCTGCCTTAATTGCAAACGCGTCCAGTTGTTCTGATGTCAGATAAAACCCCGCGCCTTTAAGTTGATGTTCTGAATTTTGTTTCAATCGATTGAGTAAATTCTGAGTAATTTTAAATTTAAAATTTTCTAGTTCGGTTCCCTTTGTATTTAAAGCTAAGGGAATCCCACCTACAATTTGATTGTGCTCAAAGGGATGACGCTTGATAAGGCCTATCTCTTCGAGTTGTTTTAAATACTGAGACAAAGATTTAGGCGATAACTTAAATTCATTTTGAATGGCTAATGGACTTTTTTGCTCATAAGCCAGCTTCATAAAAAAATGAAAATGTTGTGGCTTCGCCAAAAAAAACTGCACCTGTTTTTGGTTAAACGTAACGGCCTCGACGTCGTCGTTTTCAGAGATTTTTAAAATCTCAAGAACCGAAACGTTCATTAGTTCACAAATCGCTTCGATCTTTTTTAAACTTATATCGTCTTTGTTAAAAAGCTTTTTAACGCCGGCTTCGCTCATTTTTAGTAGGGCCGCCACCTGATTGTAAGTGATTTTGTTTTTTTTTAATTCTGTTTTAAGAACCTTGATCACTTTTGAAGTATTCATTTTGTGTACCATTTATAGGGTTTAGAGAAATATATATGCCATATAGTCTACTTTTTGTATACTTGATAAACGTGTTTTGTAATATATCTCAGGGCCCTTTAAAAGCGTACCAACAACAACTATAAAGGAGTTTCCATGAAATATTTAATGATCGTCGTTTTAACCACATTATCCATAAGTGCTGCTGCCGGTGAGTTTTCTTTTAAACCACATCGACCATTTCTCAGTCAGCAAACCGAATATATCTCGGC
>JAYVHE010000228.1:0-11629 GCA_043771495.1 Bdellovibrio sp. | reverse complement strand
TACGTCACTCTCGGAGTGACGTGTAAGCCAGTCAACTCTTGAAAACACCTAAAAGTCAGGGCAGACTGTCATCTTTAAATTAAGGAGATTTGGTCATGCAAAAAATTAAAGTAGCTCATCCAGTGGTAGAATTAGACGGCGACGAGATGACTCGCATCATATGGTCATTTATTAAAAATAAGTTAATTACGCCTTACCTGGATATCGACATTAAGTACTTTGATTTGGGCATGGAATACCGTGATAAAACCAACGACCAAGTCACTGTTGATGCAGCCGAAGCGATCAAAAAATATAATGTTGGCATCAAGTGCGCGACGATTACTCCGGACGAGGCTCGCGTTAAAGAATTTAATTTGAAACAAATGTGGAAGTCGCCAAATGGAACTATTCGTAACATCTTAGATGGAACCGTTTTTCGCGAACCGATTATTTGTAAAAACGTTCCGCGTTTAGTTCCAAACTGGACGGCGCCAATTTGTATTGGTCGTCATGCGTTTGGTGATCAGTACCGCGCAACTGATTTCGTAACTAAAGGCAAAGGTAAATTAACAATTACTTTCCAAGCTGAAAGTGGCGAAACTATTTCTCATGAAGTTTACAACTTCAAGGGTGATGGAGTAGCTTTAGCCATGTACAACACCGATGAATCCATCATGGGTTTTGCACGTTCTTGTTTTAATATGGCACTAACAAAAAAATGGCCGTTGTACTTATCAACTAAGAATACAATTTTGAAAAAATACGATGGTCGGTTCAAGGATATTTTTGAAAATATTTATGAAAAAGAATTCAAAGCAAAATATTTTTCTGCTGGAATTACTTATGAACACCGTTTAATTGATGACATGGTTGCGTCAGCGTTAAAATGGAATGGTAATTTTGTTTGGGCTTGTAAAAATTATGACGGCGACGTGCAGTCTGATACCGTGGCACAAGGATTTGGGTCTTTAGGTTTGATGACATCCGTTTTAATTACTCCAGATGGAAAAACTATGGAGTCTGAAGCCGCACACGGAACAGTGACGCGTCACTTTCGACAGCACCAACAAGGTAAAGCGACATCAACAAATCCAATTGCATCCATTTTTGCGTGGACTCGAGGTTTAGAACATCGTGCAAAACTGGACAACAACACAGCCCTTGATAAATTTGCGAAAACTCTTGAACGCGTTTGTGTCGAGACCGTCGAATCCGGAAAAATGACAAAGGATCTTGCGGTTTGTATTTACGGTGAAAAAGGTACGACGCCAGATAAATACATGAATACAGAACCGTTCTTGGATTTGATCGATTCAAATTTAAAAAAGGCGATGATTCTTTAAAATAATGAACTCTTTTCCTGTATAAACGGTTGTCAGATATTCATTTCATGAATGTCTGCTATGACTGAATATAATTATACACCCTTTCAGAAATGCACTATATATAAGCTTTGGAAGGGCGGGTTCTGAAATGAAATCGTTAAAAATACTCTCTTTGTTAATTCTGGCTTCAAGCTTTATGCTGTCGGCCTGTGACTTTAAGAAATCGGATCCGATTGCATTAGCTGAAAAAACGAATCCGAATCCTTCGGGTCAAAGCCTACGACCAGAAGATCAAGTTATTTCGTTTGGCCATTTGCAAAAGACGGTGCTTATCACTTGCAAAAATTGCCATGCTGAAACTCAGAATGAAAAACGTAAGCCCTTATTGTTAACGATCGAACATTTTAAAGGTCGCCTTGCTGACGTTGCAGAATCAATTAGTACGGATAGCATGCCTCCTGAAGAAAAAGGTTATAAACCACTAACGGCCTGTGAAAAAGCTCAACTTGATAAATGGGTTGAACTCGGAACTCCAGAAGTTACGACAACGAAGGTTTATGATTTATTGGAATGTCGACCTGGCGGAACACCACCACCTGTTGTTGAACCACCACCTGTTACAGAAGAGCAGTTAGTAACATTTGATTATTTGATGAAAACGTCATTTGTAAGCTGCGCGGAATGCCATACAAAAACAAAAAATCCGAATAAGAAACCGTTGTTAACAAATTTAGAGGAATACAAAGCGCGAATTGCAGATGTAATCATGGCGGTGAATGCCGATGATATGCCGTACACAGATAACGGGGCTCGATTGTTAAACGCTTGTGAAAAAGCGATGATGAACAAATGGGTAGATGCCGGTGCTCCAAACACGACTACAATTAAAGTTAGCGAAATTCCAGAATGCAAGGACGCACCTGCGCCGACGTTGGAAATTAAAATTTAATTTTTAAAATTTTCTAACAAATTCGAAAACATACAAATTCAAAACGAAATCTGAGTGTCAAAACTATCGACACTCAGGTCTGTCAGATTTACAGGGCAATATTTTTTGACTCATGGAATTTTTCTACACCGTGTTAAAATCCCGCAACACCGAACACCAGGAACAATTCCATGAAAAACACAACAAAAGTATTAATCTATTTAATGACTGCAACGTTAACTTCTACAGCAACTGCAAAAGTCTATAAAGACATCACTGTATCAAAATACAATGCTTCATATAATTTAGAATCGTCTAAAGGCCAAACTTTTTTAAAATATATGCAAAACACTTTGTTTGGAGCCATCAGTAAAGAAGGACCTAACCAAAAAAGTTATGAAATCGCTGGAGTACAAAATGGCGAAGGCGTTGAATTACGTCTATCACAAAACGTAAGTACATTTCATGTTGGTTATAAAGCCCACGATCAGTACCAAGCAGAACGTTCAGGCCGCAGTTTTTCTGCAGTGGGATACCCGCCAGTTCAATTTGGAAGCCCTTGGAGAAAACCTGTTGTTAAGTATGTAGCGGATGCGTCTTATAATCACTATTTGTCAGCTTTAGAAACTTACTTAAAAAGATCTAACGAAACTGAAGTTCGCAATTTTTATAAATCTGTTTTTGAAATTTTATTAAATAGTGATAGCGGAACTGTGGCGTCTTTAAATTTGGATGGCCAACAAGTTCTAGCTGACTTTGTTGCGGTTTACGTTGCTGAACAATATCGTCGTATGACTAAAGGTGATGGACAAGGTAGCCTTGGTTTTTCACCGAACTGGGATGATGCTCATTTACAAGTTACATTGCTAGCGGCTTTCCATAGCGGTCAAGCTTTACATAAGCCAGCCATGGTCTACGAAGGTGACTTCACAACAAAAATTTACCGTCAAATTAATAAAGTTGATAATGAAAGTCGCTGTATTTACAAACAATATGACGACCCAGTACGTGCAACTTTAAAGAAACAAGCTCCAGCAATGAAGGACTACACTCAGTTTAATAAAGAGTGTGCTCGTAGTGGAGTAAACATGACTCGTCGTGATTTCTCAGAAATGGGAACATCGATCACTCAACAATTGAAACTGACAAATAAGTCATTAATCAGAACTTTAGAAATAGCCGTCGAATCAAAAGTTGGACGTAACGTTTTTGATTTTACAGCCGATTACATCATCGACAACGATGCACCAGAAGAATTCACAATCGCAGAAACACAAAAAATTTCTGATGCATTAGTTGATGTAATTATGGCTTCTCGGCAGCAAGCTCAAGCGATCACTGACAATTTATTAACTGAAAAAAACTAATTATTCACTACAGCAAAAAGGTTATTTAATTTCGTTAATAATCTTTTCAGTTTCTGCTTCGGTACTGTTGTAACCGATGTTTAATTGCTTCAAACCAGAATAAAACTTAGACTCATAGCCCAATTCAATTTTTTTAATAAAAGATAATTTGGTTTTAATTTTTGGCCAGAATTTTTCTAAGAAACCGAATGACTTGATAAACCCGTCTGTTAATTCAGATCCGGAAACAGTGATTTCAACACTTCCGTCACGCGACAACTGCGCCACTTTTCCAAGTTTACTTAAAATATCTGTAACCTCTCTTTGATTCATAAAATCAATACTTAACGAAATACTTTTCAAAGAACTCCAGTAATGTTGTTTACCGTTAGAAAAGTACAAAGTTACTTCTTTTAACATGCCGGCATTGACCATTTGTTCAAAACTTGGCAAAGAACCTTCAACGACTTTAAATGCATCATAAACAGTTCGGGAATCTTTTTCGATATCAAAATCAGCTTCGAAGTCTACACCCTTGGATTTAAACCAATTCAGAGTCGGCGCAAGTGGTTTTAACAATTTTAAATATTGAGAAAAGTCAGCATCTAAGAAGTCACGGCGAAGAGTTAAGGTCTGTGATTTAGAAAAATAGCCCACGTAGGAGTCCATTTTAATTTCACTAAACAGACCAAAACTTGATTTTAAATCGGCAAAATTCTTTTCAATCAAAGCAATCATTTGGCGGAGTGGTTTATAAGAAACTGTGTCACTATACGAACCATTGTGAATAAAACTAAATTTAATTTTTAATTCGTTTTCGTATGTTTGAATCTTATCACTCAGTGGAAAGTAGTCCTTTAATTGATTTTGTTTTGTTTCAAAATCGATCACGAATTGCTTAACCGTACTAAAATTGTGAAAATTCGTGTAAATACTGACTTCAATTTCTGTAATCATCGCCTTACGCTTAATGATTTCATTTTTATTTGCAGCCAGTTCCGACCATAGGACTTTCATTTTTTCATCGACCGTTGGCTCACCCGGCATTGGGTGTGATGAAACTAACCGAATCGATTGCCAATCAACTGTCGTTGTAATTCCATGCTCTTTAAGTTCTTTAACAATCGGAATTTCTTGAACAGGATCTGGAAGCGGAGTTGGTGTCGGAGTTGGATTAGGTTGCGGATTTGGGTTTGGATTCGGCTGTGGCGATGGCCCTGAAACCGCACCCGGCATAGCTGAAAAATCACTAGAGCATTCTTTGTTACGGAAATGTTTATTGCGATCCGTCCAGAAACAATTCTTATGTAACGCTTCGTCTTTTAAAAAATCACAGTAATGTTTTAAATTTTGGAATTCTGAAACAGACGTATTCGTTGAGCATTGCTGTTGAATATGTGAATCAAAACCTGATTTATAAAATTCACCTCTAAAATTAAGCTCCTGAAAATCATTACCACATTTTGCTCTGTAAGAAGAAGTTCGTGACGGCAGCGCGCAGCCGCCGTTGCGCTTTTGATCTTGCAAAGCCATGCAATATTCAGCCAGATTACCAAATTTTTGTTCTCCGGTCTCGCATGCGGAACCATTGTAAGAATAGCGGTGATTGTAAGAAAATTCGCCCTGCTCGGTCCAACGTACTTTCGGATCGTAGCCGAGCTCGTTGACGTCGTTACCACCTGGATTATCTGTTGGAGGACTTCCATTGCTTGAGTTGCTGCTGGTGTTACAGCCTGTAAAAACAAAGGCCGCCAATAATAAACCAATAATTTTCAATTTCATAAAATCCCTCTTATAAAAATTCTATTAACCGCGACCACGAAGTTTCGGATCTAATTGATCACGTAAACCGTCACTAATTAATTGTGTGGATAAAATTAAAAACAGCAAACAAAGACCTGGCGCCCACAGTAAGCGTGGTGCTGTTTCCATAAAGTTTTTAGAATCACTGAGCATGGTTCCCCATTCAGGAAACGGAGCTGGAATTCCTAAACCTAAAAAGCCTAAAGCCGCGGTATTTAAAATGGCTTCACTACAACAAACTGCGGATTGAACCAAAATTGGTGTCAGACAGTTCGGCGCTAAATGTTTAGTGATAATTCGCGTGTGGCTTGCACCAAGTGCCTTGGCAGAAACCACGTAATCTTTTTGAGTTTCAATCATCGCTGATGTGCGCACTAACCGATACATAATTGGAATTGAAACTAAAGTTACAGAAATAATTGTATTCGTAATACTAGGACCAAGAATGGCTACTACAAATAACGCCAACAAAAGACTCGGCATCGCTTGAAGAGCATTCATTGCTTGAGTCACCGTGCGATCAAATCGACCTGAATAATAACCGGCCATTACTCCTAATGATGCACCGATAACAATTGATAATCCGCCAACTAACAAACCAATCCCTAAAGACAATTGAGCGCCCACCATAAGGCGTGATAATAAATCGCGACCTAAATCATCGGTCCCCAATGTGTACGGTCCGCCTGGGGGAAGAAGTGCCGCAGACTCAAATATTTCTCTGTACGAATAAGGAGTCCAGATCATTCCCAAAAGTGCAATTAAGACAAAAATTAAAAGCACCACCGAACCGATTAACAAACTTTTATTTTTAAATATAAATTTTATCATCGGCTAGCATCCCGTAAATGTTTCATCGGTTTGCGTCCCGCAAACGTGGGTTAATGCGTTTGATCACTTCGTCCGTTAGAATGTTGATGACCAGAATCATAATCATTGCGTAGAACAATCCGGCTTGGACGACGGCGTAGTCACGGGCCTCGATACTTTTAATGAGCCACCGACCAATGCCCGGCCACGAAAATAAAGTTTCCGTCATGATGGCGCCAGTGAGTAATTGTCCTAACGACAAACCAATCACTGTTAAAATCTGTGGAAGTGCGTTTTTTAGAATATGTTTATAAATAACTTTTGAACTCGATAAACCTTTTGCGCGCGCAGTACGAATGTAATCTTCCTTTGCGATATCGATAAACGAGGACCGTGTTACACGCACAATGAGCGCTAACGGAATTGTTCCTAAAACAAATGCCGGTAAAACTAAATGTTTCAACGCTGAAAAGAACGCTTCAAAGTTTTTTGTTAATAATGAATCAATTAAATAACTGCCCGTAATCTGAGTGACGTCGAACATAACATTAATCCGACCAGAAACGGGGAACCATCCTAATTGGACGGCGAAAAAGAAAATACAAATTAAACCCCACCAAAACAGGGGCATGGCAAATCCAACTGTTGAAAGACTAACAGAAGCATAATCCCAAAAAGAATTTCGCTTAATGCCAGCTAAAATTCCCAAGAACAATCCAACAATCGACGACCACGTAATAGCTAATACCGCTAGTTCAACCGTGGCTGGAAATAAAACTCGGAATTCCGACATCACCGGTTGTTTTGAAATCACCGATTCGCCGAAATCACCCAAGAAAATGTTTTTTGTAAAAATATAATATTGAACTGGCAATGATTTATCGAGGCCCAGATTTTTTTTGAGCTCTGCGATCCGTTCAGGTGCGGCTCCCCGCTCGCCGATTAAATGCATAACGGGGTCGCCTGGAATTAGTCTGATCACCGAAAAGCTGATCAGACTAATGAACAAGAATAATACTGTTAACCGAAATAAGAGCTTCAAATAAATCCAACTTTACTTACTTAGCTATTCAATACGTTACTTACTTAACGATACGCCTTCAAAGTTTTCATGTCCAAATGGATCCATGTGGTAACCTTGAACTTTGTTAGAGATCACTTTGTTTTGTTTTGAGTGAGCAATTGTAAACCAAGGTTTTTCTTTTTGGAAAATCGTTTGGGCCTTTTCATAAAGCGGAGTACGAGCTGCTTGAGTTGGCTCTTCTTTGGCTTTCTGTAAAAGGTCGTCGAATTCCTTATGGCACCAGCGTGCGTAGTTACTACCTGCTGCAACGGCCGCGCAACCTAATAACACATTCATAAAGTTATCTGGATCGCCGTTATCACCAGTCCAACCGAATTGGATCATTTGGTGTTCGCCTTTTTTAGATTTTTCTAAATAAGTCGGCCAGTCGAATGTTGTCAATTTTAGTTTTACGCCGATTTTTTCTAAATCTGCTTGAACCATCTCGCCCAACTTTTTTCCGTTTGGTAAATAAGGACGCGCTACCGGCATAGTCCACATTTCAGCATCGAATCCATTTGGGTATCCGGCTTCAGCTAATAATTTTTTAGCCTTAGCTGTATCAAATGTAGTTAACTCCGATTTTTTATTATACGACCACATTGTTGGTGGAATTGGATTTTTTGCCGGGGCACCTTGTGCTTGATAAATCACGTCGATATAAGCCTTACGGTTCATAGCCATGCTGATGGCTTCACGAACTTTGATGTTATCAAATGGTTTTTTCTCTGTATTGAAAGCGATGTAAGAAACGTTTAAGCCTTCCATCGTTAAGATTTTAACTTTTGCATTTTTAGAAAGAGGTTCGATGTCTTGAGGCTGAGGATTACTCATAACATGACATTCGCCGGCTTTCATTTTTTGAGCGCGAACAGTTGAATCCGCAACAATAACGAAAATTAAGTTCTCGATCTTTTGCTTACCGCGAAAGTATTTATCAAACGCTGTGTATTTGATTGTTGAATCTTTTTGGTAGCTTTTGAAAACAAATGGACCGGTGCCAATTGGATTTGTTTCTAAAGTTTTTAAACCCTTACCAGATTTAACTAAAGACTCAGCATATTCTTTTGATAAGATACTTGCGAAATCCATCGCAATGTTTGCTAAGAACGGCGCTTCTGGGCGTTTTAATTCAAACGTTACCGTGTAGTCGTCAACTTTTTTGATCGCGCTGATTAATTGGCCCATTTCCATGGCGTCAAAGTATTCGTAGTTGGCTGCAGGAATAGATAAAGCATCTTTTTTATCTAACTGAGTTTGGAATGAATAAACCACATCGTCCGCATTCATGTTGCGTGTTGGTTTAAAAAATTCATTCGAGTGAAATTGCACGTCTTTGCGCAATTTGAATGTATAGTGCTTTCGATCTTTAGAAACAGTCCATGATTCAGCTAATGCTGGACGAATTTCTGTTGAACCCGGTTTGAATTCAATCAGTTTGTTAAACATTGTTTGGGCACTGGCGTTCATGCTGGTTCCATCAGTCACGATTTGCGGGTTAAAAGACGACGGGCTGCCTTCAGCACAATACACTAGATTGTCGGCGTGAGCCGCAGATCCTAGTAGCATTAAGCCGACTAAAATTTTTGATACGTTGTTCATGTTTTTCTCCATGTTTGTTTGAGTCATTAATGTAATGCACAAACAGTATTTAATCGGGGTGTTACCGGTCAATAAATTATTCAATTAATTATTTAAAGCGAAATATTTTGCCTGAGTCCGTCGAAAAATAAATATCTCCCGTAGAGGGGTCTTCCTTTATTTGGCGGATGCGCTCACCCATTTCTGCGGCTAATTTAGACTCATTAACAACTTTTTGATCTTTAAGTTTCAGAATAGAGACATAGGTAATGGCCAGTCCACCCACAAAGAAGTGGTCTTTGTACTGCCAAAATTTTTTTCCGGAGTAAATCATTAAACTGGAAGGAGCCATAGACGGCGTCCATTGGAAAACGGGGTCTCTAAGCCAGCGGCCTCGGGTTTCTCGCGAATTTTTGGTCCCCAGTACTCCTTGCCGTAGCTGACGAGTGGCCATCCGTAATTTTGCCCTTTTTTGATCATATTCAGCTCGTCACCACCCTTGGGACCATGCTCTGTTTCCCAAAGATTTCCTGACGCATCCAGCGCCAAGCCTTGTTACGCTCATTACGCTCACCAACAGAAAAATAGATTACATCTTTAGCGACGGCAATTCGCGAACCAAAATGAATATTATTTTTAGACCACGCATTCGCTGTATATAGATCTTTGATTTCGAAAAGCTGGTTTTTATCCCAGCGTGCCTGCGCTAATCGCGTGGTGTTTTCTTTGCCTTTATCTTTTGTTGTTGAATAGGTAAAATACAGAATACGATTCTTTTCATAGTCCGTGTCTTTAGCAACATCTAACAATCCGCCTTGGCCTTCTTCAAAAATCTTAAAACTGTGACTAACCGACTCAGCTTTTTTGGATATCAAATCAAAGGATGTCATAGTGCCGTTGCGATGATTAATAAGGATTTTATTATTATCGACAAACTCAAAGCCCCAAACAATATCCGGATTTTCATAAACTTTTTCAAATGTGATTTTTTCCGCTAGGGCTGATTGAGAATTTAAACCAACCACAAACAAAAAGACAAACTTCAATATCGCTATCAAAAAATTCATATCAGTTTCTTTCGCAATTGAAACATCAACAATAAATTTTCTATTACCTGCAAAGTCCCGATGTTTACCGCCGGCAAGCGGAGTCAATTTAACACGCTATACCGATGGTAAACATCGGGACTTTGTACTTGCATCGCAAACAGGTCAAGTCGTAAGTAATTCAAAAGATAAGGACTCTTTTAATTTAAATCCCAGTTTACTGGCTTCTGACCTTGGTTTTGCAGCCACTGATTCGCTTTAGAAAATGGTTTGGATCCAAAAAATCCACGGTGTGACGACAACGGTGATGGATGTACGCTTTCAATCACTAAGTGTTTTTTGCGATCAACAAACGCCGCCTTCTTTTGCGCGTAGGCGCCCCACAACACAAACACACAATGTGGCGAAGCTTGATTAACAACATCAATAATTTTATCTGTGAACGTTTCCCAACCTTTTTTTTGATGAGAGGCCGCTTGTCCATCAACAACGGTCAGCACGCTATTTAATAAAAGCACACCCTGCTCGGCCCATTTTGTGAGGTCGCCATGTTTTGGGGATTGAATATTCATATCACTTTGTAGTTCTTTAAAAATATTTTTCAATGATGGCGGAAATCGTACGCCGCTAGCCACTGAAAAACTAAGCCCGTGCGCTTGGCCGGGGCCATGATAAGGATCTTGACCTAAAATAACAACTTTAACGTCTTCTGGATCCACCAAATCAAGGGCGCGAAAATAATTTTTCTGTTCGGGGTAAATAAGCTTTTTATTTTCGTACTCTGTTTGCAAAAATTTTCTTAAATCATCCATATAAGGCTTCGCAAATTCGGGCTCTAGATGGCGCATCCATTTTTCAGAAAGTTCTAAATTTACTGACTGTTCACCCATGCGGCCTCCTCCAAGAAAATCTTTCTTTGTTTTTACTCAATTTAAGACACCGACTCAAGTCGAGATGCCAAATTGCATAATTTAGTTTCTATAAGAAAAAGATGGATCAAGGTCCACAGACTTTTTTTAATACTTTCAACGTGTTAGACTAAAAGTACGACTAAAAGTTGCTCAAAATGTAGAGAGGAGGCAGTTATGTCTCGTTCAACAGCTCGTTCAATAAAAAACTCACACCAAGGTGGCCAACCAGGTGATGCGGATCTTATTGAAACAAGTCCAGAGGTAAAATCCTACATTTACCAACAGCTGATCGACTTCCAGCCCTATGTAACTTCAGAAACATTAGTTTACGTGATTGCTCGAAATCCAACCGAAATACCTGAAGATGCCGAGGACGAATTCGATCTGCCTGAAGAATCTTACAAACATCGGATCGCCATCATCTTGCAAGAAGGTGAAACAACCATCGAAGCCGAGGCTTATCACGATGACATCTTTAATGCGATTCGCATGGCCAAGGATAGTCTGCTTGAGCGCTTGACTGAAATTGAAGATGAAGTTGTGCCTAAAGCTCGAAAAATGACTTCGAAACGTCCAGGTAATAATCAGCTCCACTAAAAATTATTCGTGACTCGAATCCCGATAAGAAAATAAGATTTAAGTATGAAAAAAATCTTATTTCCTTTAGTCGTTTTTATCTCTGGAATTGCACAGGCTGACTTGTCACGTACGACCATTTTTTCTTTAAACACTATTTACATCGATCGCGATTACACAGATAACGGCGTTAATACCAAAATTAAAGAAACCGATACTGACTTACGCTTGATGCGCGTCGAGAAAAAATGGGCTTAC
>JAYVHE010000227.1:0-15737 GCA_043771495.1 Bdellovibrio sp. | reverse complement strand
AGCTCAAAAAGAAGCTAAGGCCAAAGAATTACATAAGGCTCTTGGAATGGGAACTTCGGAATCAATTTCTGGTGAGTCCTATGTGTTCTCTAAATACGAACTGTTGAATCGTTTCAAACGATACTCTGGAAAACTGAAACCGTCTTTGGACGTTGAAGACCCAAGTCCTACACTGAAAGAAACTTTAGTTTCAGAACTTTTTCATGTTCAGTTTGTTGACGTAACAACTAATGAGCCTTTTGATAAGCCAACTTTCGTCAGCACAGGTTTATCTAAACTTAATTCTCAAGGTTCTAACATTATCGATTGGTTCAAAGGCGTTCACAGCTTAAGACTGTACGATAAAAAAATTCGCTCTTTAGTATCGATGTACCGCTTAGGTGTAGATATCGGTCTTAAAGCCGATGATCCAGATGCAATTAAACCAATTGAAGTCATCAATCAATCATTGGCAATGGCTAAGTTTGCCAGCATTCAAGACCATGAAAAAACTTGGATGATTATTATGAACCAGCCTGAGCTCATGGATCGCGCTGAGTATCGTGGTTTGATTTTTGACCAATCTGAAACTGAATACCGTGGAATCTTAGATAGTGCGTACAATCAGATTACTCGTGCAAATAGTGATTTAGATGAGGCGGCTCGCTACGCCCTAGACTCTGTCAGTAAGTCATCGTTGATTTTCCCAATTCCGACAAAAATTTTAAGCGATATCGATCAGAATTATCATCTCCTTGTTGAAAATGCGGCGAAGATCGTCTGCGATATGAATAAAGCAGTTGCTGAAGTTGAAGGTACATTGAAGCAGTCTGATTTATTAATTACCTACCGAATTGAAAACGGTCGTTCGTTGATATACTCACCGGCAATGATCGATGGCGGATCTTCGATAACATTGGATTTACGACGAAAGCAATACATGAACTCGATCCTTAAGGATTTCTTTTTCCGTCGCGGAAACAATCTTTATAAAGAAAGCCAATGTAAATAATGCGATTAAGTACGCTAACTCCTTTTTTAATCTTGATTTTTACAGTTGCAACTCACGCAGCTGTAAAAGTGGCCTTAAAGACCACTAAAGGTGTTACTGTGGCGTCGAATAATCCTGTGGATCAAACCTTTGTTAATAAATCGATCTCTAAAAGACCAAAAGCGAAAGACGACAAAGAACCTAAATCGGACTGGGCTTATGCATTTTCATACAAAGTCAGTACTAATTTGGCAAGCACAGGAGAAAAACGCCGTTACACAAACGGGATTGGCGCTGATGTTTCTTATTCAATTACAAAAAAATTAAGTGCCTCTATGGGAACTGCACTCAACTGGAAGGCCGAAGGCCAAAACGTCCGCAATGAACAAGACAATCCAGCCTGGGATGACTTGTCTGCGGGAATTGGTTACGGCGACAAATTGACTGAAACGATGACGTGGTCCGTTGGTGCAAGTAATAGTTTCCCGACTGGGAATGATAGCCGGGCCGAAGAAATCAAAGGCGTACTTGGAGCCTCAGCTGGACTCAGCATGACGTTCTTTGAAAAATCATTAAGCTGGGCTAATACAGTTTCAGCGTCAAAATACTTTCATACTTACGAACTTTCTATTGTTAGCGGCGAATCAAATGTAGATACAAATTTTTCATATTCAACGAAAATTCGGTATAGTTTTGCCGGCGGCTTTTCAACGGGTGTTGGCGCTTCAATTTGGACCACAACTCAAATCAATGGCGAGAAAAAAACAGGCTTATCAAGTACAGCGTCTTGGTCCGGCGGATACACTTACAAATTAGTCAATGTTAACGTGGGATACTCATTCGGTAACTACGAACGTGCTGATGGCGGATATCAATTAATGCTTTTTGACGACACTAAAAAAATTGTAAACTTAGGAGTCGGCATTGGCTTCTAAAATGGGATTTCTCTTCTTATTTTTGTTTTTGATAGTTGGCTGTGGCGGAACTTCAAGTCCCGTTAAGGTTCACGAAGGTTCTAAAGAATCCGTTCAACCGACTCCAAATATTTCCGGAGCCTCGTCCGACATGTCTAAAAATGCGGCCGCAGCAACATTTGCAAAATTAACGACGCTAGCTACAGCAAAGTCAGAATATTTTAAATTATCTAATTGGGAAGACGCTCAAATCGCAACGTCAGATGAATTTCGCGCATTTATAGATCGCAATCATCAAGAACTTTTAAAATTATCTGCAAACGAACGCTGGCCTGAGCTTGCTGAATTTTATTTATCGTTATGTGACCAGAACTTTGAAAATTGTAAATTTCAGAATACGTTACGAAGTTCTGCTTATAGTTCGTCACTCATGGTAGAAGTTTCAACTTTACAATCCGACATAAATAAAAAATATAAATTAATATTAATGGCTTTTGATCTAAACAATGCAGTTTTTTCTGACAAAACGGCGAAGACTTTTTTAGCAGATATTAAAATGTATCGCAAAAGTTTAGTCGAAGATAATAATAAACGCTTATTATCTAAGGTTGATGGACTGATCCAAATTCTATTAACTCGGGTTCAATCCGGGCAACTAACCACTGACACTCAAGATTGGGTCACCAGTTTATCACTATTGGAATCATTAGATCACAATCACAATTACCTTGGCGGAAAAAATTTAACAGTGCTTGAAGGCGATAAAATCGTTGCAAAAGACGACCTCATAGAACAAATTGCTAGAACGCAGAAACTAACTTCGAGCTATACCAATAAAATGGCGTGGATGACTGAAAACATGCCGAAACTTTTAGAGCAGTTCAGCATCAAGCCCTTAGAGTTAGATCCCCAGTTTTTTATTATTGAACAATTGATGACGGACCAATGGTCAGTGAAGCAAGCCGAAGCTTTTTTCCGAGGCGCAGGTTTAAAATTTGATTCGTTTCCAGATGTGGTGCAATCCTATATGAAGACACAAATTGTGTATCTTTTAGGAGTAAGCCAAAGTGAGCTCAGAAATTTTTTAAAAGAATCTGACAAACGCGATGTTATATTCTTCTTTGACGATGCAAAAGCTAAATTAAGCAAAAGTGCTTTGTTTGCGCGTTCATTGTCGCAGCGAATCCACAAGCTTGTAGATTTTGCTAATCAGATTGATCGCGAATCTAAAGCAACGACGGAAATTTCTAAAATAAAGGAAAACTTCGATAAATCTTTAAAAGTTTCTTTAACCATTCCTTTAACATTTGCGATCTTTGACATTGGTAATCGCCTGGGTGTTAGCCCGCTGGCGCGTATTCCAATTACGAAATATCACTTAGGTGGCCAGATGCCCTACGAAACTTTGTTAATTAAATTCTTTCGCGGTCAAATTGTTCCACTGTTGGATTACACGATCGATATGAACGAATCCAACGCCTTTGAAATATCTGAAGGAATCGAATTTGCGCTTCGCTCTGGAATACTAGAAAATCTAAATACAACGGCCGATGAAGCCATGGCTCGTTTTATTGATCTTTATTTGCAAACAAATGTTTACGAACAGTATTTGTCTCCATCTTATGTGTATCCGTCAAAATTAACTGTATTACAAAAAGAAATCACTGAACTTGAACAAATTAAAAACGAGTCCAACTTTCGGTACGTAATGGCAACGTGTCAGGGAATGAAACAAGCCGGCGGAATTCGCCGCATCATTCAGTTAACAGATATGGTCAAAAGTCCTTCGGTTGGCCCTCAAGCATTTAAGTTTTTCTCTTCGGGGACGTCGGATACTTTAAGTACAACGAACAAAAACAGAACTGTTCGAACAGATTTGTCTTACAATCCAATTGCATGGTTACGTATGGATGCTTTAGAGCATTTGCGTTTAGATATTCTGCCAAGTATGGAAATGTTTACTACACTGGTTAATGTCGTTGAAAAAAACGGTATCCCAATGAAAGTTTCAAAAATAAAGCTGGATCACGCAAAAGGCATTTTTAAAAAATTTGTCACGTTATTCGTCGATTTCTACAAATCAACAACCAGTTGTTTCCAAAAACTGGTGCAGCATGAACGTAACATTGGATCTAAAGCCGTTGAATATGAATACGCCTACTGGAAGTGGGCCTTTGAGCGCCATCGCCAGGGCTTGCCTTATAAATTGAACTTTGAATCCAATTTACCTGAAGGCGTTGAATACCGTAGCAAGTTTAGCACTAGTCATATGACGAGTTTTAACTTTGACTTGGCGATACGCGCTCGAATTTATTTTACAAAAGGTTTGCCTGAATTAGGATTGCCACCGATTGATCCAAAACTAGAGGTCATTTTTAATGAAGGTTTAAAAAAGAAAGACATCTACGAGCAAAGTCCAATGAACTCGGTCCCATTACCAAATCCATCTCCAACTGCGGCAGACACGTTTGCAACTGATGCTGTACGGTCGACGGGATTTAATAATAGGACAAATGGCATTGATTGGTTTAATGCGGGCTTCGTTCCTCTTGATTTATTAGAAACAAATATTTATGGATTGGCGATGTTTTACAGAATTGCTCCGTATTTGAAACAAAGCTTAGATATAGACATCAACTACACGACTAAAGAATTAATTCAAGATCATTTAGACATCGTTAATTTTGTTAACTTAAAATCAAATGAAATTCCCGCGCTAAAAATGTTGGGCAGAAACAGTTTGTATCCGTTGTACTTACGATATTCTCAAAACTGGATTTTGGACGCAGAAAATAAACCGGTTCCAATCATGGACATTTTGTTAAAACAAGTTCCAGGACGTTGGATGGGTAGTTACGGTCGCAAAGATATTTATGAAAATCCAAACAACGACATGCGCATTGTACGTCCACCAAATTTAGTTCCATTTACAGAGCAAGGTATTAATCTTTACTACTTCTTAAATGAACAAAAATTAGGTAAGCATCATTTATTTCAGAACTTAGTCAGTGCTTCGTCAGATGTCGTTCAACATTATAATCGACTGTTTAAAGATGATTCTGAAAATCTGATGAAATTAACCAGAGATGTTCGTTCTACGCCAAGTGTGACGGTAACTATCGACTTAAAGGTTGGTCCGGTTGAACTCAAAGGCTACAGCCCCGTGTTTATCGAAAACATCGAAGCCAATATCGAAAAATTTCATCAGGAAACCGGCGGAATCTTTCGTGCTCAGTAATTAAATACGTTTGTGGCTTTTTTTAAAATGGTTTTGTTTTCAAATGGGAAAATTGCGGCTAGGATCACTTCGCTGGTGTTGGAAATTTGATTCATACGCGCTAAGCATTGCGCATAGAGCTCCAATTGTGCAAAAGCTTTATCTGTGTATTTTTGATCTCCGGTTTTATAATCCAGTAGATAGACTTTTGATCCGACTTGGCCCCAGGCATCGATTTGACCTTGAATCACGTAATTTGCGATTTTGAGTTTAAATCCAAACTCAACTGCACCATGATTCATAATTTCTTGAAATGGAATATCTTGTAGCGTTTTTAAGTATTGAATAGCTGCCGTTTCTTCTTTGGTTAAACTTTGTAAAAGCTGAGTGTCTTGTAGAAAATTATTGTATTTAATCGATTCAAATAGCGTGTGAGCTCGAGTTCCAGCGAGAGCTTTAGTTTGGGCGTCGATCAACTGATCAGTAATCTTGAAAGTGCTTTCTCGTTTTTCTTTAGAGTACGAATTGGTCCTTTGCAGTTCATTCAAGTGCTTAATATTAAAATTTAATAAATCTGAAACTGACAAAGGCACATTGGGTTTTGCCAGAGCACTTGTAAAAATGCTTAATTCTTTTTCTGGCGTTTTTTGAGTTCCAAAATTTCCAAGCAATCTGACCAGAACGTCTTGGGGACTATCATGACGTTCTGTTGAAATTTTACTGTTTTTATACGTTGTAACCTCAGACGCTTCGCCTATGACGGGCCAGTAAAATAAATTCTTCCACGTATTCGGATAGTTTCTATCGCGATACTCTGCGACCAAACACACCGACTCTTCCGCGCGGGTCATGGCTACATAAAGTAAGCGGTAGGATTCTTCGGATTCGCGCTGATTAAACTGCGACCGTAAATTTTGCGCCCAGGCATGGGTTATTTTTTTACTGTCGGCTTGATTGGTCAAAGCCAAAACATATTTTGATTTTAGCTCATCCACCGCTATCGGTAAAAAGTTTTTAGGAACAATAATATCATTCATGCCCAATACAATCACATGCTTAAACTGCAATCCCTTTGATCCATGAATTGTCAGCAACCGAACGGCTGGCGTTAGTGTTGCTGGCGAACTTTCACTTTTACCATTGGTCTCAAGCGAGTTTCCTAAAAACGTCTTTTCATTAACGAATTTGTTAAGATCAAAATTCTTTGTTAAGCTATTCTCAAAAACAATTTGATAAAATTTAAAGATATTCGATTCCATTCGACCTGATTCATCTAAAAACGCCGAATGCGTTAAAAGCTTTTCATCAAAGATAAATCGTTCAAGCGCAAATAAGAATCCGCTTTGTAAGTAGTAGTCCAAATAAACTTGGAGCTTTTCGAAAGTTGAATGCTTAAAGTTTTTTAAACTGAGCCAGAAGCTGCCTGTCTTTTTTTCTTTTTGAATATTGCGTATAACGTAAAGATCTGAATCAGAAACGTAAAACCAGGGCGATCGCAAAAGTTTATACAAGTTTTCGTCGTCATACGGATTTATGATAAATTTTAAAAAACTAACACAGTCTAGAACTTCGCGTTTACGCTCAAGCCCTGCAGCGGTTTGCAAGTCCGCAGGAATACCGTGCGACTTCAGCAGCGAGTTTAATTGCAGGAGATCATCGTTTTTCTTAGACAGCACAGCTATGTCCTTAAAATCCACACCTGCATTTTTTAAATTTAAAATCTGAATAATTGCCGATTGCAGCTGATCAGCAGACTCTAAAAACTGCACGCGCGCAAGCTGATGGTTCGATGGTCGATTAACTCCCGCCTGCATCGCCACAAATTGGCTGCTTTGCTCGGTGAAATAATCGTTAAAAAATTGCAAGACGTCGGGATGCGACCGATAGTTGGTTTGTAAGCTGGTCATTTCAAATTGGCTTTCACGCGAAAGTTTTTCTTGATTTAAAAACACTTCAGTTCGGGCACCACGAAATAAATAAATACTTTGTTGAGGGTCGCCAACAATAAACACATTAGTTTGATTTAGAATGATTTGTAAAATTTTAACTTGTAAAGGTGAAGTGTCTTGATACTCATCCAACATGATAAAATCGATTTCTTTAGCAAACGCGGAGACTTCTTCGGGATATTGATTGGCAATCTGCAAAGAAAGCAATTCTAAATCTGCAATTGTAATTTGGCCAGTTGAGCGTTGCATCTGTTGCCACTTATCAAAAACCTTTTCCAGCAGTCGCTGAAACAATACATGGCTACTTTGATGAATGGCGCGGAACTCCTCGGTGTCCGAGAAGTTAATGGCTTTTTCAGCCTCATCACGCAGATCCTCTAAAGTCTGATGGATCTCAACAGGAAAAGCCGGTTTAGTTTTAGAAAACCGTGGCTTCGATGGCAGCTCAGCAAATAGCTGCATGGCTGCAACAACATTATATTTTTGCAAGAGACCGACGTATTGATCCAGGATTTCCAAATACTTTTGCCAGTCTAAACTTAAATCAGAACGGTAGGGCTTGATCGCGTCTAACCACGACTGCCACTCATAACCAAACTGCTGGATCTTTTCTTTGGAAATTCTTTCAAATTCAGTTGCCGGTACAAAATCCAATTTGGGAAATTCTTTTTTAAGCCGGATACAATCTCGGATGTGCTTGGTCAGCTCTGCCAAACGAAAGTGATCTACCAGTTCGATAAATTCTCCGGAGTTAATAAACTCGTGCTTGATCAAACGAAAAATTTGCGTCAGTTCTTCGGCGTCTTCAATAATTTGGATTTGGTTTATAAAACCAATACGATCGTGAAAGCGGAATAAAATATTTTGCAAAAGTAAGTGAATCGTAGAAATTTGCACTAAACTTGATTTACTAAGATAGGAAACAAAGTTGGCATCGCCGTTTTCGATAGCCAGCTTTAACAAGCGTTCCTTAATTTCTTGCGTGGCTTTTTTAGTAAATGTCGACAAGACCACTTTTGGCCATCGGCCATGACTCAGGTGAAACTGTTTAGCAAAATTATAAAACGTTTTCACCAACCGTGTGGTCTTACCAGCACCAGCCCCTGCGCGAATAAATTGTTTGTGTGTGATTAATTCAGATGAGGTGCTCGACATGTTTCTTTCCAATGACAATCTTTACAATCATCCGGGTTACTCGGCTTTGCAGGAAAAAGCTTTGAATTGATTTGCGCTAACAAAAATTTAAGGTGCTGCTGAAAATCAGCAAGAAGAGCTTCTTTTTCGTCTAGATTTTTAAAACCCTCTTTTATGGTAAAGTCTTTAAATACATAATAATGGGCATTCTTAACCGTTGTGATGTTAAACAATTTTTTTTGCTCTTCAGCTTCAAGCCCCATGATATAAATAAAAAATTGAAAATCATTCTTTTTGATCCAGCTTTTAGCCGCTGATAAGCCATTTTTAGATGACTTGTAATCGTAAACAATAGCTTCACGCGTTTTCGGATCAATATCGATACGATCAATTCGTCCGCGAATTGTTGCAAGAATGTCTACGTCGAATTTAAATTCAAAGGCGACTTCGGAATGGCGAACAAAATTTAAACTGCCTCTGGCGATTTCGGTTTCGCAAAAGAAGATAGCCATTTTAATCATTTTCTTTTTAAAGGCTGACCATAGAATGTCTGATCGCAAATACAGTTGGTACTGCCCGCGGCACTGATCTAAAAAGGCTTCTAATTCAGCGATGGTAAATTTAAAATCTTTTTTACTCAAGTAATCAAAAAGAGCATGAAACACGAGTCCGCGTTGCTGAAATCCCAAATCGATCGATAAATTTTCTTCATCACGAAAACCTAAACCCGACTGCGAGAAAAATATAAACGGACAATTTGCAAAATCTGACAAAGTTGAAGCCGAAAAATTGGTTTTTGCAAATGGCGCGATAAACTCAGCCGAAGGTCTTAAATAATACTTTTTTAAAGCTTCCGATTCGGCATCGACGTTTAAAATTTTCGCACGCTGAAAGCGATCCATTCTAGAATTTAAATCAAAGTGTACATCGGGTTCTAGTTTATTTTCTAAAATAACCACCGGCGTTTCATTGATATCTCCGGTTAAATTAACATGCGCCAACGTCGTGATTTGTTCGGTATATTGGTAATACAACGACTGGCGTAGGTAAAACTCAAAATTATTTTCGTCACTTTCGTTAATCGAAAACTCAAAATCTTTTTTAAGCGACTTTAAATCATCAACCGGAAGCAAGATTTTTTTAGCCGGAGCCAATCCGCGCTGGTCACAACCAAAGTTAATTTTGTGCGATATTGAACTAATAAACGATAAATTCATTCCACGAATCTTTAAACCCAGGCCTGCGGTATCCTGAACCTTAAAATCAAGCTTTTCGACGGTTTCAACAAAAATATCGATCCACATTTTAAACGCTAGACTGCTATTAATGGTTTTGGCCAAAAATTCCTTAACGGTCGCAACAAAAAGTTTATTGTTATCATCCGCTGCGTCGGAATCTAAATGAATTGATAAAAATTCAAAAATGACTCGCTTTAAAAATTGTTGACGGTCAAAAGGCTCCTGCCCGACTCGCTTCTGTTGCCAACTGCCCCAGAGTTGATCGTCTAATTTTAACTCGTCAAATTCGGTGAGTTCAAAAAACATTTTTTTGAACTGCGTAAAACGATTTTGGACTTTTTGATGCGTCTGTTCGTCGTATATAGCCACAGTTTCTGCCGTAGTCCAACTTTGGTTTTGATCAAAGAATCCCAAGCGCGAAAGTAAAATTTGAAAACTTTTTAAATCTTTGAATTTTACAGTCTGCGATTTATCAAAAGGAATTCCCTCAAACTGTAAATGCATTCTAAGCAGTGGCCAGTAAACTTCAACTTGTGGTGAGCTTAGCATTATACACTGTGGATCAACGCCGGCGTCTAACCACTGGCGAACTTGTTGCGTGATCCATTTGACTTCGGAGAGCGCGTTGTGAAAGCGGTAAAATTTATTTCCTGCGGCCATTTGGTTCTGAGCAGCGATCGGCGCTGGAATAACCTTTGAGGCATAACCACGATAGATCTGATAAGGCCGAAGTAAAGTTGGGTAGCGTTGAGTAAACTCGGCCGCTGGCTCTAATACTGTAATATTAATTTTTTTTGCTAAAACTTGGATAATTCCGAATTCGACAGAAGAAATTTCTGATCCTAAATCAAAGATGATGTCTTTGGTCCATTGGATTTTTTCAACTTCTAAAGTACTAAGGTAAATTGAACTCCACGACGTATGTATGATTTTTAATTCTTGTAATAAGTAGTTCATACTCAATTTGTTCACCAAAAACCATTTTTGCCATTGAATGGTTTTGTCGCCTTGCTTGATCCACTCGTCGACAATGGCTTGATGATCTTTGTGAATTAAAAATGGCGACATCTGCCATAAATAACTTATAGAAGTTTTAATTTCCTCTAAACTTAAATTAAGGGACTCTTTTTTCTGAACTAAAAAGCTTTCGACGCTTGAGTTGATAAATTGTTGATTAACAAATTGAATTTTTGGATCTAGACGATGAATCCACAATTTCCAGAATTCGCTCACGCGTAAAATGGCTTCGTCCAAACAATAACCGGCCTCAGCCATAATAAAGTCTTGCGCGTCTTGTTTTGTTTTTAAATCTGAAACGATCCACGTTTGCTTTTGCTGATGAAGCGGATTTTGATACGCATCAAACAACCTGTGTGTTTGCGCAAAAGAACTAATTTGTTGAATTGTCAGCATCACAGAATTTTAAAATTACGAGGCTACTGTGTCACTATCTTCTTTGCATAAGGCGCCGCTTTTTACCGTCGCTGGTTTTTAATTTGAAAGCTTGGTCAAAATCTAAATTCAAGCTAATGCTGGCTTGATAACGCTCGCTAGGGCTTTGACCTGCTGAGTTACCTAATTCTACCGTATAAGAAGCTGCTTCAATGCGCAAAAATGAAAAATCCAGCGCAACACCGTAAGTAAAGTAGCCTTGGTATAAACCAGCTCGTAAATCAATGAGACCTAACGAAACTTCTGTTCCTAAATGAATTTTTTTAGATAAGCTGCCGGTTTGTTGAATATATTTATATTCCAATGAACTGGTCCATGTTCCCATCGGAATTTTTCGCTGTGCTGAAGCTCCAAAAACTAAATTGTTTTCTTGCTGAGGCGGTCCATTACCTGTTGTAGGGTTAAATTTTGTATTTCCTAGGTCGTACCAAACAGCGGCGATACTTGGGTTCCAGTCGCCGTCAAATGAATGTAGAAACGAAACATCCATGGCGTTTCCGGTTCCTTTGTCAGTAATCGTCGACTCGATCAAGGCTTGGTCATCGGTTCCAATTAAACTGGTAACTAAAATATCTTGCTCGCCACCCCAACGTTTAACGTGACGACCCGTTAATCCCAATGATGTTTGCGAACCTAATGGAACGGCTCCTGAAACTAAATAACCGTAGTCACTAACAAATTCGACATTAAAAGTTGGAAACACCGGATTACTAAATGATTCAACAATGTAATTTGTGCTGTAAGCCCCGGCTCCCCAATACGGAAAAACAAACCCAGAGCGCGCATTAACATCTAAAAAAAAGGTTTTTCCATAAAGATCATTTAAATCTGATGCGGTCACAGAACTTCCGTTGCCTTGGCTCTGATCCGCTAAGCGCTGTGCGTTTGTAGATATTGATGGCTGAACTTCTGCTAACGTAAAACTGAAACCTTCGTTGCGTGCCAACGCAGCTGCATTGTAATAAAGTGCATCAACACCGCGAGCAAAGGCAATGTAAGTTCCACCCATACCTAGCGAGCGGGTTGTTTGCCCGGGTTGAAATAAAGCTTTTGCGGAAACTAATTGAGCAAAAATTATTACAACCGAAAAAACGAATGTTAAAAAATATTTACTTATGTACATGGGCACGCCGTTAAGATTAAAGCATCGCTACCCGTCGTATCAAAAGTACCGACACCATATTGTTGAGTATTTGTTAACTTACGAAAAAAACAACGCATCGCTGGCGTAATTTGTGCGGGGTCTGTAACAATGCATGAACCGGCGCCTACAGATTGGCACGTTGCCGTTACACCTGTTAGCGTGCCTAAAGTTCCTGATCCTATAGCCTGCGCCGAAACGGCAGAAATATTTTGATTCATATAACCAAAACCAATGATCAGGTCATCGATTTGTGCATCCGTTACGGCCGTACAAATATTAACATCATTGGTGCCATCGCCTCCAGCGGGGGTCGTGTCAATGTGGCTACGAGATGCCGTGCCCATCAAAACCATTCCTAAAATAGCTGTAAAAAAATTTTGATTTAATGTGCGGGTACTAAAACTTCCAATCAAATCCATTGTTGTCAGTGCCGTACGACAAGATGTTGGATCAGCAGTAGACCCTACGAATGGAGTTTTTAAAATCATCATCGCACTACCCGTGGTTGCGGCTGATAACGCCTCGGCGTAATCCATAAAGATGAGTCCGCACTTTCCACCGTACGCGCTAGCCAAAGCTTCGCGCGCTGGAACTGCAGCTTGTGCAGAGGTGGACATTTTTGTTGTAATCAAGGTAATCGCTTGATCAAAAAATTGTTCATTCAGTAACTGTTGAGCCTGATAAAGAAGATCGTCGTCATTCGATTTACTGGCAACGTCGTGCAAAATATTGCCTGAGCACGAAATCATTATTGGAAAAAGTAAAACAATTATTTTTTTCATTTTAAAATCTTGTCGTAATTTTCATGTTTAAACGACGATCTTCACGTGAAGGTGTCTCGACGCCACTGACGATATCGCCACCGATTTCTTCACCGAAAGAAGCAATCTGCCAAGAGACGCGTTCCGAGGCCACTTCAAATCCCGCAGTCCAATAGCCTTGATTCATGCCAGCCCGAAAAAATAAAACATCGCGCCAGTTTGTTTCTAAACCAAAGTGCATACGTTTCTTATTGTTATCATCTAATCTAGAATTCGTGGCATCACGATATTCTAAAGTCCAGACCGAACGAAAATTATTTGCATGAATTGGAAATAAGGCCAAAGCAACATCAACCGATTGCTTAACGACCGCTGGTCGGTTGACTGTTGTTAAACGGACTCCACTTTTATAATCAAATTTGGTATCGCCAACATCACGAACAACGACTCCAAATGTTGGAATCATCGCCCATGGAGCCTGCATAAGTAATCCGATGTCTGTCGAAATTCCGGTGCCTTCGCTACCGATGGTCGCTAAATCAAACGGACCCGCAGTTGTCAGAGTTGGATTTGTGACCTCGATACGATTAATTAATTTTAGGGAAGCCCCTAATTTAATTCGGCCACCAAAAAAACTAAAATTCATACCGGCAATACCACCCATGTCGTTACGGTATTGCGTATTTAACTCTGTTCCGGCGGCGTTCATTTCTGCATTAAGCTGATTATGATAGATGAGCCCGAAACCAAAATAGCGTCGCACAATTGAAGGCGTTAATTGCAAACGTGCATGATAAAATTTTTCACGATCGGTATTTAATATTGTATTAACTTCTTCGATTTCGAAAGCCTTCTCCGTTGAGTTCGAAGTCACTTGATTAACAAAATTAGATGAACCTTCCATTTCTGGATCCAAGAACGTTCCAAAAATATTACGTACACTTCCTAAATTTGCAGGATTTCTATAGAGGGCCGTTTCATCGCTAGAAAGCGCAACACCAGCGCCACCCATGCCGAGCGACCGAGTTGTGTTGTAATACTCAAACCATTCTGTGGCATTTGCCGTTGAAGCCAATGCCAGAAAAATTAACCCGAATTTTAAGAAATGCGTGATCCATGCATTCATAAGAAATTCCTTTTGAATGCATATCGGTTCAAATGGAAATAACTTGAGTTATTTTGAGACGCTTTTTCGCCACAGTATTTCTCAAGCCTAGACAATAGTGCGGTTGAATGCACCATTGCAGCCCAGAGCCAGCACTATTTTAAAACAGCTATTACTCGGCGATTTTTCTGACGGTTAGCTTTTGTCGTGTTTGGTTTTTCAGGACGATCTGGACCATAGCCGATTGTTGTTATACGACTGGCCGCTACTCCGAAATCCTTAACTAGTTTATCACGAACTGAATCCGCGCGCATTTGCGAAAGCTTTCGATTCCATTCTTTGGCACCAATACTATCAGTGTGTCCTTCGATAGTAACTTGTAGATCAGATTGTTTATTTAAGTAATTGGCAAATTCTTTAACGACGACTAAGAATTCTTCTTTGATCTCTGCTTTGTTGATTTCAAATTCAAGCCGTAATTCTTTTTTAACGATTTGAACAGGTTCACAACCAATTGAATTTACTTTTTTACCAAGCGGTGTTCCCGGGCACTCGTCTGTTCCATCAACAACGCCATCTTGATCGCTATCTAGCGTAGCTGGAGCTGGCTCCGGAGTTTTGGTCATCGGTTGTGGCGTTGGCTCTTCATCGCCACCAAAGCGGTACGACAAACTTAACATCGGTAATGATAATCGAGCACGTCGGGCTGACTTGCCGTCCATTTCGACTTGCAAATAATCGATGAGGAAACCAAGTTTAAAATTTCCAAGACTATAGATGTCTTCTAGACCACCTCTGAGGAACACGTGATAAGTTGATTGATTTGTATCAACAGCACGTGGAAAATTCTGAGCTAAACCAGCTCCTAGCCCGATCATTGCAAATGGCGACATGTAATCGCCTTCAAAAAACCGCATTCCATAGCCAAGACTTAACCCAGCGTAATCTCTAGATGCTCCTTCGAAATCAAAGTAATCAATGGCTAAATCCATTCGGTAATCACCCTCGAAGTCACGCTGTAACCAAAGGGTGGCTCCGAACGAACTGTTTAATTCATCACTGACGGCATCAATTTTAGAAAAATTGGGACCAACACCACCGCCGGCCACCCAAGGTTTTCTCGATCCATAATCAGATTGTTGGGCGTGAACTAAAGGACTAAAAGTTAATAATGTCGTGAACAGAGTTAAAAGGAGTGTTTTAATTTGAGACATTGTTAGCTCGCTTTGTTAATTCGGGTTTATGTGATTTAAGAGTGCAAGCGATGGACCCGCTAAAGTTTAATCTGTTGTTAGTCATGGTCCTGCTGAAAGGCTGTTTTGCTGTTGATAGAGATTGTAGTGTTAAAGGATGGATTTAAACCTTCTGCTTTCGAAGCGGTGACATTTTTTCGTGATGGTGGATAGTTTGTATTCGGGTGCAAACTTCTTTTTTGGCGCAGGCTTCGGGTTATTGACTTGACGTTGTTCGTTTAAAACAAAAAACTAAGTTTGTATGGCAAAAAATCTTTTAGATTTACATGGTTACACAACAGACACTGTCGAAGCAGCAATAGATTGCTTCTTAATGGACCTTTCAAAATCAAGCTTGAAACAAGCAAAAATTATGACTGGCAAAGGAACTGGAAAAGTTCAAGCCGTTGCAATTAAATATTTGAAGTTAGCGGGCTACCATTATTCATTTGAAAAACTAGCCAATGGCAAGGTTAATGAAGGTTGCTTGATCGTGCATTTGTGATTTTTTTTGCGCGGCGGTGACCCGAATCAACCCCTCCGCCAGTGCCCGCGAGGGCTACGCAAGGAGGAGAACCCGGCGCCCGCAAAGTGCCGGCGGAACCGGCGGTGTGGACGGAG
>JAYVHE010000226.1:0-26614 GCA_043771495.1 Bdellovibrio sp. | reverse complement strand
CCCGGTGAAATATGATTATTTTTCCCTATTTCGACGTAACCGTAACGTGAACCCAAAGTCACATGACCTTCGATAAAGGTTCCGGACTTAATTCGAACTTTGCCTTGAATATTGCAGTAAGGTCCGATCTCAACATCACTGTCGATATCGACCTCACCAGATAAAACGCTTGTAGGATGAATCTTTGCCATAATTAATTAATCGATACTTTAAAACTAAAATTATTTCTCTTTGTCAAAAGCGGTGATCACATCCGTAGTGATATCATTTTCTTCTGCAGTCCAAGCAACAGCTGGATTGGCTTGTAATACAATCCCCATTCCTTTTTCTTTAGCAACTTTTTCAATTACTTTTTTCATTTTTTCAGCGATAGGAGCTAATAAATCGTTTTCTTTTTTAGCAAGTTCTAATCGTGCTTTTTGAATGTACTCTTGGTGCTGAGCTACGCTTTCTTGAAACTCCATACCACGTTTTTGTTTGGCTTCGTCAGAAAGAACCGCCTGTTTTTTCAAAAGATCTTCACGTTGTTTATTTAAATCAGAGCCACGTTTTTCGATGTCTTTTTGTTTCTTTTCTTGTTCTTTTTTGAATTCTTCGGTGGCTTTTTTACCCGCTTTAGATTCTGTTAGAACGCGTTGATTATCAACCACGCCAACTTTCGTCTGGGCAGACGCAAACGCCGCGCAAAAACCAATTAAGCTAACGATCAAAATATTTTTTAGTGTTGTAGACATCATTTTCTCCTTTAAAAGAAATAATTTATTTAAAAAAAGTATTAAAACGGCGGACCAATCGAAAATTCAAAATTCACGGAATCCGACGAGTAAGCGTCTTTTTGTAATGGCCAGCCCCATTCGAATCGTAAAAGCCCCAATGGCGACATCCATCTAAATCCTAAACCAAAATCACTCAAGAAATTTGACGTATTCACTTCATCTTCGGCCTGACCAATGTCATAGAAGAACACGCCCGTTAAGCCCGCTTCTTTGATTAATGGGAATTGCAATTCAGATTGGAAGATCACTTGCTTTGTTCCACCGACGATCAGGCTGGCGAGTTTTACGCGGTCTTCTTCGCTTATTCCTGGACGATAAAACGGATTATCAACAGATGAATCCGCTAACTTCTCGTATCGAAGTTGTGAAAACACACGTCGTCCCACTGAGCCAGATCCAAAACCTCGAAGCGTGTAAGGACCACCCAATTGATACGTTTCTGAAAACGGTACTGTGCCGCCTTTGTCTAATGACTGAATGTTTGAGTAGCTTAAATTATTGCGCCAAACAACATCCCAAAATAAATTATGGAAGAACCGTAAACGCGATGAAAATTCTTGGTATTTAAGGTCGCCACCCAAGCCGGTTCGCTCGTAGGAAACATCCGCGTAAATCCCTTTTGACGGCGAAAATCGGTCGTTACGAGTATCATACTCTAAAGTTAAAGTTCCTGAACTTGTGACCCCTTGGGCTGTATCTAGCGGGAAAATAAGCGGATCGGTGTTTTTATTTCCGAACAAACTGGTTTTATCTAATTTATATCTAAAGAAAGCACGCGTGTAATCACCATAAATGGGATGACCAAAACGAATGTTTCCGCCGGTTTTACGAATATCGTAATTAATACGTTCCTGATTTTCTAGATAGAATACATCAAATCCCGCGGACCATTTTGTGTCGTTAAAGTAAGGATCTGTAAGACTGATTTTATAATCTTGGCGATTTTTCGAAGCATCGATACGGGCTTCTAACGCCTGACCCAAACCTCGAAAGTTATTTTGAATCACAGAACCACCCAAGCTGAGCCCTTGAGTGTTACCATAGGCCGCCGTTAACTGAATTTGTCCGGTGTTACGTTCTTTAATAACGACTTCAATATTTAACTGATCTGGTTTTTCAGGTGGCGTGCTGGTTTTGAAATTAACTTCGTCGAAAAAACCCAAGCGCTGAATATTTTCTAAAGATTCGCGACGACGAGTTTCATTGTAAAGTTCGCCTTCTTCGATTTTTAATTCCCGGCGAATAACTTTATCACGAGTTTTTGTATTACCACTCACGATGATATCACCAAAATAAACTTTTTGGCCTTTTTCCATCTCAAAAATTAAATCGACTGTTTTTTCTTGCTCGTGGAAAACGTAACGCGGAATTGGGTTGGCAAATGCATAACCTAAATCCCCATACTTAGCTTGTAGAGCATTAATATCCTTACGCATAACGTCCACTGAAAACACTTTGTTTTCTTTGATTTTTACCGTGTCGTAAAGCTCAGATTTTGGAAATAATAAATCACCGGCAAAATCGACTTCGCCGACATTGTACTGAGAGCCTTCTTCAATGTGGTATGTGACGTAAATAGATTTTTTGTCTGGCGTTACCGAAACCAACGGTCGCTCAATCTTAACTTGTAAAAAACCTTGATTCCAATAAACGTATTTTAAAACTTGCAGGTCGTTATCAAAAGCCTCTTGCTTAAAAGACCCCGAGCTACTCATAAACGAGAAAAATCCCGCTTCTTTGGTAAACATTCGTGGATCTGACTTTAATTCCATGTCTGAAATTTTACTATTTCCAACAAAAGTAATTTTTTTGACTTTTACTTTGTCGTTTTCGGTAATAATAAATTTTAAACGAGTCGATTCACCAGGAACTAGATCTTCGATCACTGATGTAATTTTTGTGAGGTAGTAGCCTTTGTCTTCGTAATGTTTTACTAATTTAATTTCGGCTTCTTTGATGCGAGCGTAATTAACAACTTCAAAGGTTTTTAACCCTGATTGCGTCATTAGATCTTCGGCCTTCAATTCACTGTTACCCTCAAAAACGATTTCGTTCATTGTTGGTTTTTCAGTAATTACAAATGTGAGCTCTAAAGCTCCAGTGATAGTGTCTTCAAGAACTTCAACTTGAGTAAACAACTTCATTGCAAAGAGTTCGCGAATATCGTTGGCCACTTGTTCACGGCTAAAACGTGCACCTGGAATGGATTTAATTTTGGCAAGGACGGCGTCCTTTTCGATTTTTTTCAAACCGGTCACTTCGACTTTGGCGATCTTGTGGTAATTCGAATCGACATTTGAAACAGTTTTAGAAACTGGTCGCGCTGCGACTAAATTCGAAGATATAAAAACAAAAAATAGAACAACTATAGAGATGAAATTCTTAATCACCCAAAGAGGCTAGCTAGACTTTATACTTAAGTCAAACGGCCATCTATAACGCGATAAACTTTTGAAAACATTTGTGAAAACTGAAGGTCGTGAGTTACGACAACGAAGGTCAATCCGAGCTTTTTTTGCAACTCGAAAAACAATTTTTGAATCATTTTTGAGTTCTCTGAATCAAGGTTTCCAGTTGGTTCATCCGCAAACAGAATTTTAGGCTTTCTGATTAACGCGCGTGCAATGGCTGTTCTTTGTAATTCACCGCCGCTTAATTGACTCGGATAATGGTGCAAGCGGGATTCTAGCCCAAACTCTTTGAGCAACATTTCAGCGTGGCCAGTGGCCTCTTCACGTGATTGCTCAGCTAATAAACAAGGAAGCATTACATTTTCTAAACACGTGAGCTCTTGAATCAGATGATGAAACTGAAAAACAAAACCCATCTGTTCGTTGCGAAACTGAGCAAGCTCCTCATCAGAAAGCGAAAGCAAAGCTTGATTGTTGAAATAAAGCTCACCGTGGCTCGGCTGATCCAGAGTTCCTAAAATTTGCAGTAACGTCGATTTTCCAGCACCTGATGCACCCAGAAAGCAAATTGCTTCGCCTTGATTTATTTCTAAATCGATACTTTTTAAAACAGAAATTTCATTAACATCTACATTGTCTGTTAGCTGATACGTTTTCGAAATATTTCGGGCCGATAAAATAACACTCACTGAAGTCTTCCTTTATGATGATCTTAATCCCTCAACAACACTTAGTCGACTGGCTTGACGCGCCGGCACCCATATCGCTAACATACAAACCATCGTTGTCGAGCCGTAGATAACAAAAAAATCAATGAAACCGACATGAGCCTGTATCGAGTCCAACTTGTAAACAGAACCTGATATAAGACTAAAGTGATTTTGCAACCACATAAACGAAAAAATCAGAACATAGCCAAAAATAAGTCCGCCAACAGACCCTAGGCTTCCAACAAAAAACCCCTGCCATAAAAACAATTTTTTTATTTTACTAGCGCTATAACCAATCGATTTTAAAACGGCGATGTCTTTATAGCGACTGCGAATAATGACGTTCAGCGAGCTTGAAATATTGAATGCGGCCACAAGCACAATTAAAAATACCACGAAAAAAATGACAACTTTTTCCAAACCAACCGCCTCGAATAGATTACGATTTAAATCATACCAGTTCGTAATGCTGTAGCGCGGACCCAACGCGGTACTGAGGTCGTCGGCGATGGTGCTTGCGTTTTCCGACTGATCTAATTTGATAAATGCTCCAGTATAGCGATCACCGATTTCAGTCAGCTGCTGCAAATCACTTAAATTCATCAAAATTAATCGTTCATTCCATTCATTTTTCCCAAAATCTAAAATACCGACAATTGTGACTTCTTGTGAACGGCGGCGAAACTGATTAGAGTCCAGTGGTGATGCAAGCGGAACCGCTAAATAAAAACGATCGCCGACTTGTAATGAAAACTTTTTGGCGAGTCCCTTGCCAAGGGCTACGGTGTGTAGATCAGTTGGCATGGTGCCACTTTTGATTCTATTTTCTAATTTAAGAACAGATTTAATTTCGTCACTGATAAAGCCCTGTAATAAGACGCCATTGACTTTACCTTTACTTGAAGCGACCGCTTCAGCATAGGCAAACCGAGACATGGCCTGTACACTTGGGCTTTTCTCTTTAATTTCTTTTGCAAACTCGTCCCAGCTTTCAATTAATTTTCCGCGTTTGATAATTTGAATATCACCCGTAACATCGACCATAGCTCTTTTTAAAGTTTGTTCAAAACCAGTCATCACGGATTGGCTCACGACCAGGACGGCGACGCCTAAAACCAATCCGGCAAATGCCAAAGGAGCCGAACGGGCCAAGCCGTTTTCACGACTTGTTAAAAAACGCCATGAAATCCAAAAACTAAAATTCTTTTTTAATGCATTTGATAACCATTTAAAGTTCATCGGCACCGCTGGTTCCTTCGTGAGAGAGCGTACCATGCAATTGCGCTTTTAAATACGACATCACAAATTCTTTAAGTTGCCCGTCCATAACATCATGAACTTGGTTCGTTGAAAACGACGTGCGATGATCTTTTACAAGTTGATAGGGGTGCATTACATAAGAGCGTATCTGCGAGCCCCATTCGTTGGCTTTTTTTGTTGAATTCATTGCGTCTTTTTCTTTGTTGCGCTTTTCGACTTCTTTTTCATAGAGAGCAGCCTTCAACATTTTCAACGCTTTTTCGCGATTTTGTATTTGTGAACGCTGCTGTTGTGACGCCACAACGATGCCTGATGGTAAATGGCGCATGCGCACGGCCGAATCCGTTTTATTCACGTGCTGTCCGCCAGCACCGCTCGATCTGTAAGTTTCAACAACAATTTCATCAGGTTTAATATCAATTTGAATATCATCATCGATTTCGGCCCAGACAAAAACGGACGCAAACGATGTGTGTCTGCGCGCATTGGAATCAAACGGAGAAATTCGCACTAAGCGATGCACGCCCGATTCCGCTTTCAAATATCCGTAAGCGTACTCTCCAGAAATATTAAGCGTGCACGATTTAATGCCCGCGCCGTCACCGTCGGTACGATCAATGACTTCACAACGAAAACCTTGTTTTTCAGCAAAACGCGTGTACATGCGCAGAAGCATTTCGGCCCAGTCACAGCTTTCGGTTCCGCCAGCGCCTGAATTGATCGATAGGTACGTGTCGTTCGCATCTAAATCGCCCGACAAAACTCGTTTAAGCTCTAACTCTTCGCTATTTTTCTGTAGGAATTTGACTTCACTTTTGGCTTCTTTAAACGTCGATTCATCATCGCCTTCGACGGACATTTCTAAAAGAGTTTTTGCGTCGTCTAAACGCTGGCTGAAATCACTCCACTCTTTAATGGCCTTTTCAAGAAATGTTTTTTCTTTATTTAATTTTTGCATCTCGGTGGGCTTAGTCCACAACTCAGGATTTTCAGATGCTAAGGCGATTTCTTCTAAACGTTTCTTCTTTTTATCAAGGTCAAAGGTACCCCCGAAGCTCTTGAGAGAATTGTTCAAGCTCCAGAATTGTTTTTTTTACTTCGCCTTGTTCTGCTGCAATTGACATAGAGGGATTTGATATTATTTGGCCGGTTTAGTCAAGATTGATTCCAACATCGCATTTTGCAATGAAAACATCAACTTTTCTTCGGCTTTTGACAGTTCGTGATCATAACCCAAAAGGTGTAAAATTCCATGAATCAGCATTGTTAACAATTCAAAATCATAACTATGACCAAACTGCTTTGACTGCTTGAACAGAACTTCTGGACACAGCAATAACTCCCCTAAACACTCGGGATCACGGACCGGAAAGCTCAGTACGTCTGTTGGTTTATTTTTCCCACGGAACTTAAAGTTAATTTTTTTAATTTCTTTCGCACTTAAAAAAACTATTGTGAGCTCTTTGGATTTCAATCGTACTTTGTTACGGAGTTTTTTTTTCGACAAGAGCATTAAGATCTGATCAATTTTTGTCTGCAATTTTTTTTTGCTAACGCGCAGTTGTTGAAGCTTATCATCTTGATAAATAATATTTAATTGCATAAGAATATCAATATGCCGAATCCACCAAAAGATCTCAATACTATTTCAAGTCTTTTGCAGGTCGTCCAAGATCTTCGAGGACCTGAGGGCTGTCCCTGGGACAAAGAACAAACACATTTAACCTTAGCCCCCTACGCCATTGAAGAAACCTTTGAAATGGTTGAAGCTTTAGAGTCAGAAATCGACACCGATTTCTGCGAGGAGCTGGGTGATGTGCTTTTTCAAGTCGTTTTACATAGTCAACTGGCCAAAGAACGTGGGGCCTTTACATTCACCGAGGTTGTGCAGTCTATAACTGAAAAAATTGTTCGGCGCCACCCTCATGTTTTTGCAAACGTGAGCGTCAGCGGAATCGAAGAAGTCTTTAAAAATTGGGACGAAATAAAAGCGGACGAAAAAAGGTCCAAAGCGACACCTGACAGTGATCTTAAAAAAATATTTAAAATCGTTAAAGGTCTACCCGCTCTACAAGCTGCAAATAAAATCGGTGAAAAAACAGAAAAGCACCGTTTTGATTGGTCTCATCCTCAAGAAGTCCTTGCGCAACTTAAGGCCGAAATCGTTGAGCTTGAAGAAGCCCTTGCGGAATCTGTGAGCCCTGAGTCTTTCGCCCATGTAGAACATGAAGTTGGTGATGTTTTATTCTCAGTGGCACAACTTGCTCGCCATTTAAAAATTGAACCCGAAACGGCGCTTCGAAAGACCAATATTCGCTTTGAAGATCGTTTTATTAAAATGTTAGTGCTGTTAAGGGAGTCTAACCCCGGGTTTTCGAGTTTAAATCAGGATGAAATTTTGGCTCAATTTGCGACGTTATCAGGGCCAGAAAAAGAAGGCCTATGGCAGCGTTCAAAACAAATGACTCGTACGTTCTAATTTTAAAAATGACCAAATTTCATGTTGCGATTTTGAAATGTGATTTTTTGTCTAACTGCTGATCAAGTTAGGAATTTTAAATTCTATAAAGTCCTTAGTCCTGTAAAACTTTTTTGCAAATTGTTTTATTTTTTTTGTCATAGAAAACTTTTTTTATGTATTATTCGCTACTTACCGCGCCTCATAGTGGAACATGACGCAAAATTCACAAGTTAATCCAACCACTTAATCCCAACATCGTGTTAATCCGAGTTCCCAACTATTCTTAACACAGGACTTCAGAACTAGTTATGAACACGACGATACTTAAGTCTAGGACAGACGAAAGGAACACCATATGAGAACGACAAAACTACTAATCTTGTTGCTTGCAGTGCTGATTAGTTCTTGTGAAAAGAGCGGGAATTCATTTTCAGTACTATCGGGGTCGTCATCATTCCAACAAGCTGCGACTTTTGAGCCGCGCAAACTGGATGTTCTATTTGTTATTGATAACTCAGGATCTATGAGTTCGTCACAACAAAATCTAGCTAATAATTTTTCATCTTTTATTGATCGTTTTATTAGTAAGGGTTACGACTTCAAAATTGCGATTACAACATCTGATGCGTTTTACGGCGATCAATTTTTGAATTATAGCCCATCCAATAATGGCACTCCATGTACCTTATGTAATGCCAACCAGGCCAAGTTTCGCGCTGGCGGCGGAGTTTTTGTGATTACCTCTGAGCACTATGACCTTTTATTAGATTCAGAGAAGAATCGATTAAAATCAGATTTTGCCAACAACGTTATGGTTGGAATTAGAGGGAGCGGGGACGAACGCGTGCTTTCAAGTTTTAAAGCCGCATTATCAAGTCCTTTAAATACAGACTTTCACCGTCCAGATGCTTTCTTATCAGTTGTTATCGTGTCTGATGAAGAAGATTTCTCTCAAGGTGTTGGTATGCCAAACCCTACTGGTTGGTCTTTTAATGAGTCCTACAGCAATCCACTATTACACCCGGTGGCGGACTACAAAACTTATTTAGAACAATTCACTAACGGTAAAGCGTCCCAAGACTTTTCTGTATCAACAATTTCAATTCTTGATTCTGTCTGCCTGACAACATTGGGAGGGGGACGAAAAATTGGAAACCGGTATGCTGAGTTAGCTAATATTACGGGTGGTAGTATCAATTCATTATGCGGCGCCTTTGATACTTCACTTGATAATATTAGCTCAACAGTTGCGAGTAACGTGACCGCGATATTCAGATTAGATAAAAAGCCAATCGTGAGTTCAATCCGTGTCATCATCGACGGAATCATTATTCCTGAAAGCCTCGGTGATGGATGGTCTTATGATGCAGTAAAAAACCAAATTACGATTAACGGATCTATTTATATGCCAAGCGCAGGATCAAGTATCATTATTAACTTTGACCCTGATTTAACTGGAGGACAATAAGCCATGTCATCAAAAGTAAATACAACATTAGCCCAAAACAACAACAGTGAACCAAAAGACGAATGGTTTGTTCTTATTGGAGATCAAAAATACGGACCTTATGAGTACAAGGTTGTTATTCAGATGATTCAAACTAATCAGTTGATGGACTACAATTATGTTTGGGCGGCGCATTTAGAGGCTTGGACTCAAATTCATCAGCTTGAAGAATTCAGTAAAGACCGATTCCAAGTGCTTTTACAAAAAGAATCAGAATTTTTGGGTGCATTTTCAAAACGCAGTAACCCACGTGCCGAAATCAACGTTCCAATTTTGGGGCACAACAACATTCGGTTTTTTGATGGCGCTTTGGTTTCTGTGTCAGAAGTCGGTGGTCTATGTATGTTGAACACGCCGTTAATCCAGGTCGGTGATGCATTAAAACTACATATTAAGTCCCCACAAATCAGTTTTAATGTTGAAGCCGAAATAATTCGAAAAAACTTTTCGAAACAACGACTTAATGCAAAATCTGGACTCTATTATGCGGTCCGATTTCACGATATTCAGACGGCTGGACTAAAGCAGATTCGTCATTGGTTGCAAAATAACCAAGGGTCTAAAAAACCGACGAATCAAGAAGTCGCTTAACTTTTTTTAACTAATTAGGAGAAAATCATGGGAATTTTTACTTTTATTGCAGATTCAGGTGTCGTTGGATGGATTATTTTAGCCACTGGCGGTGCGGTGATCGCATTACTTATTGAACGGGTACGCGTTTTGTATTTTAACTATGGAATGAACGTCGATGCGTTCACCAGTAAAATTCAAAATTTGGTTTTTTCTAAAAAAATTGATGAAGCGATTGTAACATGTGCGCAAATGGAACATAAACCATTAGCACATGCTTACAAAGTTATTCTTGAAAAAGCTGATCGCGATGATGAAACAATTTTTCAAGCTCAAGATATTGCAATGGCAGAAACAGTTCCTTTGTACACAAAGCGTTTACATTATTTATCAATGTTAGCCAACGTGGCGACCCTACTTGGACTATTGGGTACAATCCACGGTCTAATTTTATCGTTCCAAGCGGTGGCCCAAGCTGACCCTGCAACAAAACAAGCCATGTTAGCAAACGGTATCGCGGTATCGATGTATACAACGGCGTTGGGACTTGCGGTTGCGATTCCTGCCATGGTGGCCTTCTCATTTTTAACGTCTCGCCAAAATCAACTTTTGGAAGAACTTTCTGAGAAGTGCTCTAAGTTAACTGAAACATTAACAAGTAGCCATATCCCAGGACTAAATAAAGAAAATGTATTTCCAGAAACTGGCGCTGCAAAAGGCAAAATGATGCCGCCTCCTGCAAATACAAAAGTATCATAATTTTAAATTAAAATACGGAGACCACGAAAATGGGACGACGATATAAACTGAAAATTAATCATAACTCGGAGTTCGATCTCGATCTAGCTCCGCTTTTGGCCGTTATGGTTAAGTTAGTTCCCGTGCTTTTGATTTCATCGGCTTTCGTGCAGATGATGATCATCGAAACGGATTTGCCGCAGATCGTACAGCAAGCCATCGAAAAGCAAGAACAAGATCCCAAGGCAGCGCAGATTTCAATTGAAGTTAACAAAGCTGAAGGCGTAAAAATTATTATTACTGAAAACGGTCAACAAAAAGTAGACATCGTTGGCCGCAATACAGAAAAACAAATCGACTTCAAACTTTTACATTCTAAGTTTGTCGATTTAAAAAAGGTTTATCCAAAGATCTTTAAAGTTGAGTTTAATCCTGCGGCGGACGTCTCTTACAATGACGTCGTTAAAGTGATGGATGAAGCTCGCAAAGCTCGTGATATTACAGTTCGCTTCCCGGTCACTGATACAAAGACAGGCCAGGAAACCACAACAGATTATATGTTTCCCGAAATCGTGTTTGCCAACATGATGGACGGATAATTTAAGGAAGCCCAATGAGACGTAGTCGATTTACAGTACCTATAAAGCGTAATCAAAGTTTTACTCTGAATATCACGTCGATGACTGATATGTTCACTATTTTATTAGTGTTCTTATTACAATCATTCGCCGCGGGCGAGGTAACGATTGATCCCGTCAAAGGATTAAACTTACCTGATTCGACCACAGACAAAAATCCAATTCTTGGCGTTAAGCTAGCGATTAGCCCGACTGAATTAGTTTTTGAAGATCGAAAAATTGCAAGCGTTGCAAATAGTGTCATCGAAGTTGGCGCTATTGATGCTAATGACTCAAATTTTATTAAACCATTATTTGAAGAGTTGCAAAAAATTAACAAGTCCGACAAAGAAAGCGATAAATCGCTCGCTAAAAACGGACGAATCCTATTTCAAGCCGATCGCGAACTACCTTACTCGACCATTCGTAAAATCATGTACACTGCATCGATGGCCGGTTTTCCAAATCTGAAGTTAGTAACAACAGCGAGCAAATAAGAAGGTGTACAATGAAAGTGAATTCCAGCCTTAATAAACTTCTAATCTTAAGCTTAACTGCCTTGCTATTTACGGCTGAAACACTTGCATCGGACGAAGTCAAAGGGACCTTACCCGAAGTCAAATTAACGACAAACAACGAAGAAGTTAACCAGAACAAATCTTTAAAATCTGAATTGATGATCACCAACGCTGAAAACAAAGCGATTGTGGCTCTACAAAAAGTTATTCAAAAACGCAAAGGTTCAAAAGATGAACCCGATTTATTATTTCGTTTAGCGGAACTTTACATGCGTCGTGCAAAGTCTGGTCGTTTCTTTGATTTACAGGGCTACAGCCTAGACTACAATCAAAACCAAAGAGTTGTGGGCGCAAGGACGACAGCAGCGGTTGAGGGCACGCAACGCAAAGAAACAGTTGAACCCGCTAAACCTAAAGCCGCCTTGGAAGCATTGAACAATGCCGTGAGCATTTACAATCGCATTCAGACCGGTTTTCCAAAGTTTGATCGTATTGATGAAGTTTTATTTAATAATGCTTTAGCGCACAGTCAGACGAATCGCATGAATGTGGCCCGTACATACTATAATCAATTAATTAACGAACATCCGCGGTCTCCCCTATTGCCAGACGCACTTCTTGAAGTTGGGGAATTAGAATACAACGAGCAAAAGTTCCAAGCGGCATTGGATCACTTTTTAAAAATTGAAAATTATCCGAAATCAAAAGCCTACCCTTATGGACTCTACAAATCTGCGTGGTGCCATTACAATTTAAAACAAACTGACGAAGGAATTCAAAAGCTGTCTCTAGTTGTTAAAAAGAATTCCGCTGATGAACAAGACGAGCGGAAATATAATTTACGCAAAGAAGCTTTACGTGATTTAACTTTATTCGTCGGCGAAACCATGCCTCCACATGAGCTGTATTCATTTTTCAATAAGCTGGCGACTGAAAACGAGCTTGGCGAAGTTATTTTGAACTTGGCTAAATTGTATGAATCGCATTCTCGCTACAAAGAAATCAGTTTATTCGCCAAAGAATTTATTGAAAAAAACACAGATAATAAGTACACGCCTGCAATTTATGTAAAATTAATTGAAACGAATGAAACTTTAAAAAATCGTCCGCTGGTTATCGAAGACTTAAAAAAGATGGCGGAGTTTTGCCGTATTAATACGACAGAGAACTGCCCAGCCGAATTCCGTCGTGTCAGTTTAGATATTTCTAAAAAATGGTGGGAAATCTGGCTTAAAAATAAAACCAATGTTGAATTTTCTAATTTAACTGAAAAAGCTTTCGAAATCTTGTTGGGTTTAGAAAATCCCGTGGTTCCGGATTCGGTTTCACGGTATGCCTACGCAGAATTACTATTTCAACAAGGAAAATTCACTGAAGCGCAAAAGAATTATGAAACAGTTTCATTGCACAAAGACTTAGACAAAACCAGAAAGCATGATTCACTTTATGCGTCGTTATTTTGCACTGAAAAGCTCATTGAGCAAAATAAAGATTCTACCGACCCTTTATTAGTTCAAAAACAAAAAGCATTAGCAACCCGTTACGTGACCGAATACCCAACCGGCGAGCACGCTGATCAGCTGACTTTTAAGTTAGGTTTTTTAGCTTATAAAGAACAGGAACTAGATTCGGCCTTAACACAATTAACGCCATTCACTAACAAAACAAAAAATTTAGACTTAAAAGTTAAAGCCCAAGATATCATTTTAGATATCTACAATTTGAAAAAAGATTTTCCAAAAATTAAAACCATGGCGATGGAATTCTTAAAATCGACTGAAGATGACAAACGAAAACTTGAGTTAAATCAAATTGTCGAAGAGTCTAGCTACTCAGATATTCAGAAACAATCAGAAAACATGGATGCTGAAAAGAAAATCCAAATGTTACGCGAATTCACTGAAAGATTTAAGAACAGTAAGCTTTCGCAGGATGCTTCTTGGCAATCAATTTCTCTGGCTTATTCAAATGGTTTTGACGTAATGGGTGCTGATCTTAGTATTGATTACTCAAAAAAGTATACTGATGACAAACGCAATGCGGATTCAATCAAAGAAGCTTTAAAAAGCTATGTTGATTCTGGAAATATTGCAAAAGCCATTGTGACCACTCGTGAGCTAGCGCGATTAGAGCCTGCCAAGGGTTTAGAACATTTAGAAACATCGTGTGACTTATTGCACGTTAATTCGCAATTGCCAGAAGCACGTGGTTGCTACAAGGCTCTTTTTGAAAAATCTAATAAAGAAAAGAAAACAAAGTTATTAGCTAAAATGATCAACACCTTTAATGATAATAAAAGCGGCGCCGAACTGGCTTCAATTGAAAATCAAATTTTGCAAGAAAACATTGAGCCCTACGCAACAAAAATCCTGATTGATCGCGCCCGTACCTTCCTTGACGATGGTAAAATATCAGAAGCCTTTAATTTGTCGCTAAAAATCAATTCACGTGATGTGGATTCAGATATTCGTGCCGAAGCCCGTTTGATTCAGTCTCAGATTCTAGAACGTGAATTCGTAAAACAAAGTCTTAAAGCTAAGGAATCGCGCTTTGCTTTGGTTCTTGGTTTAAAAACTGAAAAACTCGATAAAGCATTTACAGCGTTTTCAACCACAGTTAAAATGACTAAAGATTCAAAAGTTCAAGCTCAGGCTCTACAGGGTATTGATCGCCTATACACTCACTTCATTGAAGCTGTGTCTACTATGCCAATCCCTGAAACATTGTCGACAGCCGACCAACAATCGCTTCGCGAAGAACTTGTTAAACTGACTGAGCCGTTCACAACAAAGAAAACCGAAAATATTGCAAAGCTAAGAAAGTTAACTCAGCTGTCGGCAACAGAGTCTGAGGAAATAAACTGGACTGAATTCAGCGCCGAAAAAACAGTAGAACCACACCTAAGATACCCATCGGCTGCATTATTTAAATCGTACTACCCGTCAGATCTAAATTTAACAAGTACGTCTTCGCGACTACCTGCGACTGTTACAGCGTGTAAACCAACTGACGTTACGGCCTCTTCATTTGCTGGCTGTATCCAAACGAAACGTTTTTTTGACGCCGAAAAAATGGCGCTGCAGTTAACTCAAACAAAAGATCGCCGTGCCACGGGATTATTTTATTTAGGATTAATTGCTGATCAGAAAAATGAATATGACAAAGCCATGTGGATGTTCAACAAGTCTCTAGCCATCCAACCGGAAAATTCGGTCGTTACTTATCAGTTGGCGAAAGTCAGTTATTCTGTAGACGGTTTTGACAGTGCACTTCCGCTGTTTGAAAAAATCATCGACATTAAAAAGAACTCTCCAGAAATGACCCTTTTGTCAGGCTTGAAAGCGTTCTCAGACAGAGATTATTTAACCGCCATCGAGGAATTCTCACGCTTTAGCACCGAAGAACTGTATAATTATAATATTGATGAGCTCTATGTCGAAAGTTATGCACAAAAAGGCGATTTAAAGGGAGCACGACTTTTGGCCGAAAAGCTAATTAGTGCTCGAACTGGTAAAGGCGACAGCTACGTTGATATGCATTTACAATTGGCTCGAATTTTTGAACAGTTTGAATTTAATAAAGAGGCCGCGCTGCCAATTTATGAAAAAGCTCTAAGTAAAAGTAATAACTTAGAACAAAAGGAATGGATTAAGAAGAAAATTAGTTTTTTAAAAGTAAAACCTGCTGATACGCAAATTTCAAAAGTTGAGTCGCCCGTAGGCGACGAATAATTAGCAGGATTTTTTAGGTGTATGAATCTAAAATTGTAGAAATTTAATTCGGCACAGAAGGGCCGAGTAAAAAATGTTGAACGTCGACAATGAAAAATTTAATACCACTATGTTTGATTGCAATCATTTGCATCTTATTTTCTTTTTCTGTTTTCGCAAAAACGAAAAAAACTCGTCAAGTCCAAGAAGTTAATTTCTCGGAAATGAATTTAAAAGGAACAATCCGAAATCCCGATGGCGCCTACTTAGTGCAAAAGCGCGGTATTAAATTTATCCCACTGCATGACGTGCAAAAAGATTTAGACCAGCGCATTCGTGAAACAGCGCTCTACATAGATTAGTCCTATTATAATAGATATTTAAAGTTGGAGAGAAAATGGGTATTTTAAAGTTAAAACAAACGACGCAAGATGGTCGCTCAAAAGTGTGGAAGTTGGATTCAAGCCAATCATTGCATACTTTTGGTTTATCTCGAAAAGCTACGATTGTTTCAATTGATAGTTCACATGGCACTTATCAAGCGGCCATTGAGCATCATAATAACGAATGGCACTTTATCCAGTTTGATCCTAAAAACGATGCTCCAGATACTTTAATTACCAATAACTCTGTCATTGATTTACAAACTTCAAAATTAGAATTCTCTGTTCTAGAAATTCAACCGTTCATCCAGACCTCTTTGGATAACTTTCAAAGCCAAGGACAAGAAAAATTAAAGATTTTATTAGTAACAAACAGTGGTCAACTTTTAAAAACCGAAGTCCAACCGTTAAATCATCAATTTTCATATTTAATTAACGGTGATTTGAAAAAGATCAATTTTAAGTTATCGGACGAATGGCAAACTCAAACTTTTGAAAACTATACCTTCAAGTCTAAAACAATTAATACGAATGATCTTTCAAGTCTGCAAAAATATACTAGTAAAGACGAAATGGGTAAAGAAAACCGCATTTTGGTTTTTTGTGTTTTAGGATTTTTTGCCTTGATTACAAGTGTCGGTGTATTGACTCCGAAAAAAGAAATCGTAGCTGAGGAAATTCGTCCCTCTTCCAACATTGTCATGAAATTAGATCCTAAAAAATTGGAACAGATTAAAAAGAAACAAAGCGAATCTGCGCCAAAGATCGCACAAGCTGCCCCTGCAGCAAGTGCTAATCCAAATAATACTGATACTCCTCCTCCAGCAGGCAATAGAGTCAGTGCTCTAATTAAAGGTGCCGTTGGTGCCCGTATTTCTCAGCTGATTGGAAAAGTGTCTGCGACGGATGCTCGAACAGATAATGTTTTAGTGGCAACTCGTGGAATGAAAGCTGGCGAAGGACCAAGTGGCAAAGCCATGGCCGCGGTCGGCAATGTTGAATCCTCTGGTCGGAATTGGACTGGCGAAACTGTCGGAAGCGGACAAGGTGTGTCGACTCAAGGTATCGCGGGTGGTAAAGGCTCGGCTGGATTATCAAACGGTCTTGGAGCTGGTAAAACCGGATCCGGTGGAGTTGGTCTAATCGAAGAAGAATCTGAAGTTGATGGCGGGTTAGATCGCGAAGTGATCGCACAGTATATTAAAACACAGCTGGGTCAGATTTTATATTGTTACGAACGTCAATTATCTGCCAACCCAGAACTCTATGGAAAAGTTGCGGTTAAATTTACAATTGCTTCCACAGGACAAGTCGAGACCCAAACTATTGGTGACTCAACGCTAAAAAGTGCACCGGTCGAGGGCTGTATTTTAAACAAAATTGCAAAATGGAAATTTCCAGAACCAAAGGGCGGAACTAAGGTGATGGTCACCTACCCGTTCTTATTTAAGAGTACTAATTAGTGGTCAGCCTACCGGCTGAATTAAAAAGTGGTCAGCCTACCGGCTGATCCAACAGGAGATATTATGCGAACACTCAACATGATTAAGCAGTATATGGTTATCGCGGTAATTATCGCCACATCTAGCACGTATGCTCAAGACGATAAAGCGAACCCACCGGCGTCGGCATCAGCCCCTGCGCCTGCACAACGTGGCTCTGACAAGGTGGATTTAAAAAAGTTAGAAGATAAATATTGGTCAGCCAAAGATGACGACTATGGTGTTATCCAAAATCGTACTTTTTCTAAAGCTGGAAAACTATATTTGTCAGGAGTTTATGGGCCGTTAATTAATGACCCATTTGCTACTGGTCGCGCCACGGGCGTGTTGCTGGGTTATTACTTAAACGAAGATTTTGGTTTAGAGCTCAGTCATTTATCTTATAAGTCAGAAAAAAATGAAAACGTGGCTCGCATCAACAGTATTGCGAATGCTGGAATTTCTCCAAATTATAATTTAATTGATAGCGCGACGGCATTCTCAGTCACCTATACACCGTTTTATGCAAAAATGGCTTTTATGAATATTTCGATTTTGTATTTTGATATGGGATTTACTGCTGGCGTCGGAACGACAAGTTACAGCCAGATCGCCATGGTTAAAGACAATGGTGGTAATAAACTTTATGAAGAAAAACGAAAAAAATCGACTCCTCATTTTGAAATCGGAGTTATGCAACAGCTTTTTATTAATAAAAACTTTGCATTTCGTTTAGATATCAAAAATACCTTTAACTCACAAAAGATTACCCAATACGAAATCGGAACAGGTCAGCCGGAATCGGCACGACTTGAAGAAACAAAATCAGTTAACGACACAACAATAACATTCGGTTTAACCCTGTTTACAAACTAAGCCTGAGGTATATAGAGTGAAAATTATTAAAGTCCACTTTTCAAAAAAGGATGAAGTAAAAATGAAAACAAATGAGTAATAAAAATTTGATCACAAAGTTTGCGATGCTGATTTTTATTGGTCTTTCATTGCTACTCAATGATGCCGTTGGACAAATCTATTCAGATTACACTCCAAAAGTAGCCACACCCACTGCCCTTAAAACTAAAACACCAGGGCGCTCCCCGTCTGCCGAATTAAAATTTCGCCAGAGCGGCGTTCCCGTATTTGATTTAGTCGAACGTCGCGGCGACCAAGTTGTAAAGGTTAAAACAATTCCAAGTTTAGACATCGGTCAAGAGCCGGCCATTGTTGCGGATTCATTTGCGATTATCTTACCTAAAGGTAAGTCTTTGCATTTAGCACCTATCAAAAACAACGCCTCACCGTTAACAATTGATTTATCAGAAAATTTTAAGCCGTTTCCTGTGGATGCCATGGCAAAAGTGATAACTTCACCGGACAAAGTTGGCAGCGTTCAAATGCCAATGCCTCTGGCACCGCTCACTCAACCAAATTTAACCCCAGCTGAAGCACAAGCTACAGTATTAACTGAAATCAAAACCGAAGAATTTAAAATGCTGCAAGCCTTGATTTTCTTAGAACATAAGAAAAAATATGATCTAGCCATGGCTTTATTCGTTGAGCTTATGGAGAACCCTGAATTTAAAGACCAAGCGACATTTCACTACGCTGAAACGGCTTTAGGTCAAAAATTGTGGTCTGAGTTCCGCCAAAAAATGTTAACGGTAGCCCAAGAATCTAAAAACACCGAACTTAAAGTTAAAGCCGTAAAAAGCTTAATTAAAAATATTGAATACTTAGAAATTTCAGACATTGGTTTGATTGAGCCGTTTGTGGAAGTTTTCGATTTAGAAACGACGAGCACTTCAAAATACTCGTTGAAAAAAGCTAAGTATTATTCTGAAAAAGGTAACCTTGGAGCTTTTGAAGCCGCGCTGTTGGAAATTCCAATGTCGGCTCCGGAATTTAAAGAATCTATTTTGCTTAAAGCCATCTTTAATTATCGTCAAGGCCAAGTTGACGCTGCGATTTCAGATTTAGAAATGATCTGGCCCCAGTTGCAAGACGATAAAAAAGATCAAGTTAGAAATCTATCGGCACTGACTTTGGCTCGCATGTACTTTCAAAAAGGCGATTACAAAACAGCCTATAAATTTTATTTGGCGGTTGATAAATCAAGTGGCCAATGGCTGCAAGGTATGGTTGAGCAAGCTTGGACACAAGTTTTAGCGGGCGATAACGAAGGTGCGGCCGGAAATATGTTTAGTTTGCATTCGGACTTTTTTAAGAAAGCCTATGCTCCGGATACTTACATAGTTCGTACCGTGGGATATTTAAATCTTTGTCAGTACGGGGACAGTATGTCTGTCATCAATGACTTAAAGAAAAAATACCAAACTGTTCACACAAAATTAATGGATTTCCAGACCAAAACCAAAGATCCGCTAAAATACTATGACCTTGTAAAAACCTGGATCAAAAATAGTGAATTAACTGAAATCGAAGGCGTACCACGTTCATTTATTGTGGAACTAGCCCGTCATCCTAATTATATGTCTGTACAAAAACAGATTAACAATTACGAAGACGAAAATTCGCGATTTAACCAAATCACGATCGACTTAATCCGCAAAGAACGCTCGGCTCGTTTAGATATGTTGAAGGCAAAAAATGACTTTTCAGCTTCTAAACGTGAGCAATCTGAAGACACAGCCTTAATGGAAAGACGTTTCTTAGCCTTGGCAGTTGAGCATCTTATTTACAGCCGGGCCAAAGACGGAATCAAAAAAATGCGTGAAAAAGCTGTCGCTCGTTTAGAAACTGAAGAAACGAATTTACGCACAAGGGCTGCCAAAAACTTACAAAGTCGCTATCAACTATTTACCTCATCGTTAGATAACTTGATCGATCAAAAAGAAGTTTTAGCGTATGAAATCTATTCTGGTGCCGGTGACCACATCCGCTTCCAAATGGCCGGCGGTGAAGTTAACCAAAATAAAACCTCAGCGACGTTAGCACCTGAAGAAGACAATAGTTACAAATGGAAACACAAAGGCGAAGTTTGGGAAGACGAAATCGGACATTATCGTTCGTCTTTGAAAAACGTCTGCCCGGCCGAAGAAGGCTTGGCTAAAAATTTAAATAACTAATTTTAAAAACTTTTTAAAAGGATTAGATATGAAAAATAAAATAATGATTACGCTACTGGCTACCATGACTTTTGCGATCTCGGCATTTGCTGAAACTTATTCGACCCAAGAAGGATTAGACCGCATTGGCAATAATGTTAAAAACTCCAAGCTCAATCAGAAGGAATATGAAAAAAATCTGACGACGGTCAATGGCAATATGAGCGAAATCACAAAAGCCAAAACTGACGTCATGAAAGTTAAAGATTCTGTAACTAAAGAAATTCTTTCGAACAATGGTTCTTTGAAACAAGTGATCTTACAAGAGCGCGATATCACTGCTTTAGTCACGCAAGAAAAGCAAAAAATCGAAATTGAACAAAAACAATTACTGCAATTGGAAGCGTTAACAAATCAAATTAAAGGCAACATCGAAAAAAGAAACCAAAACATTGCCGATTACCAAAACCAACTTTTAGTTAACCAAACCGAGAAAAAAGCTTGGAAAGACCGCGAAGCAGAACTGCGCACTCAAGAAGGCCAAGTGATCGAAAACTTACGCACGATCGCCACGGAAGAACGCACTTGGGGCAATAAGAAAAAAGGTTACGAACTCGAAGTTAAACGTTGGACTGCGGAATCAGACAAGCAGCAAAAAGTTTTAGACACTTACCAAGGCCTAAAAGAACCAAACTAATTTTTCAACGGGTGCCATGCTACTTTTCCGGACGCATCGTGTCCGGAAAAGTAGCCTGGCACCATTTTAAGGCTTTCGGATCTCGTCTTTGACCTTATTTAAATTGTCGGCCAAGAAATTAAATAAGTTACCCAAGACGATGCGGTTAGAACTAATTTCCCATTTGTCGGTGGTTGCGAAGTCGCGCTGATCATTGATAAATTTAGTAAATTCTTTGAATTCCTCTTTACCCTTGTAAAAGCGACCCATTTTTAACAAATAAAGAAAAATCGGCAAACGCCGCTCGGGTTGAAAAACAGATCCAACGCCTAATTTTTCTAAGACTTCCACAACCGTTTTTTCGTACGTCGGATAAGCATTAGCACCTTCAAACTTATCTAAAATACCGTCCCGATTCGTATCAAATTTAAAGAAAAGCATTTCAATATACTGAGCCACGTGTGGATAAAGATCCACATCTTCAAATTTAACTAATTTTTCTGGCGTTTCGACGTGCCCGACTGCTTTTAATAAACTCAATGCAAACAGTGGCATTTTTGCAGGTTGAGTTGTTACAAGCTCCTGATACTTTGGTATCGCTTGAAAACCGTTAAGGGCCGTGACGTAGAAATCAATCAGCGGAATTTCGGAAATCGTGTCTTTAGGTTTATACGATTCTGGATCAGTTCCCGGTAAAATCTTATTAACAAGATCAATGCGTAAAACATCCGAACGATTTTTTCCAGAGTAGATATGTAAAATAATATCGTGAATTTCTGCAAACTGTGCAATATCATCGCCGTTAGAGCTCGAAATAAATAAATCTGCTTCACGAAACCGTGATGAGATAAACGTTAAATTATCTGGTTGAATAAAATCAAGCTCAACCACGATCGGACGTGCTAGTTCCCAGCCATCATAGACATCCTGTTTTGCCGCAACTTTAATAAATAATGCCGACTCAAGGTCACGCGAAAAAGCGTGTATTGATAAGCGAGCTCCAGCGCGAGAGTAATTCGATTTTTCGATGTCGGTGACTGCATAGACCGAATCCGGAGACAAATTCGATTCATCAAATATTTTTAAAAAATTATTTTCGTCAAAAGCAAAAATCCCTGGTGAATTAAACATCTGAATTTGTTCAAGGGCGAATCGATAATCACTGACATCAAACTGCGCTTCATTGTGATGATCGATGATGTTTTGTAAATAGGCCATAATTTCACTGCGAGTGGCTGACTGACCTTGCAGTCTAAACGTTTCAAACATGCGTAGCACGTGCGACTGGGAGCGGAACAAATACGCCAGCTCATTGGCAATAGTCGAAACGGCAACGATATCTAATTCATTGGTAGATTCGCCGCGCAAACGTTGAACAGGCTCGTTTAAAATATGTGACCACAATAAAGCCATTAACTGATTGTAAGAATTTAAATCTAAGATTTTTTGAATCCATTTTGCAAGATCGGGTTTATCCATAAATTTTTCGGTAAAAACAATTTTACTCTGAGTGAGTAAATCTCGAATTTCAGAACCAGTGATTTTATGTGACGGTTTTTCCAAAAGCAAAACCGCTAGCGTGGGTTGCAAATCAGCAACAATGCGCTCCATCGTTAATTCATCAAGTCCTAAATTTTCAGTCTCTGAGCCTTTGACAAGTAAATCGTAACGACGGTAAGCCATGTATCCGCTACCTAGCGCTTTCAATAATTTTGGCCAGCTTGAAGCATCTAAAATCTGTCGATCATCAATCAGTGCTTTTGAAACTGTGACGAATAAAGGTTTCAAGTCCTGAAATTGTTCGATGGTTTTTGCTTCAGAGTGATTGGATTTTAAGACCTGTAAAACTAATTCGTAAAGTTCATCAACCTGATAATTTAAATGGGAAAATTTAAAAATTTTAGCAAGCTTGACTAGATTATCGGTAAAGATCTGCCCCTTGACGGTGAATTCGGCTTGTAGGCGCGCGTTCTCAGCTAATACGGAATATGAATCTATATTATCCCATCCTACAACTATCGGCATCACCGGGTTAAAGGCAACGATGTCTGCTTTGGCTTCAAGAAGCGCCATCGATAACGTCGACAATTCATCGTGGGTCACTCGAAAACGCGATCCGCCCGCAATCACGACTTTAAGCTTCATTAATTCTTGAACAAGTTCAGTTGTTAAGTCAAATTCGGAATCTTTCAAAAAATTGTTTCTTAAAAAAGTTCGAATTTCTTCAGGTGAAAATTCATTGCTTTTTTCGCCGCGAACGTTGTCCCGAAAAGTTTCGATAACTCGAGAATAACAATCGACGGCCTCGCCGACTTTGTATTCGGCAGCTTCACCTTTAAAAAAACTTTTAGTGATTTTGTTGGATTCCGATAAGCACGAACCGCTTTTAAATTCGACGACCTCGGTCGATTTAACTTTTTCGCCAAATTTTAATCCACAACCAAATAGCGGAATTAAAGCGGCTAGAACTAAAGACTTTAAATTCAAATTCGATATAAAATTAAAATTCATAACTTATCCCACCATACACGCGATCGTTAACCTGTGATTGAAATAAAAATCGTTTATCATCGCTATTTTCTTCACTGACCCCAACAACAGTTACCCCTGCCTCTAACACTAAGCCAGCTAAAGCCGTGTGATAATTTATTTCAGTATCCAATAGACTGCCTTGCTGCTCACGGTCATAAATAAATTTTATATCCGCAAACACTTTTTGAACGCGACCTTCCCATAAACTGACCATCGCTTTGAGCTGAACAGGTTTATTAAATTTAAAGCGCTGCGGTGTTAAAATAAAATCTGATTTTCCGCCAGTGCTGTTTATGTCTTCGATTTCGCCACCGCGAGTTTCTGCTGCGGCTAAAGACAATGATCGAATAAAACTCTCTTCTTGATGCAATGGATATTCCGCAACTATAGCATAGGTTGTAGATGCCGAAATTTTTTGAGTTTCTAATTTCCCCGGAGCCGCTTGATTATCGGGATTGGATTGAACCAGACCAATCGTCGTTAATACCGGCCCAGTTTCAAATGTAAAATCCGCCGTAAATACATCTTGATAGGTCACGACTGGCGATAATAAAACCTGTGGACGAACTTCTAAATCGGCAAAGATCTCGCGTTGGATAACAACGTCGTTCAACGGCAATCGTCCGTAACTGGCTTTTACGGCGGACTGTTGAAACTGCCAACCAAGTCCCGCCACAAAACCTTGGTGATTTATGATTTTAGCGTAATCGATATCAAGGATTTTATAATTGATGTCTTTAAGTTCATTATTAAATTTTAGTTTTTCTGGAGGGGTCGACGCCCACCGATTTGCAGCCACTAACCGGCCGCCGTCTTCGCGCACGCCGGGAGCTTGGTTTGGCAAATACAATCCCATTGCTGAAAACTGCATTGAAAACTCATTCCAACTTTGCTGGAAATGTGCGCCCATAATACCTTGTTGTTCGGCGCGAATTTGATCAACAGTTAACACGGGATTAATTACGCCCATATCTAAAGCGCGATCAACCTCACTGAACGTTGTGACCTTACGCCCAATCGTTGTTCTTAAAGCTGTACCCCATTCAACATAACCTTCTGGAATGGCTAACATCAAATCGCCGTCAGAATTTAATGACTGCAATCTCAACGTAAGTTTCGACGCGGAATCTTCGCCTAATGGGTTTGTCTGCCCGGCATTGATCGCCATTTTAAAATTAGTTTGATCATCGGTTTTTAGCCCCAAAGCGCTGTCCGCAGCCGATTGCGAGACCGCACTGAACTTGATTTTTAAACGATCCTGTTGGTTTTCTTCGGCTGAATTAATTAAGACCGAGCTGATAGCCGAGGCACTCACAGCGAATTGAGCCATCACTAAAACCGGTTGAGTTACGTAAAATACAACGAGTGATAAGATTAGATTTTTAGACATCCGACATCCAATATCGACCGGTAAAAACTGTCAATGAAATGGCGCATCATTGCCTAGTTTTTTATCAAATCGTAATAGCGTTATTTTTGTTCATGAGATTTGAAAAAATTTCAGGTACATTGATTGGCATCCACCTCAGTTAAAGGAAGTTTTTATGTCTATAACAAATACAAGCGCAAAAGCCTCTTCAGCACTCACTTCATATTTAGAAAAAATGTGGAAGGATTACTGCGCTTTTAATTCCCAAGCCGCCAAAATTTACCAAACATTAACCCACTTGGGTGAGAACGTGATTAACGATCACATCGCCCTTCGAACTGTGAATCACCCGATGTTAGGAATTCAATCTTTAGCACAGCACTTTGAAAAGCACGGCTATAAAGATTGTGGTGAATATTTTTTCAAAGAAAAAAAATTGTACGCAAAACACTACGAACACGAAGATCCAACGCAACCTAAAATTTTTATTTCTGAATTAGAACTAGAAAAAACATCTTCGTTTGTTCAGGAAACATTTCAATTGTGTTTACAGTCCCTAAAACCTGCCGATATTAAAAATGAAAATTTTGTTTTTTCGGGTCGTCCATGGAATGCCCATTATTCAACGTTTGAAAAATTAGCTCAAGAAAGCGAATACGCTTCATGGGTTTATGCCTACGGATTTCGACCGAATCATTTTACGGTCAGTGTTAATCATTTAAAAACTTTAAAATCAGTTGAGCAAATGAATCACTTCTTAGAAGAACGTGGATTTAAATTAAATGCCTCAGGCGGAAAAATTAAAGGCACTCCGAGCGAATTACTAGAGCAAAGTTCAACAATGGCCGAAGACGTCCAAAACCAATTTGCCGACGGTGTTTATAAAATTCCAGGGTGTTACTACGAATTTGCGCGACGGTATCCAAAAGCTGACGGACAACTCTACCAAGGCTTCATCGCCAAATCCGCCGACAAAATTTTTGAGTCAACGAACAAGATGTAGGCTTGTTCCAACTGACAACCAAGATGTAGTTAAAATTTCGTATCGCTGAGATCTTTCCTTCATGACAATATGTTAAGTATTTATTTTAACAAAACTTTAACTTGTTTTTGTTAGATGTTTAATTTAGTTAGAGGGCTCTTTAAAACGTGAAGGAATTTTTATGAAAAGCTTAATTGTTAAACTTTTATTTTGCTCTTCGTTTGTAACTGCGATCACTTACACGGCTTCGGCACAGCAACTCGCTCCCATGCCTAAAACCGTGGCCTCGGTTGATTTGCAAAAATATTTAGGTCGCTGGTTTGAAGTCGCGGCGATTCCACAAAGTTTTCAAAAAGATTGTTACAAAAACACGACGGCAGATTATGAAATCGAAGCCGAAACGGACTATATCGTAGTCCTGAACTCGTGTGATCAGACTGACGGAACAACCGTTGTGGTCGAAGGCCGTGCGCGCGTGGTTCCCGTCAAATCAAAAGCCCAACTCGAAGTCACGTTTGTAAAACTTGGCGATTGGATTTTTGCGGCCGGTGGTGATTATTGGATCATTGGTCTTGATAAAAATTATCGTTGGGCCGTTGTTGGTCACCCGACTCACGATTACGCTTGGATTTTATCACGCTCACCAAATATTTCGCGTCGTCATTTAAAACAAGCGGCCGCAATATTAGAAAAAAATGGATATAATTTATGTGATTTGAAAATTTCGCCACAGGATGAAGGCCGCGCGCGTTTACCGGAAAATAATGTTACCGAGAATGTGCCAAAAAGTGACGCTGGAACATGTGTTTCAAAACTAGACGAAAGTTTTGCTGTCGTCGATAGAA
>JAYVHE010000225.1:0-4122 GCA_043771495.1 Bdellovibrio sp. | reverse complement strand
AACGGCTTTGTTGGCAACCATTGATGTCGTTCAGTTCCTTCGAAAACCGTTGTCTGCGATAATCCGTGAGCGATCGTTACCAAAAACACGCTCCCTCTTCCCAAAGTGCTCTCAAACAAAATGGCATCGCCACCTAATGCTTTGGCCAATTTTTTTGAAAGCACCAAGCCTAAGCCCGTGCCGCCAAATTTTCGAGTGGTCTTAACGTCGGCTTGGGTAAACGGCGAAAATAATCGCGTTGCTTGTTCCGGAGTAATTCCTGTGCCTGTGTCTTTAATATAGAATGCCATTTTCGTTTGATCTGGCGGCCAAAGTTTTAAAACCACATCGACCTGGCCTTTTTCAGTAAATTTTATGGCATTACCAATGATGTTAAATAAAATTTGTCGCAGGCGGGTTGAATCCGTTTTGATTGTATCTGGAATTGGCCCTTCAGCGGAAATGACCAATTGAATTCCTTTGCCAGCGGCCTCTAAATTTAAAAGGACGCCTAACTCATCAAGCAGATCGCGAACGTGCACGTTGGATTTTTCAAACTCTAATTTTCCGGCTTCAACTTTTGACAAATCTAAAATATCATTGATGATGGTCGACAATTGTTTGCCATTTCGTTTTATAACTTCAATATGATTAATTTTTTCAGATTGTGAAACTTCATCACTTAAAATAAGTTCCGAAAAACCAATGATAGCTCCAAGTGGCGTGCGAATTTCGTGACTCATGTTTGCCAAAAACGCACTTTTAGTTTCATTGGCGACTTCGGCAGCCTCTTTTGCAGTTTTTAATTCAGTTTCAATTTCTTTATATTTTTTTACATCCATGGCGACGATGATGAAACCCTTTACAGTTCTTTCGGCATCTAATTCGGGGACGAAGGTAATATCTAAAATAGTTTGGCGACCTTTGCTGCGAGAGTCTCGCTGGTAAGTCACGGTTTCGCCAGCGAGTACACGATCAATATAAATTTTATTTGCAGGATACTTAACAACCCCGATTAAATCTGCAAAACTATAATTCGAAATTTGACTTGGATTGCATTCAAACCAATCGCAGAATGAATCATTCGCAAAAAGCATTTTCTCGGAGCGATCGACTTGAGCAACTAAAATTGGAATAGCATTACTGATTGTTCGCAGTTGAGTTTCGCTGGCTTGTAGGGCTAGAGTTCGTTCTGCGACTCGACGTTCAAGTTCTTCGTTAAGACTCTTTGAGCGGGCCTCGGCCGCTTTAATTTCCGTAACATCACGCAAGACTTTGGCAAACCCAGCAAGACGACCATTTTTATTATAAAGCGGGTTAACGACGATGTTACCCCAGAATTTTGTTCCATCTTTGCGAAGACGGATGGATTCGCCCTCAAAGTGGCCTTTTTCGGCCGCAGTAACCAATTCAAATTCGGCAGTATGATTTAAGACATCTTGCTCTGTGTAGAATGTCGAAATATGTTTTCCAATAACTTCAGCAGCGGTGTAACCCGTAATTTTTTTGCCGCCAACATTCCACGTTGTAATGAATCCCTGCGGATTCAATAAAAAAATGGCGTAGTCCTTGACGGCATCAACCATAACTCGAAATTTCTTTTCGCTATTACCTAAGTCTTCTTCGCTTTGCCGACGATTAAATAACAAAACACGTTGCAAAATAGAAGATCCCAAAGCACCTAATAAGATAACGACTGCGGCGCTGCAGACCGCCCACATCAAACCATTGGTAACAACTAAATTAGTGTCGTGAATATAAACTGATTCATCTGCAATAAACGTGGCTGCGGCCATACCAGTATAATGCATTCCCGCAATCGCAGTCCCCATTAGAATACTTGCCAGTATTAAAATAAATATGCGTTCTTGCTGCTCTCGAAAGCGAATTAAAATAGTCAGAGCCCAATAAGACGCGACTAATGCAATCGCAATTGATAACAAAATAAAAGTTGTATTCCATTCGATACGCGCGGCCATTCGCATCGAATACATGCCGATGTAATGCATGCCCGTAATCGCTAGGGCCATAGCCACGCCACCGGCAACAAAAGAGCCCACCCGAACTAAGGGTCGACTAACAACAAAAAGCGCAAGCCAACTTCCAAAAACAGCCACCGCAATTGAAAATAGCATTAACGGAATATCATAGGCCATTTCCATTCCAGGCATTTCTACAGCCAGCATTCCTACAAAATGCATGCTCCAAATACCAATGCCCATCGCCAGCGCGCCGCCGAAGAGCCACCACCGCCGGACTTTTCCGACAGTGCTTGACACATTATACGCCAGGCTCAGCGAAACATAGGACGCTAAAATCGCTACCAAAATTGATAGAATAATAAGCGAAGGGATGTAGTTAGTTTCCATGATCATTAATTTGTAGTTAGCATGAAAATTTTTTCGGATTCAACATTAAATGTAAGGTAATTGGAATTTTTTTGTGAAGATTTCTAGATATCATCGACGAGATAAATAAGAAGTGGATCGTTAACTAAAAAATTGGTTAAAGATCTCAAGGAAAACAGAGATCTTTAACCAAATGATTGATCAATCAGATGTGATCGATCAAATGAAATTTTTTCCGGCCAGGTCAGTTGAGCTAGCCACAATTGTCGTTTTATAAGAAACCACGCCTTGGCCTTCGGGCAAATCTAAAATGAACAAACAGAAGCAAGTGGATGCTTTGAAAGAGGATCAAGGTCTGGGGTGACAAACTAGGGCCTATGTGTGGCCGATCAGACAGTTAACACCCTGTTATCACACGTAAAAACGTCCATATCGCTATTTTCTAGGAACGCATTTTGTAATGAAGTCGCTTGTGTGGAGAACCCTATGAAATTATGGATGAAAAAAATCGGAATTTTGGCGTTGGCTTTGGCCATCTCGGCCTGTCCAGCAAACTCGAAAAAAGATCCCAAAAAACCGACCACCAGTGAAGAATCTGCTGGGGGCCAAACATCGTCCCCGTTAGATCAAAAACCAATAGACCAACAACAAAACATCAGTCAGTTAGAAACAAAGTACGCTAACTGCGAAGAAAAAATGCGAGTTGTGGTCGAAAAAAATTCTCCAGCCTTCAAAGATATTCCAGCCTTTAAATCAGAAATTTCCCAAGTGTTAGCTGCAGCTTCTGGGTCCGATCAAAAAGACTTTTTAAATGTTCGCGAAAAGAACTCTCATTATTTACTCTACGCGAAAAAATCGACCTTCACGAATAATAACGTCAAAGGCACAAGATTAACTAAAATTGGATTGAATGAAAAGGGTTCTACGAACCCACTTTACTTTGAAATCGCTGCTGATATTTCGAGTGCAAAATTGCAATTAAGTATTTCGCAAAGATATATTTTAGAGACGACAGAAAAAAATTGCGAACCAATTTTGAGTCAAACATCACTTTCAAGTGTAGAACGAGTGTCGTCAGAACTATATCGTCTTAAGGTAAAAAGAATTTCGTTTGACGGGGCCATAATCGAAGACAAAACCCAAGAATTAAAATTAAATACAGATGAAGTTCTAAGTGATTTTGCCGAATACGATATTACCGATCAAGAATTTGATAACCAAACTGGTAAAAAAATGATGACGTTTTACATTGGCGACAAAACAACAAAAGAATACAAAATTATTCCGGAAGGGCCTTCAGAAGAAACGGCATTTGGTCAAAAAATCAAATTTAAGACTTATAAGGCCATTTTCGGTTTAGGCACAAAAAGCGAAAAAGTAAGCTACACGCGAATGTCCGTAGAATCAAAGATTATGCTTATGGAAATCAACGGCGAACGCTATTGGACACTGCCGTTTGAGCAGTACTTTAGCCGCATTCATTTAGGACAGCCGCAATCGTCATCGGAAATGATTTCGCATTTGACGGTCGACCATCAAGAGACCAGCGCAAAAATACGTTTAAAAACAAAAAGAAAAATTGATTACGAAAACTTTGCAGCTTATTGGAAAATATTAAAGACCGACGAACGAAAAGACGAAGTCATTTATGACCTAGAAGCTCTAACAGTTCCAGTGACTGACGGAAAGTTTGTTCCGGCGGACCTCGTTTCTAATTCGACGATCCAAACTGATTTGCCTGAAATTCAAAGTATTGCTGCTGGAATCAAAATAACGGCAGGAAGTGATCGTAAAA
>JAYVHE010000224.1:0-11672 GCA_043771495.1 Bdellovibrio sp. | reverse complement strand
CTCGGTTCTTGTACAATGAAATTAAATGCCGCCACTGAATTAATTCCTGTTTCGTGGCCAGAAGTTAACAAATTGCATCCATTTGCTCCGCTGACACAGGCTAAAGGCTACATGCAATTAATCAAAGACTTGGAACAAAAACTTTGTGCCATCACTGGTTTTGCAGCGGTTTCATTGCAACCAAATTCGGGCGCCCAAGGCGAGTACGCTGGACTGCTTGTTATTCGCGAATACTTTAAATCAAAAAATCAATCGCACAGAAAAATATGTTTAATTCCTTCGTCGGCGCACGGAACCAATCCAGCGTCGGCAGTGATGGCGGGTTTTGAAGTTGTTGTGACGGCGGCTGATGAACAAGGCAACGTTGACATCGATGACCTTCGCAAAAAGGCGGAATTATATAAAGACCATCTAGCCGCGTTAATGGTGACTTATCCGTCGACTCACGGAATTTTTGAACAAGGTATCAAGGAAATTTGCGAAATCATTCACAGTTTTGGCGGCCAAGTTTACATGGATGGCGCCAATTTAAACGCGCTAGTTGGCCTTGCACGTCCGGGACAATTTGGACCTGATGTATCGCATATGAATCTTCATAAAACGTTTGCGATCCCACACGGCGGCGGCGGCCCCGGAGTTGGTCCCATCGGAGTTGGTGCTCACTTAGCGCCGTTTTTACCACAATTAAAATCTGTTCCTGAATCGGGTCCAAAAACGGGTGTGACATCGACGACGTCGGCTCCGTGGGGCAGCGCCAGTATTTTACCAATCAGCTGGAGCTACATTGCCATGATGGGAGACGATGGGTTACGTCAAGCGACTTTAACCAGTATCTTAAGTGCAAATTACATGGCAAAAAAATTAGCTCCACATTACCCGATCGTGTACAAAGGCCAAGAAGGCCTTGTGGCGCATGAATGTATTATTGATATTCGTCCATTAAAAAAATCCCACGAAATCGACGTGACCGATATTGCAAAACGTTTAATGGACTATGGATTCCACTCGCCAACAATGTCTTGGCCGGTGATTGGAACTTTGATGATTGAACCCACAGAATCTGAAAGCAAAACTGAACTTGATCGTTTTTGCGATGCAATGATTCAAATTCGTAAAGAAGCTGATACACATCCAGAAATGATTCGCAATGCGCCCCATACAGCGCAAACATTGCTAGCGACTGAGTGGAAAAATTCGTATACGCGTGAGCAAGCGGCGTATCCGGTGCCTTGGTTAAAAACGAATAAATATTGGCCGCCTGTGGGACGCGTTGATAATGCTTACGGCGACAAAAATATTTATTGCACTTGCCCGCCGGTTTCAGATTACGCAACATCTACTGATAATCAGTAATTTAAGGAGTCGTCATGAAGACAATTGGAATCTTAGTCGCATTTAGTTTTTTATCTGGTTTTTTGACATTGCAAAATGCGTTGTCGCAAGAAGTACAAAAAGAGAGTTCAGGCCCAATCCAAAAACAATTTGCAATCGCAATGAAGTATAACAATGTGACCAACATCCATAGTACTTTGGACACGACTTTTGGTAATCAGTTCTCGTTTACGGACGAAAGCCCTTCAGCTTCGTTTCTGGGGTTAGGCGCGACATACACCTTTCCATTCAGTGAAAGCTTTAACTTTAAAACAGGTTTATTCCTTATGGGTGCCTCACAAAAACTCTTTAATTTCGAAAATGGAGTGCTGACTCAACTAATCGGATACGTGGCCTATCGACTTGGTGACCATGGAGTTTTTTTCGGACCAAATGTACAACAGATCATGGTTGTAAAACCGCTAACATACCAGCCCGCTGTAGGCGTTGGATTTGGTTATCAATATTTTTTTAATTCGGAAGTTTCGATTGATGCGGGATTTGAGTTAGTGGCATTAAAATCTGAAAATTCAGCCGGAGGCATTACCCTGCAAAGAATTGAATTTCGGACTTATACGGCAACATTGTCGTATTACCTTTTTTAATTAACGAGAACTCATGGCGATTCAGAAAAAAAAAATTCTACTCATTCGCCTTGATAAAATTGGAGATCTGATTTGCACCCTGCCCGTCGATCAGATTTTGGATCCCAGTTACTATGAAGTGACTTGGGTTGTTCAAAAAGGCATGGGCGCCATCGTTGACCTTGGCGAGAAAAAAAGAAATTATTTAGAGCTTGATAAATCACGCACGCGATTTTCAATGAATCTGCTGAAACGATTACTGCATGAAAACAAATTTGATGTGGCCGTCAGTTTTCAATCGCCGTGGTGGGTGAATTATTTATTATACATGAATGGTGTGCCCCGCCGAATTGGGCCATTGAGCAAATGGCATTGTATGCTGTTCTTAAATAATGGCGTGAAACAAAGTCGTTCGGAATCCACTCAGCACGAATTTGAATACAATTTAGATTTGGTGACTAAAATTACAGGTCCCATCAACCAAAAAAGTTCAGAGATTATTTTTCAGTTTCGTAAACCAAGCTCATCACGCTGGCTTTCTGAATATAATTTAGGAAGTCGTTACGTCGTTGTTCACCCCGGCATGATGGGTTCGGCGCTAAATTGGAAACAAATTCAGTACAATAAAAAAATTCAGGAATTAATCGATGAAAATTACGTGGTGGCTATCACGGGTACTTCATCTGACGAGCCGTGCTTAACTCAAATTCGTCGGCAATGGGCCAACCATCCTCAAGTGCGATGGCTGCAAGGGCGTTTGGATTTTGAACGGCTGCTTGAAGTGATTTACTACAGCGAAAAAGTCATTGCGCCATCAACGGGTGTTGCTCACATTGCGGCGAGCCTTGGTAAAAGTTTAGATACGATTTTTTCACCAATACAGGTGCATCAACCTCGCCGTTGGGCTCCACGCGGTTTGGCACCCGATCAAGTGCGAGTTCATGTTCCGAAAGTAAAATGTCCGGCCAAACATAAGTGTTTGCATCGTTTGTGCGTCCATTACAATTGCATGGACGAAGTTAAATTTTAACTTCGCCTGTCGCGCGACAGGTGAATGAAGGATAATCATGCCAAAACCAATTACTCCACTTATAGGCTGCGACGCCTTTGTTTTGAACGATAAAAACCAAGTCTTATTAATTAAACGCTCTGATAATGGGTTTTGGGCCTTACCTGGAGGTTGCCATGACTTGGGTGAAACTCCCGCGGAATGTGCGATTCGCGAGTGTTTTGAGGAATCAGGATTTAAAATTAAAATCAAACGAGTACTCGGAGTTTACAGTTCGAATCGCTATGAGTATGTGAACTACCCTTGGATAGAAAATGAGTTCTGCCATATCATGTTTCTGGGTGAACTTGTCGGTGGGCTTGCGCAAAAATCCACTGAAACCACAGATGTTTCATGGTTTTCAGAACATCAAATTCCGCCATTAACTGACGGTCATGAAATTCGCATTCGTCATGGGTTTCAAATGGCCAAAGATGCTTCGGCTGCCGTTTATTTCGAATAGAACTGAATTAAACAGGGGCTGTCGAAATTTTTGACGCCAATTCGTATTACAAATGTAATTTATTTTAATTTCAAATGGCCGTGCGCTTACGATATCTTAAGCCTACCTCGGCCACTCTGCAGATATAGGACTTATTTGTAGGGTGGATTTTTTTTGCCCTTTTTTCGAAATCTATCGACCCCTTAAAAAACTTTCCGTTTCCACCTGCTGAATCAGATTATCAATTTGGTCGACCTGCGCCTTAAACAATTGGTTGCCAATTATAACTTCAATATTGCCGTCGAACATATTCATTGCCACCTGTGCGTTTTCATCAAGATGATAAACTCGAGTGTACGGAGATCGCCGAGCTGATTGGCCTTTTGCTGATTGCGTCCTAGCCGCGCTAAGTTCGGCACGCTGTTGCTGGTCGGCTAAATTTTTTAGTTTACCGTAGATAATTGCCACGGCCTTTTTCTTATTAGCTTCCTGAGATCTTTCAATTTGAACTTTAATTTGAATACCGGTTGGTGTGTGCACAGCGCGAACTGCGGTTTCATTTTTTTGCACGGCTTGGCCGCCAGGGCCGCTCCCTAGAACTGATTTAAATACGATGTCGCGCTTGACCGTTTCAGGATCAATACTGGCTTCGTCAACCGGTTTGTAAATTTGAACAGTCGCTTCCTGTTGGTAAGTCTTGCTACGATCGTTATGAAGTAAACTATGCTTTCCGCTATCTAATGCAAGTAGTGTCAAAGCGTGATCACCATCAACTTCTAACGTCATAGCGGTATCATCAGAATGCAACTGTTTAACTTTCCAACCGTTCTTTTCGGCGTATCGGGTGTACATGCTTGTTAACTTTGACACAATCGTTGGCCCGCCGTGAATTTCGATAACAGCTAAGTTTCCCACACGATTCGAAGTCGAATACAATGTGTGACGTATCGTGCTTGTTGAAATTCGACGTTGAACTTCGTCCACGAGTTGAGCTTGCTCATCAGCAAACATTTGAATAATGTCGGCTGTTTCTTTGCCTAGTGCCGACTTTAATTCAGTGCGATTTTTTTCAAAGACTTCAGTGAGTGGAATTAATTGATCAATATAGAATTTGAGTAAGCTTCTAACGACCTTTGTATTTGGATGATTGTTCGGAAGTTGATCCATGCGTTGGCCGTGGCGAATATATAATCCTTCAGCCAATCGTAAAATTTTTGTAGCAAGCTCGGCTTCGTTGGTTTTTGATTTAGATTCATTAGATTTGATAATCAGCCGTTCGATCAACGAACCCGTTAAAAGGTCAGATTGCGATGAATCCCTGCCAGACGATCTTGGTGACTGCCCCCGTGAATTTTCAGTTTCTAAAAAAAGCGCGATACATTTATTAACTTCCGCAGCAGCTGAAGCCAGCGAAGAATTAAAATTTACAAACATGATAATCGCCAGCGAAACAACAAAAGATTTATACATGATAACCGCCTTACCAGTCATGAATACACGAACTCGGCCAACTGAGCGGTTTCAGAATGAATATACGTTTGTTAAATCCACCACTTTGCAGTTTGAAATTTTAAAATGAATTCGTTTCCAATTTTTGTAAGCGAGTGAAAACTTCATTCACAGCTGTCTCATTCTAAGACGTAGGAAATTTTTTCCTCTACCAAAGACTTGTGTGATCAAACACCAATACTACAAGATCTTTCGTCTAGAATTTTTTTCAATTTAATCAATTCACAGCGGGCTTCATCCGAGACTGTTACACTGAATCTGCAAAAACAAAAATGCTTTGTTGTATTTCGGACACGTTGAACCACCCATTCAACCGTAAGGGGATTAATCATGGCACCAAACATGGCTCGCAGGACACGATCACTTGTTCCGACGTTCGCAATTTTGACTTCAAGTTTAACAATACTTTTGTCGGGCTGTGCACCAAAAAATTTAGACACTGCACTCACTGCACAAAAGGCCGTTGAAGACGTCGGCTGTGACAATGTTCAGAGTAAAGTTTTTGATTCGCTTTATAATTATGTTAGCGAAAAGGAAGCTTTGCCAGACATGATCGCCATGTCTACGGAACTTAAAGCTGTTTTAGAAACTCAGTTGGTCGGTTCGCAAAGCAATTACAGCGCCCACGATATCGAAACATACAAAACATTATTCGTTGATTATTTTTCAACGCTTGTTGAAATGACCAGCCAAAAAAGTTCACTCACCAAAGAAACATTACTGCAGGCATTAATCGAATTTGAATTACAAGATCAATCCAATGAACAACAGATTGCGCAAAACAATCAGTTACAAACCAAATTGAATCTTTTGAATTCGCAATCCCGCGCCATGCAATTAACCTGTCGATCGGCAGATCCTGTTGATCAAGCTCCTGCTCCTGCTGCAGAACCTACAGTTCAACAAAAAATTTCAATTGGTGTTAGCAATGTTTTTGCGATTGCGTATCAAAGCTGTCGCGCCCTAGAAGTTCCACCAATCGATGCCAACACCCCGCCTGTGGAAGGTGTCAAAATTTTGTCTGAGCCAAATCCAGAAAATGGCGGATTACAACGAGTGATCACAAGTGCAGCTAAAGTTAAAGAAACACATCCTTGGGTTCGAGTCTCATCAGCGGGTACAAGCGCCTGTTTTAATGTTCGTGGAAGTCCGTTGATTTATGATTTCGGTGGTAAGCCACGATGGAGTTCAAATACGATTGATTTTTTTACGAACTCAGGTTCAGGCACGACAGTTCTTGGAATAGATTGTTCAGGTTTTGTCGGAACAGTGCTCAGCGCAACCGGCTTAAGATATGCGCCCGGTGTTGAAAATAAACCGGTCTACATCAATCAAAAGTCAGACAAATATATTAATGCAAAATCATCGGGATTTAAATGCTTTGATAATATTTCAGTTAAATCCGGCGAGACCATAAAACCCGGAGATATTGCTGCCATCGAGGGTCATGTTGTGATGATCGAATCCATCGGTGCTGATCCGTTTGGTTTAAAGAAAATCACCTCACAAGCTAAATGCAATCAAGTCAGCATCAGCAATTTTGATTTTGTTTTAGCGCAAAGTAGCCCCAGCAAAAACGGAATCGGTATTAACAAATTCAAAGCTAAAGATTATTTATCAACAAGTGATGAAATGGGTGATTTATTTTTAGATATGGCCAAGGCTTCTTGCCAAGCCGCCTTTACATTAAAGACGGTCACTCCCAGCTTTGCTGATTACGGAATTATTCGCCACAAAGGCACCAAAGAGTGTTTAGCTCCCAAGGCCACGATGGCTAAACAAGCCTGTGTGAGTGCTTGCATTAAATAACAATTTCAACTAACGTGCGCGGACAATGTCTACGCACGATATCTTTAAAAAACCCGAGATCACTTTACAAAAATTAGCAGATTATGTTCTGCAACTGTCGGATTTTTATATTGATCAGCCCACCGCTGGAACACCCTGGGACAAAGAGTATTGCTATCAGGCCTACTCGCATTACTTTCTGCCTTTAAATTATTTACGAAATGATTTAGTCGTTCGTCGCGGAGTTGACGTCGGTTTCTTTGCAGATTTAGACACGACTGTTGATTGGGGTTCAGGTCCGGGAACATCAACTTTAGCCTTGAATTCGCACTTGAATCTAAAAAAAAATATATTAGTCGATATTTCTAAACGCCACTTAACTCGTTTTTCAGATTTGTGGAGCGGCTTTAAAAATTCGGAATTCACTGAAGTTTTTAAAGATCCAAAAATTAATTATGCAAAATCGCTTTTGGTTTGTAGTTATTCACTGACCGAAAAAAATTCATTACCTAATGGCTGGGACGATTTTGAAGCGCTGATGATTTTAGAACCAGCTACTTCTGATGATGGACGCAAGCTTTTGGAATTACGCGAGCACTTAATTAAAAGTGGTTACTCGCTTTGGGCACCTTGTTTACACCAAAGCAAGTGTCCGCTGTTGACTCAGTCTAAAAAAGATTGGTGTCATGACCGCTTAAAGGTTGATGCGCCAGATTGGTTTTGGGAACTAGAAAAAAAATTACCAATTAAGAATAACACCATCACGACTTCGTATTTGTTGGCCCGAAAAAGAAAACCGCCCGAACATGCTAAAAATCAAGTTCGCCTTGTCGGCGATCAACTGATAGAAAAGGGCAAAACTCGCCAAATGCTTTGTCGTGGGGAAAATCGCGAGTTCTTGACATGGCTGCACAAAAATTCAAAGCCGGAAGAGCTTTTCCGCGGCGATTTCTTTGAACTCCCCGAGTCTGAATCGGACTATGAATTGATTTCCAACGAAATCCGTCTTAAAAAATAGAGTCCTATTCAAATTTTGAGACCAGAGGATTTATGCAAAAAACGCCGCTCTATGATGAACACAAAAAATTAAATGGTCGTATTGTGGAATTCGCCGGCTGGCAAATGCCCGTGCAATACATTGGATTAAAAGAAGAACACAAAGCCACGCGTGAAAATGTTGGACTGTTTGATGTTTCCCATATGGGTGAAATTCGCGTTAAAGGCGCGAAAGCTCTTGAAACTTTACAGTGGCTAACGACCAACGATGTTTCACTTTTAAATAATGGTCAGGCTCAGTACGGACTTTTGCCAAATGCCGAAGGCGGCCTCGTCGATGATTTATTTATTTACTGTTTAGAAAAGAACGCGGACTACTTAGTTTGTGTAAATGCCTCAAACAAAGATAAAGATTTTGCGTGGTTTATTAAAAACAATAAAGGCGCCGACATTACCGACGAGTCTTCGCAATGGGGTCAGATCGCGATTCAGGGACCAAATGCCTTAGCACTTTGTGACGCGCTTTTCCCAGACGTAAAACCATCGACGATGAAGCGTAATGAAATTAAGAAAGCCACCTTCAAAGGACATTTGGTTTATGTAGCCACAACGGGTTATACGGGAGAACTAGGCTGCGAAGTATTTGTTCAATCATCTGGTACGGTCGATCTATGGCAGGCCTGCATGAATCATCCGCTGAAGCCAGTTCCTGTGGGCTTAGGTGCCCGTGATACGCTTCGTACAGAAATGAAGTACTCTTTGTATGGCCACGAAATCGATGATCACTCGAATCCGTACGAGGCACTTTTAGGATGGGCCATGAAACCCCAGGCTAAGGACTTTATTGGCAAAAAAATCATCACTGGCGTTAAAGAAGCTGGATTAAAACGCAAATTGATCGGCTTCAAAATGAAAGAACGCGGAATTCCTCGCCAAGGTTATGAGATTAAAAATGCAGCAGGCGCCAAGCTTGGAGTCGTAACCAGCGGCACTCATTCCATCACACTTGATGAACCGATTGGAATCGCTTATGTTGATTTGGCTTTTACATCAGAAGGGTCAGAAATCTTTGTTGATATCCGTGGGAAATTGACTAAAGCTTCTGTCTGCAAAACTCCTTTTGTGAGTAAGACTTAATTTTTAAAAGACTAGAAATTTATTAGTAACGGGAGACAAAAATGGCTTTTCACATTCCAGAAGATTTTTACTACACAAAAGACCACGAATGGGCACAAGTTGACGAAAATATCGTGACTGTAGGAATTACAGAATTTGCGCAAGATCAACTCGGTGAAGTTGTTTACGTTGATCTTCCCGAAGAAGGACAAAAAGTTACACAGAACCAAACATTCGGTGTTGTTGAATCAGTAAAAGCAGTTTCTGATTTGTATGCTCCAGTTTCTGGAACTGTGATTGAAGTAAATAGCTCATTGGTTGATGATCCTTCGTCATTAAACGATGATCCAAATAATGATGGCTGGTTGGTTAGAATCGAAATGGATTCTGAAAAAGAACTTGCAAATTTAATGCGATCAACAGACTATAAAAAACTTATTGCCGAGAAGTAATTTTCGCATTCTTTAAGATTTCTTTAAGAGTGCCCAGTTGGTGGAATTGGCAGACACACTAGGCTTAGAACCTAGCGCCGCGAGGCATGGGGGTTCGACTCCCTCACTGGGCACCATTTGTTTTTTTATTTCCAAACCGGACACAAATCGTTAACTCGCTTTTTCAATTGAAAGACGAAGGCCTAAAGTTTTTAATACAGCCGTCAAAGTTTCAAGGGTTGGATTTCCATTCTTGGATAATGCCTTGTGAATCGTAGACGGTGTTTTTTTTGCTTTCTTCGCAATTTGTTCAATGGGAAGATTCAGTGCTTCTGTCACGCTGCGAATCGCTTCCATCACTAATGTAGGATTGTCACCGCTTTCTTCAAGCGTTGCTTTTAAATACTCGAAAGCTTCCTCAGGATCTTTACTAAAGCGATCTGTTTTTAATTCGGACCAAGATCTGAGTTTTTGATTTTTATTTTTTCTTGTTCCCATATCTTCTCCTGTAATCAGTTAAATAATTTTTGGCTTTTTCAATATCATCGGACTGTCTTGATTTGTCGCCGCCACTTAACAACAAAATCAACTGCGTTCCGATCAAAGAATAGTAAATTCGAAATGCCGGGTTCCTAAATTTAAGCTCAAACAATCCATCTTTAAGAGCCTTGGCGTTTCCAAAATTTCCATCAGCCAAACGGTCAATTCGTGCAATGACTTTCCCCTTTACAGATCGATCGAGGGAATCTAACCAGTCGCTAAAAGGTTCCCGCCCTGTTTGGCTTTGGTAAACTATTGTTTGAAATGCACCGTTCATTCGATCTACACTTTAGCGTAGATACCTAACTTTTGCAAGATTATAATTCAAATTCTATTTTATAAATTCCGCCACGGATCAAAATGACCATCTCGGACGTCAGCTGCACCATTTTTGAGAGGCTCCCTTTCATAACGCACAATCACAGCCTTTTATTCCTGATATCAGATATCATGTTATCGATAATCTGATATCAATTAAGTTTTGGAGCCATCATGAAATCTATTTTTGTAGGTCTTTTTCTTTTCAGTTCCTTAACATTTGCAGCCGGACCTGTCGGAGATCTTGCAATTTGGAAAGGGCAATACGACGTTACCAAATGCATTAAATGCCCAGATCACGTTGTCGAGGATGGCGCTAATTTAAAAAATTTAGTCTTATTCGAATTTGGTTACGGACAAATTGAACCCGAAAATCTTTTAATCTGCGCCGAAACGGATCTTTGGATGCGCATGGAATTTACAATCTTGTCTGATGATAAAACTATTATAGAAACCTTAGGGCATTCTACGGCTCAATGCGACTGGAGTTTTAACGAATCCCTAACTGCGACAGCAGGTCATTTCATTTATGAAAGCAAAGGTTTAATTACTGGCAAGGTGATGCACTTAGAAATCATTAAAATTGACGACGAAAATTTTAGGCTGCATCAAATAATCAGCGATAAAACGCCATCATTCGGTTACCCTGCTGATTATGAATATATTGTTGAACTTAAAAAAAATTAAATTTCTAAAACGTGCTGACTATGCCAATTAATAAATCCAACAAAACTTTTTATTTTGTCCGCCACGGAATCACCGCTGCAAATTTGCAAAAGCTATGGTGCGGTGGTGACTGGGATATTGAGTTTTACCCAGGTTTCGATCATTAAATTGATCAACTCTTAACGGCGTAACCCATGTAAGACAAAAGCAAACTTTTGGTTAATTCAAACTTCAATGACTTCGGAACAATACCTGTAAAAATATTTGATAGTGGAATTGAACTGAAGACCGGCTTGATTCCCACCATATCGCGTGGTTCAAGTTGCGCCAATTCACAATAATTTCTAAGTTCTTGCGGCTTAATGAATAAATCAATCACGTGCATGTGCTTTGGTGTGTTTTTAACGACCCATTCAACGACTTTGATGATAACCAAATGAGCTAGCGGGTTGCGGTTAAAAGTATGAAAAATAAAAAGTCCGCCGGGCTTTAAAACTCTTGAAAATTCTTTAATGACGTCGGCAGGACGTTCAACATGTTCCAAAAAATCCATCGCGGTTAAAACGTCAAAGCTGGCGTCAGCAAATGGTAAGTGATACGCATCAGCCGTATGATAACAAACCGATTTGGTCATATCGTACTTACCGGCTACACGAAGACTTTCCTCAGATAAATCGACTCCCGTCACTTGCAATTGATTTTTAGCTAATTCATTACTTAAAAAACCAGCGCCACAACCAACATCCAAAACTTTGGTGGTTGTCGTCAAGAGCCCATGTTCTTTAATTTTTTCTAAAATCCATGGCGTTTTTGTTTTAGATTCGGCTCTTAGTAAGGCCACTGGATCGTCATCGGCCTCGTAC
>JAYVHE010000223.1:0-10677 GCA_043771495.1 Bdellovibrio sp. | reverse complement strand
CTTGCGTTTTACGTAATAGCCACCGTCAATGACTAAACAATCTCTATCGAAATTATATTGGAATCGGCCCGCATTAGATTCAGCATCGCAGGTAATTTCAAACTCAGGAAATTTTTCGGTATGATCATTGTAAAGAGACTTTTCGACTTCGAAATAACGGACCTGATCTACGATCGATGTTGTAACCGTTGCAGCCGCATGGCGATTCGATTGTTTATGCGTGCAATAATTTTTGAATTGAATCGTGTACTTTAAATCTGCGGTTTGCGTAAAAGTAATCGTGTAGGTAAAGCGCAATTTTTCATTTTGTTGCCAATCCAGCGACTCCCAAGTTCCTTCAAGTGGATTCAGGCTACCGTCGCTCGGTGGACCATCAAAATCACACTGAGCCTTATCGCCTAAAACATTGACGGCATTTTCGCGAATATCTTTCTTTTTAGTTTCTTCTGTAGCTTGACGTAAACACCCGAATAAGCCCATCGCCGTCATAACGACAGCGATGAAAAAAAAATTTTTTCGTAAATTTTTAGTGGCTTTTAAAAACATAATTACCAGCGACGGCGAGCTTCGCCCCATGCATCAATAGTGATTTCGTTATTCTCAGAAAAATAAAGCTCGAATAATCCAGAATGATATCCTTCAAAAAACGGATTATAAGTGATTGAGAACTGACATTGTTGACCAGGCATTAAACCATTTGAACAATTTGTGCGAGCACGGAAGTCAGCACCAGATATGTAGGCGCCTTCGTAGGCTAAGTATGTTTGACCACGATTTGTTACAACGTAATCTACGTAGTTGTACGAATTGATATCCACGATACCAAAATAGTGCGACAAACGTTGTTGAGGTTGCATCGCTGATTGAGTTGAAACCGAGTTAACTGCTTTAACTTCTAAACCTGCTTGAGACTGATTTGCGCTAAAAGTGACCGCCACCATGGCTAAGGCCACAAGAATTAATGTTTTCATAAGAGTCCTCCTTTGACTAACTTAGTAAAATTTAAACACAGACCTATATCGATCTATACAAAAAAAAATTAGTTCGACGCAAGTGCTCTAATAATTAGATCGGCCGCTTGTTTCAAGTCGGCCGTCGTCGTCAAGCGACCCACAGACAAGCGAATTGTACACATGGCCAGTTTTTCTGTAAGGCCAATCGCCATCAATGTTTGTGACATCGTTGTTTCGCCTGAATGGCAGGCTGCACCTTGGCTGAAGGCAATTCCAGCTAGTTTAGAAAGAGCTAATTCGATGGGTTTATTGGGGAACGTCAGACTTAAATTCATTGGCGAGCGCTGGTCTGAGCCCACTATGGGGCCGTTAATCACTAATTGCGGAAATTCTGATTTGAGATCTTTTAAAAACCCTTGAATTAAATTTTTATAGTTTGCATTTTCGCGCTCGAGCTCGTTTTTTATAATTTCGCAGGCAACTCCGGTGGCCACGATCGCTGCTGTATTCATGGTTCCAGGGCGCAGGCCATTTTGATGAGGACCGCCAGACATCAGTTTGGGGGGTGGAACGTAAGGGGCCTCAGAACGAGTGTACAAAAAACCAGTTCCTTTAGGGCCATAAAACTTATGGGCCGAGGCCGTTAAAAAATGAACACGAATCTTAGCTAAGTCGATTTGAATTTTTCCAACCGCTTGGGTGGCATCTGTGTGTAAGTAAATTTTCTTTTCAGCGCAGATTTCGGAAATTTTTTGCATGTTTTGAACAGTGCCGATTTCGTTGTTAATCCACATAACGCTATATAAGACGGTCTGGGGTTTTATTGCGGATTTAAGTTCATCTAGATTAATAAATCCCTGGCTATCGACGGATAGAATCGTGAGTTCAATTTTATTTTTAGACTGCAGATCTAAGCAGGTTTGTAAAACCGAAGGATGTTCAATAGCTGAAGTAATAAAATGCGGTGTCTGATTATTTTTTAGATCGTCCTGCGCTAAAAATTTCAGAACGGCATTGTTGCCTTCGGTAGCACCTGAATTCCAAACAATTTCATGCGGTTTGCAATTCAGCATTTGGCCAACCTGCGCTGTGGCTTTGTTAATTGCGTTTTTTGCAGTCCAACCCATGGAGTGAATTTCGTTGGCCGCATTACCAAAATCATCTTTTAAAAAGGGAAGCATGGCCTCTAAACATCGAGGATCCAGGGGAGTTGTTGAATTATAATCTAAATAGATCGGACGTTTCATATCTAGTATTCAATATAGTATTGAAATACCTGCAGAGCTAGAGTTAAATATTTTAATGCCAGCAAAAATTCCTGTAAAATCTTTTCACAGCCTTATAATCGATCACAAAGGAAACGTATTTTTCGAGATGAAGGACGTCAAAGCCCCAGCGTCGTGGTCGCAAACCGCCGTTGATATAGCGGCCAGTAAATATTTTCGTAAGGCGATTAAAAAAGAAAATTCCATTTTTAAGCTCATCGATCGAATTTGTTCTGGGCTCGTGCGCGCGTCGATTAATGCAAAGTACTTTGCAAAACCTAACGACGCTAAACAATTTGTCGAAAAATTAAAATTGATTATGTTAAATCAAGAAGCGGCATTTAATTCACCGGTCTGGTTTAATTGCGGTTTATCAGATAGTTACAAATTAAAATCCGACAGCGAGCATTTTGTCTGGTCAGCCGCGAAGAAAAAAGTTGTAAAAATTAATGATGCTTATTTGCATCCGCAGTCTTCGGCATGTTTCATTCAATCCATTGAAGATAGTTTAGAATCCATTTTTAAATTAGTTCAAAACGAAGCAAAACTCTTTAAATTTGGTTCAGGGTCAGGAACAAATTTTACTCCTCTAAGAAGTAAGTATGACTTATTAAATTCAGGCGGAACAAGTTCAGGATTAATTTCGTTTTTAGAGGTTTTAGACAAGTCGGCCGGTGCCATCAAGTCCGGTGGAGTTACTCGTCGAGCGGCAAAAATGGTTTGTGTTGATGTCTCGCATCCCGAAATTTTAGATTTCATTACTTGGAAAAGAAAAGAAGAAGCCAAGGCTCGCGTTTTAATCCAAAATGGTTATTCGGCCGAAATCGATGGCGAAGCTTATCATACCGTGTCTGGCCAGAACGCTAATAATTCAGTGCGAGTGACGGATCAATTTATGAAAGCTGTTCTTGAGCGCAAAGAGTGGACGCTTGTGAGTCCCTCGAAAAAATATAAAAAACAAATTCCAGCTTTAGAAATTTGGACGGAACTGGCGAAATCGGCCTATGACTGCGCAGATCCTGGAATTCAGTTTCATGATACGATTAATAAATTTCATACGTGTGCGCAAACGTCTCAGATCAATGCCAGCAATCCGTGTTCGGAATATATGTTTGTTGATGACTCGGCCTGTAATTTAGCTTCGGTTAATTTAGTTAAGTTTTTAAATCCGGATTTTTCTTTTAATATGTCGAAATTTTCTGAAGTTTGTTCGAATGTTTTTCAGATGCAAGAATTCTTAGTGGATTTTTCAAGTTATCCGACAGAAAAAATCGCGATTAACTCGCACATGTATCGGCCGCTTGGATTAGGATTCGCTAATTTAGGAAGTTTATTAATGCGCAAAGGAATCGCCTATGATTCTGAGGCAGGGCGCGCTTGGGCTGCGGCCATCACGGCGGCGTTGACTGGGTTCGCATACCGAGCCAGTAGTCTTATTGCAAAAAAACAGGGGCCGTTTCCAGGTTATGCCAAAAATAAAAAATCAATGTTATCGGTCATGAGTAAACATCAGAAAGCCCTGAAGGATATTGATTGGACATTATTGCCAGAAGAATTTCAGACGCAGATCCAAAAAATCTGGAGCGAGGTTTTAAGTTGCGGTAGAAAATATGGATTTAGAAATGCCCAGGCGACCGTCATTGCACCGACGGGGACCATTGGCTTAGTCATGGATTGTGACACAACGGGAATTGAGCCTGACTTCAGCCTTATTAAATACAAAAAATTATCTGGCGGTGGCGAAATCAAAACGGTGAATCAAGCGCTGCCAGATGCTTTAAAAAATTTAGGTTATTCGCTCACACAAGCGCAAGCGATCGAAAAATATTTACTAAAAAATAAAACTGTCATCGGCGCGCCAAATTTAAAACCAGAACATCTTTCGGTATTTGCAACAGCGGTCGGCGAAAACAGCATTCGTCCCGAGGGCCATTTATTAATGATGGCGGCCGTACAACCATTTATTAGCGGAGCCATTTCAAAAACGGTCAATTTGCCAAGCGCCTATACTCAAGATGACATCAGTCAAATTTATAAGAAAGCCTGGCAGCTGGGGTTAAAGTCGGTTTCAGTTTACCGCGATGGCAGTAAATTTGTTCAGCCCCTATCAAACAAGCCTTCAGAAAATGTGACAAGCGCTTCGCAAAATCCACGGTGCGGAGAATGCGGATTCGATACGATATTAGAAGCCGGCTGTTTTCGCTGCGTCAATTGCGGCTCCACAACAGCCTGCGCGGGGTAAAGGGTGCCAGGTGCGGCCGGCAAGGCTATTTTTCCGGAGACACGCTGCGTCCGGAAGAGTAGCCTTGCCGGCCGCACCTGGCACCCAATACGATGTTAAGACTTTCTTGATCGGTGGGGATTTCATGAAAACAGTCATTATCATTTTTTTGCTTTTAACAACGTCATTAACGTTTGCGAAGATTAATACCTTAAACTGCCAACCAGAAAACGTCGCGGGACCTTTTATTTATTCTAACGATTTCCATTGGGATTTTTCATTACCAGAGCTTAAAGAAAAATTTAAGCAAATGTACTTATCAGAAAAACGTTTAAAACAGCGCGCATTTTTTAATGAAAAAACCGGACAAATTATTTTGCCGTTCAATGAATCGCAAGGTGGAAATATTGTGATCACCGAAAAATTTGTAGATCAAGTGGCTCGCCACATTCAGCAGGGTTTCGAGCAAGGCATCGTTGATGCGGTCTTTTTTCCAGATATGGGGCACTCGCATTTATTTATTCCGCTGGCAAAATACGACAAAGTGTACTCAAAAATTGAACCGAGCGATTTTAACATTTTTTATCAGAAAATTTTTGCAGATAGCGAAGTTAAATTTCTTTATCACACGGCCGAGCAACTTAAAATGCTCGAAGATGGATATCCGATCTCAGATCCTAAGCTTCAGCATCGATTACAAACACGCAATTTGGTCGGAACCAACGACGTAAAACCGATCTTCACGATTCAGAATCCCGAAAGCTCTGCGAACACGGCTCGCGATTTGGCGGGACATTACTATTGGGGTGCCGGATTTAATTTGAGCGCAAACGCGAGTGGATGTTTTTCTTATGAAGTCCATGGAAAAACTTTTTATTTTGATTTAAGCATGTATGACTTAGAATCATCCGACTCAGGTGGCGAATTTTAACAAGTACCACCTGGGTCAGATGCGGAATTTGAGATTACTGTTCTTCTTCTTCGCGCTCGAAAGAATCTAAAACTTCAGGTCCTTTTACAGTGACTACATCGCAAGTTAAATCCGTTTTTGCTGCTGATACAATTGTTGATAACGTTGTTATTGCTAAAAATCCAATAGTACTTAATTTGAACATGACGATCCCTCGTTTTGTTGTTTCGGTGGTTGTTAAAAGTGAAGACGTTTTAACACAACCCAGTTTGTAATTCTGAAAAAAAAGAGGGGCCTTTAAAAAATACAGATCCGTCAATACTATGAACGGCGAGGATTTACATTTTAGTAATAGCTAACGGTTTGAAAATAGGCGTAGCTGCAATGGGACGACATCCACTGACTTAAATAGACGGCATAACCGTCGACGGTCGACTGGGTGACGGTATTATAACCTGAGGAGCCTTCGCAAAAGGTCGGATTGCTTGTCACGAAAGGGTGATCCGGGACGATCCCGGAAAGGTCCGTGGATTCCTTTTGCATTGAAGGACCACTTACATTTGGCATATGTGATCTATAGTCGCAGTCAGCTTGTGAATACAATCCCGAGGCAAATAACCATTTATGTTTTTTAAACTGAGCGGTTTTTCCATCGCAGGTCGTCGTCGGTGCGCAACTATAAGTGGAGTTAAAAATTAATGCGTTGGAAGCGACATCACAAGGGATTTCCTGACCGTTCACGAAATCATCCCAACGTCCGTTGCAGTTTTCATCAATGTTCGGAGTTTGCGAACTGGCCGGATTTTGATTCGCGCAACGCAACTTTTCTGTAAAAGTTCCAACAATACTTTTGTCTTTTGATTTCACAATGCGAACAGAAACTCCACCACTTGTGGTATTAAAATTATTAGTCCAGTTGTCCTGCGTGGGTAGCAGAAGTTTTACGGAACCTGTATCTGAATTACAAAGAAAGTCGTTAGAGAAATCAGTCCACGTTGTTCCATCTTTTTGATATTGTAGTTTGCATTGTGAATCGGTAATAGATAGCCCCGTCACATTAATCAAAAAGTCACGATTGCCATTGATGTGCGTAATTCTTAAATTGAGTGTTGATCCAGGAACCACTTCAGTTGGGGAATTTGCAGCCGGTGTTTCAGTTGATGCAGAGCTCGTAGTGCCGAAATTTGTATTTGAAGAACAGTTTTGAAAAAAGACAACGTAAGCGAGAGCGCTTAAAGCAATAAATACAAATGGAATATTTTTTGATTGCATAGTCTTTTCCCCCTGCACTGGTCTTTTCATCGGACAATTTGAACGTTTTTTAAAGTCGTTTTTGTCGATTTTCTCAAAAAGAAACACTTTTCGTGGACGTAAAAACAGGGGCCGGCTAACTGGTCATCACTCTACCTCAGAAAACGCAAATATCTTGGACAATTCATAAAAGCCCACTTGCCAACGTATATGGGACCTAATAAAACCAATAGGTTATTTAAATTGTACAAGGTGGGCATAGAATGAAAATATCGGTTTTTTTACTTATTATAAGCTGGGCGCAAATGTCTTTAGCGCTTTCAGCAGATGCATTAAAATGTATTAGCGATGTACACGATGCAAAAGATATTTTCACCATGTCAAAAAATTATAAAACTGACGATCATCTGGAAAAATTATTTATAGCACTTTGCACTTATTCAAACTCAAAAGGTGCACAGAAATGCTATCGTGATGCTATGAAGATGACTAGCGTTCTTGAACAAACAAAAAATGTGACGGATGCGTTTGGAGTAGAAAGCAAAGTGGCGCGTTTGTGTTCGAATTCACATCTGGCCGCTGTCGCCCCTGAAAACCAACAATTAAATTCAATCGGATGTTACTTGGCAACCATGAAAGACCCAGCGATGTTGGCGTCCATCAAAGAATATAAAAATGCAGTTGCCGTAGAAGCAGATGCAACAACTTTATGTATCAGTTCAAACGCCAAAGGTGCGACAACGTGTTTTAAAGAAGGCCTAAAACACAAAGATGACGTTTTGGGGTCACATGCAAGCCTTCAAGAATTGTCGGCCTTTGAAGAAACACTGATAACGACTTGTCGTGGTAGTCATTTGTAATGTTTAGAATCGCACTCGCAATTGGATTCATTTTTGCGACTGGTTGTGCTCATCTGAAACAGAGTGAACAAGGCCAGTATCCAACTTATTCGGACGCGGTCAAAGAATTGAATTTGGATTCTAGTTTTGCCTTTAGATCAAACGGTCATGATTACTATTTTGTTATGGCGCAAACGAAGGGCTTCATTGATGAGTGTAGTCGGTTTGATGGTTACAAAGACAATCGCCTATGGTACTCGTTCCCGATGAAGGTATTTAAAGATCTACAAGCTATTTACTCCTCGGGTGTTTCAATTGAACAAAAAATTCAAAGGGTAATTCATCGCATTGAATCCAATTCGCCCAGAATGTATCAGTGTATAAAGTCCCCTGAAGAACCTAAAAAACCGCTGATGAAAAACCTAAGTGATAAGCTCGGTGACGGAATGACGTTTGTTGTTTACGGTTCGATTACCGTCATATTTTCGCCGATCATTGTCCCTATGGTTGTCGCAGAATCAATGGCCGAGAAAAGCGTCGAAAAAAGATTACAAAAAATAGCTTTGGGTTTATCAACGGATCAAATCAATGAAATTATGAAATTGGAATTTGTTGAAGAAAAGTCAGGACCCTACTTGATCCATACTTATGATGTTAAAAATTCATCCGGAAATCTTTGGAAGCGACTTGTGTTTGTCTATAATGATCAGAAGTTAATGGCCTATGTTTGGGGATTACGCCCATAAAGAATCTCCCGCTCGTTGCAAGCGGGAGATTAAAGTCTTTTATTAACTCAATGTATTCGCTAAAAGCATTTCGCGGTACTTCGGTAATGGCCAAAGTTCATCACTTACAAAAGCTTCTGCAGCATCACAAGCATCACGTAATTTAAACGCTGCGGGTTGAGTTGTTTCTACGATATCCCACATCCGTTTTTCTTCGTCGTGGATTTTCTTAGATTTTTCAACAAGGGCTTCGAAACTTTCCATCTGAGCTAAAACCTCTCCAAAAATCTTATCGACTTCGTTGAGACGCTTTTCATGGCGTTTTGCTGTCGTCTTGTTTGGAATCGCACCGTGCGCATCAGAAATAATTCTAATTTGTTTTTCTAAGGCCGGAACAACTAAAGTTTTCGCCATTTCGATCAGCGTTAAGTGTTCAATATCTAGAGTTTTCACGTAGCGTTCAACGGCAATGTGGTAACGACTTGCGATTTCATCCGTCGTTAAAACATTTGTATTTACTAAAAACTGCATGGCTTTTTTGTCTTTAAATACTTCAAGCGCATCTGGCGTTGTATTTAAAATGGGAAGTCCACGTTTTTTAGCGTCCGCTTTCCATTCGTCAGAGTAACCATTTCCACCAAATCTGATGGTTTTAGTTTCTTTAGAAACTTGTCGAATCAATTCCATAACCGCTTCGTCACGTTTTTTCTTTTTAAGAATTTCTTTTAATCGTGCGGTACATTCTTTAAAGCTCTGGGCAACGGCCGCATTTAGAATAGCCATTGGAACAGCAACATTCTGACTTGAGCCAACAGCACGGAATTCAAATTTATTTCCTGTAAACGCAAACGGGCTCGTCCGATTACGATCCGTATAGTCTTTAGAAATATTTGGAATTTTATTGACACCTAAATCAATAATTTGTTCGTCAGTTGCTTTTAGAGCTTTACCTTGTTCGATGGAATTTAAAATGTCCTCCAATAAGGTTCCTAAGAATGCAGAAATAATTGCTGGAGGCGCTTCATTAGCTCCTAAACGGTGATCATTACCCGGACTTGCAATCGATGCACGTAGTGCTGGGGCTTGATCGTGCACCGCTTTTAAAGTCACAACTAAACACGCGAGGAATCGTAAGTTTTGGTGGGGAGTGTGGCCTGGTTCTAAAAGATTTTCACCTTTGTCATTGGCCATTGACCAGTTGTTGTGTTTTCCAGATCCGTTAACTCCCGCAAATGGTTTTTCGTGGAGCAAACAAATTAAACCGTGCTTCAGAGCAACGCGTTTTAAAACTTCCATGGTTAATAAATTGTGATCAGAAGCAATATTCATATCTTCAAAAATCGGCGCTAACTCAAATTGGCTTGGCGCCACTTCGTTATGGCGAGTTTTAATCGGTACGCCTAATTTATAAAGCTCCTGTTCAGCCTCTTGCATATAAAGTTTTACTCGTGAAGGAATTGATCCAAAGTAGTGATCTTCTAATTGCTGGCCGCGTGCTGCTGGTGAACCTAATAAAGTTCGACCCGTCATAATAATATCTGGACGAAGTGCTGCAAAGTTTTTGTCGATTAAGAAATATTCTTGTTCTGCACCTAATGTGGTTTGAACTTTACGAACATCAACATCACCTAATAATTTTAAAAATTCACAAGCTGCGTTCGAGATCGCCTCTACTGAGCGTAACAACGGAGTTTTGTTATCTAAGGCTTGACCGTGGTATCCGAAGAAAACGGTTGGAATACACAATGTTTTTCCGTGACCTTCTTCAATGATGAAAAGAGGAGACGATGGATCCCAGGCTGTGTAACCGCGGGCTTCAAACGTAGAGCGCATTCCACCAGACGGGAATGACGAAGCATCGGGTTCACCTTGAATTAATTGTGATCCAGTGAAGCGTTCGATCACTCGCAGTTCTGAGTGATTTGAATTTTGAATTGAAATAAAGGCGTCATGTTTTTCTGCCGTTGAGCCTGTCATTGGTTGAAACCAGTGACAGTAGTGAGTTACACCTTTAGAAACGCACCACTCTTTAACTGAGGACGCTATGGCTTCAGCGGTTTCTTTTGGTAGTTTTTTACCCTGATCTAAAGTTTTTAATAAATTAGTATAAGCATCCTTAGGAAGCTTTTCGCGCATTTGTGATAAACCAAATGTTAAACAGCCGAAATATTCCGAGATAGCTGCATCTTTACCGAATTGATCTTTCATTTTTTCTATCGTCCGTGGTTTTGTATCGATCGCGGATTGGAAAGCGCGGATACGAGGGTTTGAATTCGAATTCGTCGTGTTCGAATCATTCTGCAAGTTTTGCATCTGTCGTCCTTTTTCTGCTGTTTTGATTTTCACCAAAAGAGCGTAATGAGTTGCACGCATAAAAAATTAAACGTGAACTCGGGTTTGCACAGCTTAAAACGTTCATCGCAACTTTAATTGAAATATCTTTTTATTTGAATCTCTGCGAATCCGAAGACTGGCAAGAAAATCAAAATTGAGCATCTCAGTTAAATCGCTTT
>JAYVHE010000222.1:0-8042 GCA_043771495.1 Bdellovibrio sp. | reverse complement strand
GATACAAAGTTCAAGCAACACTTCAATCTAACGAGTAATATTTTAATTAAATTTTATTCAAAGAAAGAGCGTTTAGAAATAAACGCTTTTTTTATTTTGGCTCTTCGCCGGCCGTGGTTCGTTTGCCGCCAGTCAAGATTTTGAACTGAGCTGTATCAGACCAGTCTGATACTTGACTACCAACTTCTGCACGAACACGCCAATAGTAGACGCCTTCAGGAATCTGATCTCTGATTAACATCGTTGTTTTGGAGTTATCATATGTCTTTAATATGTTATTAAAGTCTGAGCTTGTTGATAACTGTATTTTATAAATGGGCTCGGCAACGTTGACTGAATTCCAAGAAATCCAAATGAAACGTGCTGCTGTTTTCTGAAAGAAGAAAGACGCATCTTTATATCGATCTGGAACTTCTGGTTGTTTCAGGTCAAATACTTTTGTGTAGTCAACTGTTCCGATCTCTTCAGATTGAGAGATAATTTTTCCCTGAGCAGATAGAGCAGAAACACGCCAGTGGTATTTTCCAGCACTCGGTAAGTTAAGAACACTGGCCGGTTCGCGTGTTTTAATTTTCGCGACCTTATCAAAATCAGTTGTGCGTGAAACTTCAACTTCATAGGCTTGAGTGTTTGGAACTGGGCTCCATGAGATGTCGAATTTTCTTGGTCCACCGTTATCTTTCGAGTTTTTTGCTTGGTATAGAAAGTTTTGATCCTTATTCTCTAACTTGATTTTCGGATACGCTGGCTCTACTTCGCCAATTTCAGAGTATACACCAGGCTCACCATTGTCTTTCATTCCACGTGCACGGAAAAACATTTTACGTGTAGGGTTCTCAGCTAACGTGTGAGTTAAATCTTTTGTATCAACGACTGTTGGTTTTTTAAATAATTTATCAAAACTAGTTTCCAACTGATATTTAGCCGCATCTTTAACTCGACTCCATTGAATTTGCGGGGCCGTTTTGCTCGTTACACGGTGTTTGATGGATTTATTCATCAATTCCGGAGCCTGCAACTTTACGGATGGCGGTGGTGGCGGTGGTAAGACTTCAGCGACCGGCTCTGGTAGCGGAGTTTCAACAACGGGTACAGTTTCCAGCGGGACTGTTTTCAGTTCTGTTTTTGCCGGCTGATTGAACTCAGTATCTGCCGTTACTTTTCTATTATTAAGCTTGATTTCTCCCTTTTGAACTTTGACATTCAAGCCTCCACATTCGCTCGTTTTTTTTAGTGCGAAGGCGCTCGCTTGATCGGGCTCAATTTCATAAGTTTTATCACAAATCACGATTTTAATTTTCTTAGTGAGTCCTTGCGCGGAAATTTCCCCGAATGAAAAATCAAGTAAGATTTCGTTGTTTGATATGTTAAATTTGACCAATGAGTTTTCGGAGATTCTAATTTTTTTACCATCTTTGAATTCAATTGTACTTGATGATTTTTCACCGGTAAATAAACTTAATCCCGGAGAAATATTACCATTTTGTTCAGCCTCGCTCCAAAAGTAAGTTCCCTGATTTTTGGTGCGGACATCTTTTTCAAGAATGACAATTCGGCCAATAGAGTCTTGATTAGAACTGAAATTACCCAGTAAGATTCGGGGATCATTCAAGAAATATATGCTAAGTAACGCTATAACCGCGCATATTAGTAAAACGACTTGATCTCTTTTGGTTAAATTCAAATTTTTCACTCGTATTTATATCGGAATTCTACCGGGATTTATTAAGGCTAGTCTAGGTTGCCGGAGAATGAAAGTTCACTCAAAATAAGAGCATGAATATTTTCTCAAGTTTGCGCAGCAAGATGATCGTCTTGTTAACCGGAATTACACTGGTAACCGCGCTGATATTGACAATTAACTCAGTAAATACGTTTAAAAAAGATAAAATTGCATATATTTTTGAAAATAATAATTTAATAATTACCTCGGCTTCCGAGAAGTTTCGTAAAGAAATCGAATCAACTTCGGAAATTGTTAAAGCGCATATTGCTAGTTATTCGCAAAAAGGGACTATAAATATATTTCCGAGTCCCTATTTACCTGAAGACTACCTGGTCAATGGTCTAGAGATTTATCACTTTGATAATACAGCCAAAAAATTCATCCTCATCCAAAGTTTAAAAAAACAAATCATCACAGAGAATCTAATCGTAAACGAAGGCTCGCAATATTCTGTTTTTTTTAACGTCGAAGAGAAGCAAAAGATTATGTTTGCTAACTCGCAAATGATTATTAAGGAAAGCTTCGGTAACAGCGAAAACCTTTTTGCCGTATTTTATTATTTTCAACCCGATTCCTTTGCCAAGTTATTCAGTCGCGATAATCCGTACCTTACGTTTTTAGTTAATTCGAGCGGCACCGTAATAAAAAGCACAGATGATTTAAAACCAACTTTTTTAGAGACTCGGTTTCACTTTATCAAGGATAAAGAAAATTTGATGCGAACACTAAATTCTTCGACGACAAAAATTGAATCTAGTGACAAAGATAGCTGGTTATTGTCGTCAGTTTCCTTGGGATTTTCGAATCTGTACTTGCTCGCTTTAGTGAATGAGAAAGCAGCCCTTTCTGTCCTGGATGGGTTTTATTTAAAGTCAATTTTGATGTTTATTTTGATGACGGCCATAGTTGTTATTTTGGGTTTAATTTCTGCTACATATCTAACGGGACGACTGTCGGTTTTGTCGGCGGCAACCGAAAAGATATCAGATGGGGACTTTTCGGTTCAGATTAACGAGGATGGCAAAGATGAAATTGCAGCGCTGTCGTCAAGTTTTAATAAAATGGCGAAGCAAATCGTGGTTCTAATGAACGATACCGCTGAAAAAGCCCGAATGGAGTCCGAGTTAAAAACAGCACAAACTGTGCAATCAACACTTTTTCCAAAAAGTAATACAATTTACAGTAATGTACGAATATCTGGAATTTATAAATCGGCCAGTGAGTGCGGTGGGGATTGGTGGCATCATTCAGAAGTCGACGATTTTATATGGATTTGGATCGCAGATGCCACTGGTCACGGAGTGCCCGCTGCTCTATTAACAAGTGCAGCAAAGTCTGCAGTTACTTTAATTGAAAGACTAAAATTTGAACCTGCGGATGCGATTGATTACCTGAATAAATCAATTTGTAGTGTATCAAATGGTCAGATGATGATGACGTGCTTCGTTGCCCAGATTAATAAAAAGACTTTGGAAATGAAATATATTAATGCTTCGCACGAAGCCCCAATTGTTCTACGCGGTGAGGGTGAGTTAAAAAAGAAAGATTTAATTTTTCTGACGGATAGTCCGGGTGCTCGATTAGGACAGTCCGTTGATTCAAAATATGTTTTATCATCTCTGCAGCTCGAGAAAAATGATCGAGTCCTATTATATTCGGATGGTATTCCAGATATACGAACCCCCCAGAACGAGACATTGGGTGAACGTGGTTTTATCAGGACGCTTTTAAGTTCTCACAATAAAAGTTTAGAATTTTTTGATTTTGCTAATGATTTTCATAACCAACTCGAAGTTTTCAGACAGAAATCTGAACTGATTGACGATGTAACATATTGCTTTGTGGAGTTAAAAAGTGAGTTTTAATTTATCTTTAGAAGAACGTAACCAGCTTAAAGATACGAATCTGAAAGGCGCAAAGAACATTTTCTTCGGTTCAACGCTCGCTCAATTTACAAATGCACCATTGAAAAAAACATGCCTTATTGACGACAAGCTAGACCCGGCACAGGTTTTACAATTGGTTCACCGACGACAAATTAATCACGTCATTCAAAATTCGTTTCAATCTTTGGAAGAAAAGATTCAGATTATGTCTGCTCTAGATAAAGATACTTATTCATATTACGACATCGAGTTCGACCTGTTGATAAAGAAAAATCGCGTAAAAATATTGAAATTCTTTACTTCAACTGAACGCGAAAAAGTAATTAGCAAAACGTTTGAGTTTCTACAAATTGATCCGAGCTCCTCAAGAAACACAAAGGTTCAAAGTGTTTTAGAAGAAATGGTCATGAACGCTCAGATCAGTGCTCCAACAATTCGTCGTAGCGACAAAGTTTTACTATCAGAAATTAAAATTGAACAAAGCGACGACTTGGTTAGCTTTTCATTAATTGATCGTTATGGCGCTTTGAATACAGAAAAGTTTTTGATGAAAGTCGAGTCTGGATTAAGCGTGGGAATGAGCAATGCAATTAACTATGGTCGGGGCGGTGCCGGTGTTGGCTCGTCGATCATATTCAATTTTGTCGATTCACTCTATTTAGGTTGTATACCGAATAAAATTACTAGAGTATCGATAGTCATGCCCTATAATAAAAGTGAAAAAAAACTTGAACTGATTCAAAAATCATTAAACATTGTATAATGTAGAAATTTTAAGTGAGGGTTAACTATGTCAAGAATAGAAGTAAAAACAACAGTAGAGGGAAAGACACTTAAGGTCGCCCTGGTTGGCGCAATTGACGAAACGTTTTCGCAATCGTCTACGCAAATTCCAAAAGCCGAAAATATTGAATTCAATTTAACTGGTTTGAAGTCGATTAACTCCACAGGAATTCGTGAGTGGATTAAGTACTCCCAGTCATTAGCTGGATCTACAATTACTTTTGTCAATTGTCCCAAAGTTTTTATTGATCAGGTTAATATGGTTCAGGGCTTCATTCCAAACGGTTCAAAAATTAGTTCATTTTTTGTGCCTTATTATAATGAAGACAACGACACCGAAAAGAATGTGTTATTTACTTACGGTAAAGAATTTTCAGATGCAGCAGTTAAGCCGCCAACCGATATAAAAGATGATTCAGGTGCGGCCATGGAAATTGATATCATTGAAGCCAAATATTTTAAGTTTATTAAAGGATCATAGTTTGTTTGAGTAACGCAGAAACGGCCCCGTCAGCTGACTTTTCACCACGCAAAGATTTGTATCAAATTTTTGGCACTACGACTTTGTTAAAAAGGCAAAAAATCCGAGTTATTGGAAATTTAGACGAAGTATACGGGTTTGATCTCGTGTTTATTATCTACTTAATTTTAGAAACGGGCCTGAGCGGCTACTTAAACATTGTTAATCAAAAAAACGAAATCAGCGGTGTCGTTTTTTCTAATGGTAAGATTGTTAAAATCGATTTACCTGATCGCGACACTTTATTCGGTCAGCTTCTGATACAAGAGGGTTATGTCACGGTTGAAGCGTTGAATAAATTGATCCAGTCCGGGTCCAGTTCGCTGGGGGAACAGTTAATTTCTAATAAAATTATTACCAAAGAACAATTTATCGAATTGTTGTTGAAGCAAATGCGTCTTCGACTTTCTAAATACATAAATAATGTGATGTACCGGATAAATTTCGTAGAAAACGATGAAGGAAACACTTTGTTCTCTATAGATCAGAACCAGTATTTGTCGTTAGCGCATGATTGGATTGCCGGTCGCTTCGATATCAAATGGTTGACGATGCACTATATGGAGTTTTCAAGCGCTCAGGTTGTAATAAAAGAAGCGGAATTAGAAGCTAGCGGCATTAAGGATTTACCTCTTGCAAAGATCATTCATGAAAAAAAGATGGTCATTGTTGAATCTAAAACTTTGGAAACCATTTTAAGCTCGTTGAAAGCCTCTAATGAAGCTGATTTGTTTTTAAAATCAATTCACTTTTTGATTATTGCAGGCTATGTCCAGTTTATTGAAAACCAGGCACAAGCCGAAGAGAAAAACAAAAGTTTCATTCAAAAAATTTATTCTAATATGATTAAAAAGTCTGAAGTTGAAATGTTGGAATCTGTTGCGAGTATTCTGAAAATTAAGCCAACTGACATTGATGGCATTTACAACGAAATTAACCGTGCCATAGAACGAAGCAGCGAGCATGCAGACGAAGAAGTTAAAATTGAACTTTCGCGCTTAAGCCTAGACATTTTATCCAGAAAAAAACACTACATCGATGAGTACAACAAAGTCCATTCTAAGAACATCGTTAATCAAGAGGTTGATAAACAGTTGATCGACCAAATTAAACTAGACCTTTTGCAAAAAAATTTCTATGCGGCGATGAATAAACTGAACAAATTAAAAAAGCTAGAGAATCAGACGCCTAAGATTCGCTTATATTTAATCTGGGCCCGAGTAGCGAGCGCCGTCTATAACAAAGTCTATATCGATCAAAAAAGTGTCGACCGCGAACTCATTCAAATTTTACCAGAGGATAAGAACAGCCCAGACTTTTATTACGTTATGTCTTTGATCGCTAAACTAAAAAATGATAAGTTAGATGTAATCAAATTTTTTAATATGGCTGTTAAATTGGACTCAAAATTTGGAGAGTACGTTCTAACCGAAGAAACTTTTGGGGATAAATTTAAAAAAATGTTTACACGAAAAAACGCAATTATTCCAATTGCCATACTGCTTATCGGTGGATTTGCACGTGCTCAGGACATGAATCGTGATCCAAATGCTGAACCGCCAGATTTAGATTCCACTTCTGGCGAAACCCCAAACCAAACTGAAGCAAAGCCCATTGTTGAAGACAAAAAAATTAAAACGCCGGTCGTTACGCCTGCAGTTGCAACTCCGCCAGTCGTAAAACTAGAAGCTCCTGTTGAAGGCGCACCCGAGTCTGAACAACCGATTGTTGCGACCAAAGTAGATGTTAATGATTCCGCCGAGGCCCAAGCGGAACTTTTTTCTGAAGATCAATTGCCATTTCGATATTTGAACCAATATTTTACGTATGAAGTCACTGATAACGGTAAAGTGATCATGAATGAAAAAGAACTGGATTTCGCAGCCGTCAAAGTGAGTAAAGAAAACGGACGATTAACTGTTGCCTTAGATGAAGGTGTTGCTGCTTTCTATAAAACGGGAACTGTTATTTTCATGGAAGCTGGTGATGAACTTGATCGTAAAGAGTTCGAGCTCAAAGAGAATAAGTTTACCATTCCAGTATTGGAAAGTGCCAAAGCAATCTGTATAGAAACCAAATCGACATATTCGGCATTAAGATTATGTAAAGGTTTAGAAGCCTCTGAAGCCCCTGGGGTCCGGTCAGTTATGGCTAACGATTCGTCGTTAAGTAATACAGGTCAAATCGTCGTACAGGATTCAGATGCTAGATCGAATTTTAAAGTTGATTTCGTTAATGGGAATTCTTTTTATTTCGAAACCCAACGGCGTAAAGTTTATCCAGCCGTTATTAATAAATGGAAGGACTCTGCAGAAATTAAAGTGCGTTTTGTTGACTTAGATGTTCAGTCTGTTGCCTGGGAAGAAATTTTACTTATTGATCAACGTTATTTTGAAATTAAGATGGATCCTTTGGTCATGCTAAGACAAGATATTTTGTTTTCAGATCCAGACTTAAAAAGCAAAGCCATTTCAAAAACTTTGATTCAGAAAAAATTGTTGACCGTAATTACTAAAAATAAATTTACGGTAAATCCTATTTCCGGTTACTCGCAATTAATCGGTGATAATCCAAACCTATCAGTAAAATTACGTACAGGTATGGGATTAGGTGTTAACGGTCAGTACTCGCGAAATTTCAAACCCAAATGGGACTGGTATTTGCAAGGGCACTTCATTTCGACAAAAATTTTGTTCGAAGACACGACTAAGCTTCTTGAGGGTAAGGCTCAAAATTTGGCTCAAATTTCAGGTGGAACGTTGTATCACTGGAAGCGTAATTGGGATTTTATTTTGGGGCTTGGATTAAAAACGGACATGTTTATGGAACCCATAAGTGTTAACCAAGGAATTAAAGTTTATTCGGCAATGAATAAATATGTGGTTACTGGGGTTGAATGGGATGTGTACCAGGCGAACGGATTAGAATTTACTTTGCCGATTACGTTTAAATTTAATTTGCCCGGTACCGTTGGAAGCTTTACATCGCAATTAGGTGTACAATATGATGCCGGGGTCATGGGAAGTTACCGGATGGCATGGGGACGAGTTTTTGCATCGGCCATATACGGCTCGCGACAGCAGAATTACAGTGATTTCAATTTCAAAGAAGATTACTATTACATGAG
>JAYVHE010000221.1:0-8739 GCA_043771495.1 Bdellovibrio sp. | reverse complement strand
CCGAACGGAAAAAACTTTAGTCAACAAATTCAAGCTTTCTATATTATCCCACAGAACTCTACCGCCGCTGCGCAATTGAATGGGGATAGCTTTTGTGGTTACACGGATTGGTCAGCGGGTGAAGCCAAGTTCGGTTTCGGCTGTGATGAAGGTAACGCTATCGACGCGGTCAATTTAACATACAACTCGAATCACTATGGCGTGTTTGCGATTGAGAATTCAGCCACTCCTTCGATTCAGTTTGGTTCTGAGTGTCAAGTTGCGGGCTATGTTGGACTATGTCCAACGGAGCAAGACAGGTCTTCAAGTTTGGACGAAGCGCTCAACTTCAAAAGATAGTTCGAAAAGTTTCTGATCGTGATTTTAAAAGTTTTTAATAAAGGCACCTGATCCAAGGTGCCTTTCCTTTTTACTTTTTTTTGTGACGTGGCAACTTTGCTGTATAGGACCCGATCTAAACACGATAAAGTTCAAGCCTAGCATAATCTCAAAAAGAGACATTTTAACTTTGTTTACAAAGCGACATTTCTACTTTGCGGAGATAGTAGATGAAAATATACTTAAGTTACAAGCTTTAGTTGACGATGATACAAGTATGAGTAATTCCGCTAATCACCGTGATGAAAATCAACAACAAGTTGCTTTGTCGTCATTGGACATTTTAGATACTATGCCAGAAAAAGAATTTGATGAAATTACTGCTTTGGCCTCGCGTATTTGTGGAACTAAGATCGCTTTGATATCCCTCATAGATTGTGACCGAGTTTGGGTTAAATCCAAACACGGCGTTTCGAACGAAGAAATGCACCGTGATTTTAGTTTTTGCGCTCATACCATTTTGCATCAAGAAATTTTTATCCTTGAAAACGCAACTGAATTTTATGCGGGAATTCCAATTCATGACCCACAGTTTAAAATTCCAATTGGTTCTTTGTGTGTCGTTCATGATCGACCATTTCAGATCGACGAAAATCAAAGGTCGTCGTTGCTTTCGTTACGTAACCAAATTGAAAAACTGCTTGAACTTCGTTTGCAAATGATCACGCACAAGAAATTACGTTTTTTATTGGACGAATCTCAACGCATTGCCAAGATTGGCAGTTGGGAATTCGATTTAGAAACTCATAAAATCGATTGGTCCAACAAGATGTATGATTTATTTCCAAAAGAGTGTGCCGATGTTCCAAAAACGATTGATCTGCACACCTCAACAATTCATCCGCAAGATTTAAATCAGTGGTTAGCGACAATAGAGAAATGCAAAGTTGAAGGAGCTCCGTACACGATGCGATTTCGACGGCTTTTGGGAGGACGAGAAGTCTGGATCGAATCCCACGGGCAAGCTTTACGTAATTTAAAGGGTAAAATTTGTAAAATCGTGGGTACATGCCAAGACATTACAGAAAAAGTTAATATTGAAAACATCGTTGAGCAACGCAAAATTAAAGCCGTGCAAAACGAAAAAATGTCGTTTCTTGGAGAAATGAGCGTTGGAGTCTTGCACGAAATCAATAATCCGATTTCGATTTTGTCGGCGCAGATTCAGACGTTAGAATCATGTCTGGATAAAAAAGAAAAATTTGAAGGCAAACTTAAAATCATGAAAAATTCGGTCGATCGCATTAATCGAATTATAAATAGCATTAAACGCTTTTCAAGAAATATGGGCCAGGAAAAGTTTGACGAACAATCAATACAAGCGATTATCAAAGATTCTGTGACGCTATCGCAATTAGCATTTGGAACAAAGCGTATCAAAATCGAATTCAAAACTGATGGACCAGATTGCTTAGTGCATTGCAATTTGGTTGAGCTTCAGCAAGTCTTTATTAATTTAATTGGCAATGCCACTGATGCAATCAATAATTTGGCCGATCAATGGATACGGATTGAAACATCAAGTAAAGACGGGCTGTTTGTGGTTCGCTTTATTGATTCAGGTTCTGGTATATCGCCAGAGATTGAGTCAAAAATATTTCAACCATTTTTTACCACCAAAGAAATCGGCAAGGGGACTGGATTAGGACTTTCTATTTCAAAAGAGATTTTGCATCGCCATAAAGCCAATATTACCATCAATCATGAATTTAATAATACCTGCTTTGAAGTTTGTTTTTTTGAACCACGCTTTGCTAACCAAGTGGCTTGATTAGCAAAGCTCCGAAATTATTAGTTTCGTTTTAATTTCCGACGGTGTCCGTATCAACTAGGCCCGTGTAGAACCCTAATTTTTCGATCACTTCCATATAACGTGTATGATCATCTTTAAGTTTTGTTGCAGTCATCATAGCACCTGCAACAGCACCACCAGAAAGCTTCTGTTTGTTTTGCAGTTCAACGTCCAGACCTTCAGCGTACTTCGTGATGAACATGTGAGTTAATGCAACCAATGGCACTCCTTCGATTTTTTTGTTTTGCTCAGCGATTGGCTGGATTTGCTCAACAACAGCATCGATTCCATCTTGAATTTTTTCTGGCGGCAACTGAGCTAACATCTGTAATGATTCGATAATGAACGGCAATTGTTCATTAATGATTCTTCGGATGGCCTCAGTGAGCACGGCTAAATTAGTCGGAGAGTCAGAGGCGTCGGCGGCTTTTGGCATAATCAGCTCAGTGCTATTGAGATCACGAAGCTGTTTTAATAAACGGAACATAATCTTTTCGCCATTTTTGCGAAGTTTAGCTAATTCTGGATTTTCTTTGATATATTCAGCTTCTGGTTTATTAATAGCGGCCAAACATTTTTCCAAGTCCGTTGGCGCACCAGATTCATCAAGAACACAAGATTCTTCAATCAGCTTATCTGAAAGTTGCTTTAACATTTGGTTGGCCGGTTGATCGGCTTCAAACATCAATTTCATGTTTGCAAAAATCGCATCCGCATTTGAGGTTAACAATTCACTACGAGCGGCCGTTTTAATAATTGCGGCACTTCCCACGGCATTTTGCGTTGAGTAATACACGCGACTATCAGGAGCCTTACGTGATTGACCTTGTTTAACAACATTAAATCGGTCACTCGGCGCTTTGCTAACGCTAGAACGTCCAATTTTGAACGACTCCGCAAAAAGGTCAAAGCCTTTCCATTTTGATTCATAGAGGCCAATGACCGCGGCAATAGCCGACTGTTCGCCAAGCATACGATTCACTTCAACAGATTGGTTGGCTTCAATAAACTGACTGTTTGGAGAGAAAAATCCAACTTTTAAATCGCCCGTGATTGAATCTTTCAAGGTGCGAATTGTTAATGAATCCGCAGGATCAGCTACACCCAAGAACCATTGTTCGAAGTCCAAATATGAAATCATACTTTGCTGACTGTCATCCGTAGTTGGAGCCGATGATGATTGCAATAAAAATTGCATCGCGAAAATTTTGTCGTAACCAACACCGAATGTGTCCATTTTTTGGCGAGTTGGTCCAAAATCATAAAGTGATTTTGTTTCTAAAATTTTAACCTCGCTACAAATCAGCTGTGATTTTTCGTTTTTGCTGCACGTTGATTTGTCGGCGTCTTTGGTCTCGTCACCAAGGTACTCAAATGGCACGGCGACGACACGTTTAGAAAGTCCTTCAATTCCGGCACTGACGTTATCTGCGTCAGGATTTCGAATTAATTCATGGAAAAATTCGTAACCTGTTTTAGCCGCTGCAATTAAGTCTTGGCGAATCACTTGCGATTCGGCTTGAGGTCGACCAACGCCATTGATGATGGCCATGACGGCTTCATCTAAATAACTACGGATGCCTTGGAAGTTGGCGATGTTACGGTATAAAATACTGACTTTCTGCTGAAAGTTAAAATTAATTTTATCGGCAACATAGTAATTAAGAACGTAGGAACGTTTGTAATCCGCAATTTTGTTTTGCACGATTTCAGTTGCAGTGCTTCCGTAGTCAAACATCGCGCAAAGTACAGTTTCGCCTTGGCCCATGTCATCACACTGGTTGTAGTGCTTGATCAGGCCTTTTGAATTTAAAGAATCTTTTGTTAAGTGAACAAATGATTTAGTTGCTGTGAGCGCCATCAAGTCATTAATGTGAATTAAGCGATTATCGATTAATTTTACACCGCTATTGATGATCGCCTGCATATTGCCTGCATTTGCTAACACAGCAGCGCTTAATTCAACATAGCCCGTGTATCCCGCGCGAATTGCATGAGCATCGTACGGACCAGGTCCTCGGTAAGCCATTTCTGCATCACTCATGTAATCCATAATCGACGAATAATTACGACCGGTTTTTTCCGCTGTACCAGAAAAGTCATAGTTTTCCGCGTCAGTAGATCCTTTAAAATTATGCATGAGTCCGAAACCGTGTCCCAATTCGTGGGACAATGTGCTCATCACCGCACGACGGAAACTTTGTTTTACAGATTCTTGGAAGTCTAAAACTTCATTACCTTCGCCATCTTTTTTATAAACTAAGTTCGCATCATTAACATCTTCACGAGCGTACATGAAACAGCCAGGGCGGTGCTTATTGTTTTGGTCAAACCGAACAGCCATGGCTAATTGTTCAGAACGTGTTTGAATTTTGGCCGCGGTCTGCGCGTCTAATCCACCAAATTTGATGAAGGCGTTGTTAACAGCTAATTCAAGTTCGCGAGGGCTTTGAGATAATTTTTTATCAATAGCTAAGGCAACTAATTGTTTAAGGAATGTTGAAGAGTTTGTTTCTAAGTCAAACTTTTCGCCCTTACCAATTGTACGTAAGGCGTCCTTAGTTAAAGGTTTACGTTGGTTTAAACCGAGACGTTCGATTTTTGAAGATTTAAATAAATCTTTAACGTGTTTCTGATTTAATCCTAAAGATAAAATTTCGCGCGCTAAAGAATTTGTTAACTTTTGGATTTTTGATTTAGCTATTAGCTTTCCTGCTAATTTCTGAGTTCCGATTGTATCTGCTCCGCCAGTAAGGCCTGCTTGGCCAGTGATTACTTCAGATCCAGCTTGTTTTTCAGATTCTTTTTGTTTTTTAAGTTCTTCGAAAGCTTCTTTCTTGAAACGTTCTAATTCTTTTTCGTAGGCGCGAGCCAGTGAAGTCATCTTAACCAAACGACGAGCTTGGTCTTCGGTGTTCCCTGTGTAAACGATCACGTTAGCAGCCATCGTTTTACCCGAACGTGGATTTGCAGCAGGTTGCGCAACACCTAATAATCCATTTTCAGCTTCGAGTTCATTGAACCAAACGTAGTTACGATCTAAGTCACCAAGGCGACCTTCGTTTTTGTCATCTAAGATCAAAGTGATGTAAGGATTCTTTTCGATATCAGCGCGCTCTAAATTGGTCCCTTTAAATGAAATTGCAAAAGTCGCATTCCATTCGGCCACAACTTGTTTTGCGGCTTCATACAAAAACTGTCGGCGTTCAGGTGAAGTCGCTGCCGTTGTTAAACCACCTAAGTAGTAAGTGATGGTTTTGTTGTTGCGGAAATCATGCACGATCGGCATGTATTTTTCGCTGCCGTCACGATTAATTAAAATTCCGTCTTCAGTTACGCGATCAGCCACTGTGAAAAGTCCAAAGTTAAACGCCGCTTGCGCCATGTGTGACATATTTAAAGTAAATTGTTTATCGTCAGCTGGATCTAGATGTTTGCGGAAAGAAATACGTTCCTTAACATTGTAGTTAAACTGAAATGATCCGGCCCAGTAAGCCGAGTTCACATCTTTAACCGAAATACACTGAGTCGTCGGCTTCATTGTGTACGAAGCGCTGATCGAGAAGTTTAATAGACCTGCGCCGCTTAAGCGCATATCCATATCAGTCACTTTTTGTGAGGTGTTGGCCATAAAGCAATCGCCACCATCAAAAAATGCCAATGGAGATGACGCGTTCGGAACTTGGTTCTGCGTCCAATCCAGTTTGATGTATTCTGCTTTTTCTTTTTTAGATTCTACTAATTGTGGCGTGATTAAAGGAACGCCATTTGCATTTTCTTTTTGTAGAACATAATATTTTACGGGAATTGACATGATCTCTTCACGGTCTTTAGCGCCTTGACCCGTGTATTTGATTAGGGATTCTTGGTTACGAACCACTAAACGTTCGTCTTCTAATTCGAATTTTACAATCGACATATCGCCCGAAGTTCCTGTGCGTCCTAGGAACATGTTTGAAGCGTCTTCAAACGTACGGCGGTACATAAATTCTCCTTGGATGTCAGACACTTTAATCGTGCTGTCAGGATCCAAAGATTGGGTAACTTCTAACTGCTGAGCGGCTGTATTTTCAAAAATAAAAACTTTTGCATCATCGGCATTTTTTTGAACTTGCGTTGCAATCAGTTGATCTGAATTCAGATCCTTACTATTGCTCAGAATAACTTCAACGCGTCTAAAATCAACCGGCACGCGGGCCACAGTGACCATCACACAGTCCGGATCGTTCGAGCGAAGTGGTTTTGGAACAACGGCATCGTTACAAGAAAAAATTTGTCCTAAAGCGGCGTTGTTTTTAAATAGACGACGTTGAGTTTCGGTGAGGCTTGATAGCTTTGTGATTTCGTAAATGAAAAGTGAATTGTGATCGAGTAAAGTGAAAAGACTTGTTGTTGGATTTAAGAATTTAAGTCCGACCTTGAATTTTTCAGATAGGTCCTTTGCCGTCGTTTTTTTACCGTCCAGTTCAGATACTGAGTAAAATTGGCTTAATTGGCGATCTTCTTCGATGTTAACTTTAACTTCTGAGGTTTGCATTTCAGATTTTACAGAAACAATTCCCGAATTTTCAGATTTTGCAACGCTCAGGAAATTAGTTTCCTGAGCCGTAATTACGTTGGTGTTTCGCGAACTCACTTCAACGCGGATATAATCCACTGGAATATAAGCTCTGCGAACAACGACACATTGAGTATCGACGGGTTTAATAACTGGAAAAATGTCTCCTTGAGTACACGGAATGATTTGTTCCGATGAATTTTTCTTAATATTAAATTTGATAAATTCAGCTTGGGTTAATTTACTAATTTCTGTAACTTCGTAAATATGCAAATACTGATCATCTAAACGAGTTAGAATTTCTTTATCGCCATTAATGTTTGGAATCGCAATTTTTAACAGCTCACCCAGTTGTTTAGAGGTCATTTTTTTAAGGTTCAATTCAGCCAATTTGTGAATGTCATTCCATTTATTTTGTTCGTCAAAGCTGAGTTTGATTTCGCCCGCTTGAATTTCGGCTTGAACTTTAACTAGTCCAACGCTTGCGTTTTTAGTGAGTTCAGAAATTGCGATATCTGCTGATGTCGCACCGTTTCGGTCGGTTCTATTTAAATCTGCTCGGATAAAATTAACAGGAATAGTAGCTTTGAGCTGAAGTACGCACTGAGTGTCTTTAGGTCCAAGGATCAACGCTAAATCTTTACGAGAACAGTCCAGCATTGTTGAATCAGAATCTTTAAGTAAATCTTTTTTCTTCCGACTAGCCGCACTTAATTTAGCGTACTGAGTTAACTCGTAAACATTGATGTAGTGATCATCCAATAGAGTGAATACTGTAGCGCTTTCAGAAAGGTGTGGGATTGCTATATTTAAATTCTCGGCCAATTGGCTCACAGACATTAACTTTTTATCGATTTTAGATTCATCAAAAACTTGGCTTAATTCTTTAACTTGGGTTGGGATCAATCCAATCACTTGGCGCGCATCAGATTTTGCGCGAATTTGAATGTGAGTTGCAGAACTCCACTCTGTTTCTTTAAGTTTTAAGACTGAAGTGTCTTCTTTGAGTTCATTTTTAGCGCGTTCAACGACACCAAAAGAGTCGATCGAATATTTAAAAAGAGGAACTAATACGGAACCCTGGCGTTTGCCACTCACGATTTCTTGACGCTGTTTTTTCTGTGCGGTTAATTGATTCACTAACGTCGAAACAACATTGAGTTCTGTTGAACGACTTAAATTAGAAATGATTTCTACTTCACGAGCCGTTACAGCTATGTTTTTTTCAAACGTTGTTAACGTTTGACCAGCTTCAACTACTTTGTAAGCCGTGATGTGCTGACGATCGATGGAGAACGTTACTTTGAAATCACGACTCGCTTTCGAAACGAGAGGTAAGTTTTCAAACATGAATTTAACTTCACTAGGAACTTGTGCATCGGTTGCTGAAACACGTTGAGTTGAATCAACATGAAGGGCATTTAAATCACTGGCTTCGGACTGAGCCGTGCCTTCAGTTTTACTCACAAAATACGGGCTTGAATCCGTTGGGCTTATAAAGATTGAAATCGGTAAAATATTTCCCTGTAAATCATCTGGTAATTCAGCTTTACGTGATTTAGTACACGAAAACTGAGTCCATGCCACGACCAGCATTATTACAAATTTGAATGTGTTGCGAGTGACTGATTTTTTGAAATACCCGGACTGTGACATTGATCCTCCATAGACAAAGGCGATAAGCCGTTACCATCTATGCGAACGTTGTACCAGAATTGGACGGTAAAACCCGGCCACAATCTCCATTAACTGTGGTTCATTCGAGCCTGCCATGTTTTCTGGGACCCTAATGATCCTAGTCAGTAAAAATTGCAGTACAGTGTAAACTGCTTGGACAGTTGTTTATCCAGAGATGCCGTTGGGAGTTGTATACTGTGTGTAAATCCACGTAAGAAGTGCCAGCGCAAATAACGAACCGACTAAAACGATGGCGCGCCTTTTTTCGACTCTAAAATTTTCAGTCAAACCAATGATAGCCAGCAAAGATGTGAATGCAAAACCAATCAGCGAT
>JAYVHE010000220.1:0-3564 GCA_043771495.1 Bdellovibrio sp. | reverse complement strand
CGTGGTGAAACACAGTGTTTAGGAACTGTTACTTTAGGTACGGCTGACGATGAACAATCCGTAGAAACTATGCGCGGTGAAATTAGCCGTAAGTTCATGCTTCATTACAACTTCCCTCCGTTCAGCGTTGGTGAAGTGGGACGTTTTGGTGGACAAGGTCGTCGAGAAATCGGTCACGGAAATTTAGCAGAACGCGCTGTTAAAGCGGTTGTGCCAGATCACACGGTTTTTCCTTACACAATTCGTATCGTATCTGATGTTTTAGAATCTAACGGTTCAAGCTCGATGGGTACAGTTTGTGCTGCGGTCTTAGCTTTACTCGATGCTGGTGTTAAAATTAAAGATAACGTTGCGGGAATCGCGATGGGATTAATTAAAGAAGGCGACCGCGTAGCGGTACTTACAGATATTTTAGGTGATGAAGATTACTTAGGAGATATGGATTTTAAAGTTGCGGGAACTCGTGATGGAATCACGGCTTTACAAATGGATATCAAAATTGATTCAGTTAGTTTTGCCGTTATGGAAAAAGCCTTAAATCAAGCTAAAGATGGTCGTTTACATATCTTGGGCGAGATGGAAAAAGTGATGAAAGCTCCTCGCGGAACAATTTCTGAATTTGCTCCACGTATTGAAACTATTAAAATTAAACCAGACAAAATTCGCGAAGTTATCGGTTCGGGCGGAAAAGTTATCCGTGGAATCACTGAAGCGACGGGCGTTAAAATCGAAATTCAAGACGATGGAACAATCAATATTGCGTCGGCTGATCCGTTAGCGACTAAAAAAGCGATTGCGATGATCGAAGCCATTTGTGCTGAAGCTGAAGTTGGAAAAACCTACAGCGGTAAAGTCATGAAAATTGCTGAATTCGGTGCTTTCGTTGAAATTTTACCAAACACTCAAGGACTTTTACATATCTCTGAGCTTGCGAACGAGCGCGTTCGTCAGGTGAGCGATGTGGTTAAAGAGGGTGAGATGATTCAGGTTAAAGTTCTTGAAGTTGATCGCGCTGGACGTATTAAGTTGTCGCGAAAAGCTTTACTTCAGTAGTTAAGTCACGTTGAAATATTATTCTGTAATACGACGATGAGCTTATTCAAAAAAACAGTATTGTCTAACGGGATCAGAATTGTGAGTGAGCAGCATGCTCACTCTAAATCTGTGGCCTTAGGCATTTGGGTTTTAACTGGGACGCGTGATGAAGAAAACGAGGTCTTGGGTATTTCCCATTTCTTAGAGCACTTAGTCTTTAAGGGAACTAAAACTAAAAATGCTTACCAGATTGCAAAGTCGTTAGAGTCTTTGGGTGGCGACCTGAATGCCTATACCACACGTGAATCAACGACATACCATTGCCAAGTTTTAAAGGAAGATTGGCGTGAAGGTTTGAATGTTCTAACCGATTTGGTCTGCAACATGAAAATCACTAAAAAAAATTTTAATTTAGAAAAAGGCGTGATTTTGCAAGAAATCATGATGGGTGATGATTCGGCCGAAGACATCATTTATGATTATTTTTTTGAAACAGTTTATAAAAATCATCCGTTAGGTCGTCAGATCCTAGGAAAAAAAGAATCCGTCCAAATCATGACGATAAAAAAGATCGTCGATTATTATAAAAAAACCTATCAAGGTAAGAATTTAATTATCAGTGCTGCGGGACAAATAGATCACGACGAATTAGTGATTGAATCTCAAAAATTATTTAGGTCTCGAAAAACGTATAGTTTACCAAATAAACGTAAGCGCCCCGATTGGTATCCCGGACGAAAAGTGATCGAAAAAGATCTCGAGCAAACTCATATGTTGGTTGCATTCCCGGCAGCCAGTTACCACGATAAATATCGATTAGAAGCCTTCGTATTAAATACCATGTTAGGTGGTGGTATGACGTCGAAGTTGTATCAAGCTATACGTGAGAAAAAAGGGCTGGCGTACACTGTGTTTTCGATGCTGAACACTCAAACGGATAGCGGAAGCATAACAATCTACGCGGCGACAGATACTAAAAATGTAAAGCGTGTTTTAAATATTATTAAATCCGAACTTAAAAAAATGAAGTTCAAAGGTATTTCTAAAAAAGAAGTTGAGATGTTTAGAACACAGGTTCGGGGTCAGTTGTTAATGGGCTCTGAAGATATCGAAAACAGAATGACATCATTAGGCGTTAACGAAATGACGTTTGGGGAATATCGTTCGGTGGAGCACGTGATTTCAGAAGTGGAAGCGGTGACACATGAATCGGTGAATAAATATTTAGACCTCAAATTTAGTTTAAATAAAGCAGCAATTATTATGATTGGTCCAGAGATCAAAAAAATTGAACCGTGGCTTAAACAATTTAAGCTCGAAGGTTAAGTCTGAAGAAGATAATGAGGGGATATATACATGGAACTAAATAATCAAGTGATGAGCTCACAGAACCTTGCACATCAAACGATTAAGCTTAAACTAAAAAAATTAGAAAATTTTAAAGGTGAAGCTCCGAAGTATCAATCGATTGGGGCTAGCGGTTTCGATATCCGAGCGCAATTAACAGAAAAAGTCGTGTTGAAACCCCTGGAGCGTGCTTTGTTGCCAACAGGCCTTGCGATGGAGATTCCGCTTGGCTTTGAGATTCAAGTGCGCCCGCGAAGTGGTTTGGCTGCAAAAATGGGCCTTGGAGTGCTTAATACTCCGGGAACAATCGATGCGGATTACCGTGGGGAAGTTAAAGTTATTGTAATTAATTTATCTAATTCTGATATCACCATTGAAGACCAGGAACGATGCGCTCAGTGCGTAATGTGTCCGATTTTACAGACTGAAATCGAATTTGTTTCGGAATTAGGTTCAACAGATCGTGGCGCCGGTGGATTCGGTTCAACTGGTAAAAAATAATTGGCGGGAAATTTAATTCGTAAACTGGTTAAAAAGACTCCTGTTGGGTTTCTAAAGTTCATGGGAAATATTTGGCCTCCTTATTTTGGAGCAGGAATCCGCATTGAACACGTCAATGAAGATTTTCGTTATGTTCGAGTTGCGTTGAAAAGATCTTGGTACAATTCGAATTATGTGGGCACTCAGTTCGGTGGTTCAATGTATTCGATGACGGATCCGTTCTTTATGTTGATTTTAATCAATAATTTGGGAAAAGATTATATTGTTTGGGATAAGGCCGCTAGAATTGAATTTATTAAGCCTGGAAAAAAAAGCTTATTGCCGAATTTAGAATCGACCAGCCTTTAATTGACGATATCGTAAATAAAACTAAAGACGGTGAAAAATACGTTTTCGATCTACCCGTAGAGATTTTTGACTCCGAGAAAAATTTAATCGCAAAGCTTGAAAAGACTTTATATGTTCGAAAAAAGCCAAGCAAAAACCAATAATTAAATTCAACTGAACTGAATCTAAAGTCGTGCAATTGATAGTGGGACTATCGTGAAACTAAAACCAAAAGTGATCGAGGAAAAGTGGGAAGCCCACTTTTCGTTTTAGGGACGGATCTGAATTTAATCGGGGATCGGCGTTTTTGATTTCATAAAGCGCATAGGGAAAAGATACTTCAATGCTCCCCTT
>JAYVHE010000219.1:0-4106 GCA_043771495.1 Bdellovibrio sp. | reverse complement strand
GGGTTATTCCATTTCCTTTCTATTTTCATACAATCGAGACTATTTATTTTATTGAATATTTTTATAGCTTGAAGTCCATTTATTTGAAATTTATAGATATTTGCCCCGGTTCTCTCTAGGAGAATACTCCCCTTCAATCTTTCACGTATAGATTTTTCAAAGATTTCTTTGGCCCAAGTTAAAAGCTCTTTTGTGCCCAGCATTCGTATATACAAATATTTATCGTTTTTAGCCCTTTGAAATCCAATAGTTCCATCTCCAGAGATAATTCCGCATAAATAAGCCAAAGATTCTTCCATAGACAAATAATTAGGGCGACCGATTGTTAAGCTTTTATTGTGCGATATATTCCAATGTTTTGATAAATCAGCTATCCACTGTTTAGCGTCACTGAAAGTAATAAAACAAAATTTATAGATGCCATTATACTTTATATTATTTCTAGGAGAAACGGCTTCATATCTTACTGTTTCGTTAATATTAGCGTTACAATTAGTTTTTATTTTAATGGCACTAAGTGTAGATTTATCTTTATAATTAAATCCAATTACTATCCTATAACTATTCTTGCCTTTAGGCATTAATATGCAGCCATCGCTGGCCAATATTCCGGCTAAACAACTGTTTTCGATGTTAGGAGCGTCAAAAAAATTATTATTTTTATGCTGTAATCTTGTTTTTCTTAAGCCTAAAGCTTTAGCCCTGTGTTTAATAGCTCCATAACTACGATTTGTTAGCGTGGCGAGGACTTTAGCCTTAGATGCTTTTTCTGAGTATACTCTTCTCAGTTCTTCGTCTTCTTTTACAGACCAGAAGTTTATTTTCATATACTTATTATATGAGGAAGGTATAGATTTGTCAAGAAAAAGGCGGGAAAATAAATTCCCGCCAGTTATATTATCTATTTAATCAGACAACTATTCCTACAATGTTGCGCGAGTCAATTACTACGCGACCCTCTTCAAGCCAACCATAGAAGCCAGCCTTATCAGAGCGGCTAACCCATTGGTCATCAGGAAGCACGGTGAATTGACCACCGCTATCAGCTTGACGAGCAACAGGGCGGATGAACGCTTCTGAAGTCAAATCAACGCCAACAAGCAACTCGTCATCGGACGAGTCAAAAGCTCCACCATGACCCATTGCCGTATCACCCGCTGCGAATTCCTTAAACAACACGTTATACTTACGGGTCGTTCCGAGTTCAAGCAAATCGGTAATTGCAACGCCATAGATTTCGGACGTTCCGCCACTACGGAAGATTTGTTCACGAATTGCGTCAGGGAGAGGGATACCATTGTTACGTGCGTCATTCGAAACAATTGCAACGCCACCCGCGCCAACTGTATTCATCGCATTGAACGCGAACCCACGAATTTGTTCCTTAATCTCAGGGCTTACAAACAAGTCTGTAATGCCAGCGGATTCGGTTGAAGTCGGAGTGCCACCGGCCCATGAGCTATGAATTCTGCGAAGCAGAGTCATCAAGCGGCTCAAATCGTTAGCATTGAAAATGCTTTCTGTGCCAGACCTAATCACATGTTTGGTGGAATTAGTAGAAGCTTCGGCCAGAGCTTTCAGCAACACAGCCCACGCATTACGTTCCTGCTTAATCAAGATTTCTTGCGCCATTCTCTCAGTTGCCTTGGCAATAACGTCCAAGCGGCTCTTTCTCGCATACTTCTTGAGGAAACTCACAGCCGTATCAAGACGATACGTGGAGATTTTCATTTCAGAGATACCTTCGACTTGGCTTGTAGGAAGACCACCAGCCATAGACTGTGACCATGTTTGAATATAGTCAACTTGAGTCTTGTCATAATACAAGTCAAGCGGCAGGCTCGGAGAGTCGTCTTCATCATATTCCTTTTCGGAATAGATTAAGTTGGCACTACCAGCCTGTTGAAGCACGGTTTGGATGATGGGTCCGATAAACGCCGCAAAAGCTTCTTGAGCTTCACGAGCGGTCGCTTCGTTCTTAGAACCCATCGCTTTGACGAGTTCAATCTGATCTGGTGTTTTCTTAAAATCAATTTTCATATTTTAGATTATTTAAATTTGTTGTGGTTTAGATTAGAAATCAAGTTTAACCAAAGTCCAACCGTTTCCATCTTTGTTGCCAAGCGTTTTGCCAACGACAGGCGCGACTGCTGTGCCACCATTAGCCGTAAGCTCACCAGCGTAGCTCGCATAAAGTGACGCACCGGCAGTAACCGTGCCAGAAATGCCACTGAACATAAACACACCTTTAGTCACAACCGGAACGGCTTGACCGCTAAGGACACACTGCATCTCAGCTTGCTTGCGAGGATTAAAGAGCAGTATCTCGCCGTTCTCGTCGACTTCGCGCACGTCATAAAGAAGCATACCCAGCGGGGCATCTCCAGATTGACATAGAGTAACGAAGGGCTTGACGGACCAGCGAGGATTCGCTGTATTTGCGAAAGCTGCGCCGTTTGCAGCGTCAAGAGATAGTTGCTGGTCGGAAACAACGCCGCTAACAATCTTTACGAGAGTTCCCTTTGAAACAGGCAGTGTTCCGCTGTATTTGAAAAAGTTGAGAACGTCATGTTCATCAACGTCACGAAATGGTTTGATATTAGGCATATGTTTGTTTTAAATTTTGTTTTTTTGTAAATTATTTCTTTACGATAATATTTTCTGGCGCGAATGCTGCCCTGAATTTGTCTTTAAGGGAGATTTGGGTTGCGGGGGTCGCAGGAATCTTGTTCTTTGCTTCAGCATTTTCCAAAGCTTTGTCCACGACAGTTTCGACAGACGCTTTAGCATCTTCTTTAGCTTTTTCTTCGCCAGCCTTTTTAGCGGCGTCTTTGCCTTTTTTGTTCTTGCTCTTGAAGAGCACGAAAGCTTTCTTTTGATACTTAGCAAAGGCTTCGTCATTAAGACCCTTAATGTCTGAGGCAACGATTTCAACATCCTCTTGTTCCAAGTCATATTCGGCATGGAATCCTTCGATTCTCGTATTAAACACTTCCTGCTCTTTACGATCCTGCTCAAGCTGTTTGAATTCGGCGACAGCTTCGTTAAGCTTGGTAAGCTCTTCTTGAGCTTTCTTCAATTCAGCGGCAGTTGTGGTGAGAAGAGTCTCTTTTTCCTTTGCGGCAAGTTCAATCTTTTCTTTTTCGGACTTAAACTGCTTGTCGGCCTCTTTAATCTTCTCTTCAAGAAATTCGTGCATCACGGACGCCTTCATAGTTTTCAGCGACTCGTCGGTAATATCTGCCATGCTGGTAATTTTCATATTTATGCTATTCTGTTTTACATCAACCCCTTCTATATGGGAAATAATTTTTTCATTATTATCTGTAATGTTCTCGCTCTTTATATTAGACTCGACAGAGATGCTTTCAATAATTTTTTCATTTTCGGATATAATTCCTTTTACTTCAGCAGCAGGATTCTCTGTAAAAGCAATACCAGTAGCGATACACGTTTTGCCGGGTTTTCTAAAAGCGCGTTTTCCATTAATTATTCCTTCGCCGCCATAAGCTCTAAGTTTGCCTTTTAGCTTTTCTACTTCAGCCTCTTCAGTGATAAAGGAAGCATCCATTATACTTTTAGGGTCTTCCGAGATAACAATTTCAACGTCTTCAAAAGAAAGCTCCCAAGAGGCACTGATTTCAAGATAATTTGGAGATTCTGGGTCGCCAGACTGTTCTATATAATCTGCAACGGCTTTGTTTGCCGTCTTCCAAATAACGCCGCCTAATGCAATATTAAATGGTTCCTTCATGTCTTTAACTTGTTCTAATGTTAAAGGGTTATCTGTGCCAAATTCAGTGAAACCGGCAGTTACTATGCAGCCGATAATTTGTTTCCGCGAGTGTTCGATATTAATTGGTTTATTTATAAATGTACTATAAATTGATATTGCGTTCTCTGTATCAATTACGTCATCATTTTTATTGGGCCTGTTGACTACACAAGAGTTAAAAGCTACGCCAAGCAAATCATAGTTTCGATTTACATCTACGTCAGGGAGAAATTTTTTCAACTGTTTGAGAGAGGCGATTGATAAATGCTCGTCGAAATCAGAAGAAATAATAGGCCGACAATTTGCGGCCAAAATCATAGTATGTTTTTCT
>JAYVHE010000218.1:0-19411 GCA_043771495.1 Bdellovibrio sp. | reverse complement strand
AAAGTTTGTCCACGTTTAAAAAATCGTAATATTCAATCTCATCAACTCAAGCTGACCGATTTTTTAAATGCGGACGATTCCCGCCTGGATCAGGTGGTCGTTTCGTATTTTGCTAAAGGCAAATCCTACACCGGTGAAGAAAGCGTTGAGTTTAACTGTCACGGAAGTCCTTTTGTGGTGGAAAAAATTATTCAACGTTTAATTGATTCGGGCGCCGTGATGGCCACACCGGGTGAATTTACTTATCGTGCTTTCATGAATGGAAAAATCGATTTAGTTCAAGCCGAAGGTGTGTTGTCGGTTATTGAAAGTGATTCTGAGCAATCGTTAAAAATCGCCAATCGCCAATTGGGCGGAAAATTATCAGAAATTTTTAAACGCATCGTTTCGGAATTAACATGGTGTTTAGCGCACATTGAAGCCTCGATTGATTTTTCGACCGAAGGCTTAGATGTCGTCGATAATAAAGTTTTAGAAAACAAATTGATTGGACTTCGCCAAGAAGTTTCAACATTGATCCAGTCATTTAATACCGGACGCGCTTTAAAAGAGGGAATTTTTGTAACTTTGTTAGGAAAACCAAACTCTGGAAAATCGAGTTTGCTGAATAATTTTTTAGAAACAGACCGCGCCATTGTTTCAGCGATTGCGGGAACAACACGTGATGTCGTTGACGGGGAAACCGTTTACAAGGGTTTTTTAATTCGATTCAGCGATACGGCCGGCGTTCGATCGACTCAAGACGAAATAGAAAAAATCGGCATCGAAAAAAGCTTAAAATCAGCACACGGATCGGATGCAGTTTTTTATATTTACGATGCCGCCTTAGGATTAACAACAGACGAAGAAAAATTTTTAGTTCAGCAGAACTTTAATGTTCCTATTTTTATTATTGGTAATAAAAGTGATTTATTAAAAGTTTCTACTCCGCCGAACACATTATCGAGCGCACTGGGAACTCATCTTGTTCAACGCTTAAGTACAACAGCGCTAAAAACTGAAACTCGCGAAATTGTATTGGGTGAATTGATTAAATTGTTTAAAACCAAACCCAGCCAGGAAAACTCCTTGATCTCGTCGGCGCGCCAATTTGAACTAACGAGTGAAGCCTATAAGCACTTGGACGATTGCATTAGTGATTTCAAAAAGGGTTTAGGGGCGGAATTCATCTCGCAGCGCCTAAAGGAAGCCTTGGTTTCGTTGCAAAAAGTCCTCGGCGAGCATTACGACGACCAGATTTTAGACCGCGTCTTTAAAGAGTTTTGTCTCGGAAAATAGGGCGGGCAATGGCATGAGCAAATTGGACTTGACTCCAATTTACTCATGAGCATAATGGAGTCATGTCCAATATACTCACGCGTTATTTAACTCAAAATATAGAGCAAGATCTTTCAGAAAAAATGGTTTTCTTGGGTGGCCCTAGACAAGTTGGGAAGACAACTTTGTCGCATTCGTTAATTAATGATTTTTTTGATGGGCATCCCGCCTATTTAAATTGGGATAGCGATCTTGGTCGAAAAAAAATTAAAAACCGTGAATGGCCGAAAACTGAAAGATTGATTGTTTTAGACGAAGTTCATAAAGCAAAAAACTGGCGGAACATGGTTAAAGGACTGTTCGATACTCTTAAAAACACACATTCATTTTTAGTCACGGGGTCTGCACGTCTTGACCATTTTAGAAAAGGTGGTGACTCGTTGCTAGGCCGTTATCATTATTACAGATTGCATCCCTTTAGTTTGCCTGAATTAAATTATGCAAAAGATGCACTTTCTAAATTGCTAAAGTTTGGAGGATTTCCGGAACCCTATGCGAAAGCCAGTGAAACGGTCTTGCGTCGCTGGCACCGCCAACGTCTAGACCGACTAATTCGTACGGACTTGAAGGACCTTGAAAATGTTAAGGACCTAGAAAAAATGTATTCCTTAGCCGAAGAACTGCCAAACCGAGTGGGTTCGCCATTGTCGATTGCCGCACTATCTCATGATATCGAAGCGGACTTTAAGACGATTAAACGCTGGCTTCAAATTTTATCTTCTCTGTATTATTCCTATCAGATTCTTCCATTCGGATCCGACGGCAAATATAAGTCAAAAATTCGCGCAGTAAAAAAAGAGCAGAAATTATATTTATGGGACTGGAGCCAGGTTTTAGATCCGGGAATTCGTTTTGAAAACATGGTCGCATCCCATCTGTTAAAATTTTGCCATTACTTAGAAGATGTCGAAGGCTATAAAATGGAGCTTCGCTTTTTGCGCGACACCGATAAAAGAGAGGTCGATTTCGTTGTTTTAAAAGAAAAAATCCCGCTATTTGCTGTGGAATGTAAAACCGGAGAAAAGTCGATTTCACCACACCTAATGTATTTTAAAGAGAGAACTAAAATTCCACATTTTTATCAAGTTCATTTGGGAACAACCCACAGACAAGTTAATGATCAAATTTCCATTTTACCCTTTGCGGATTTTTGCAAAGAAGTCGGCTTGAAATAGGAATTTCGAGGACAACATTGGACTGCGAAGTGGTTTTAATAAGTAGTTCTTAATAAGACACGATTGAATAAAAGGCAGTGAATTTATTCTGGAGATAAATCCTTTGGAAACGATATCAAATCACCTTCTTTAATAAGACCATCAGTTAAAACCTGAGCTCTAATCCCGCCAGTTTTTTCAAAAGCTTTCGCAAAGCCTAGCTTCCCGCTTAAATCTGAAGGCCTTTTACAAGGCGTACATTCTTCGGCACCATAAAAAAGAACTTCCCCTACTAGAAATGTCTTTCCAATTAACGTCATCAAATTGATTTTTCCGGCCACTATTACATTTCGGCGTGTTTCATCCTCAGAAAATCCTGAAATTTCGATATCAGAAACATGAATAAAACTAACGTCCCGAATTGCTTTTCTTTGTTTTGAAACCGTTTGCCAAAATCCAGAACCAACGCAGTATCGATCACCAATTAATCCTTTGTCTTTGAGAGTGCCTACTTCCTTATATTTTTTCATAGGCAATCCTGCTGCCTTGCAGATATAAATTGACTGAATTGCGCCTACTATCGGATTCATTGAAGTTTTCAAAAGAAAAACTCTAGTAAACTAAAGTCCAAATATTTGCTGGCTGATTAAGAAAATATAATTTTCCACTTTGCTCGCCCAATGAGAATATACCTTCATAGGCTTTCTCGCCACAATTTGCCGTTCCATTAAACCTCGAATCATCCGATGATTCTGCGCCACCACTGTAATCAAAAAGGTAAAAATTGATAGTTACGTCAGGAGTGACAGAACAAAGTGGCTGCTGGGCTTGGGCGAAAGTTAAAGCGCTCAAGATGCTAAATAATAAAAAAATTAAAATTGCCTTCACGGATTCTCCTGTTCGGCACTGAGCGATACCATAAGCAAATTAGAATGTCTAATAACCAAAGCTCTCAAATTTGATCTGCCGACGGTCGTTCATAATCAAACCTTTCTGGGCACTCCTTAAAGCCCGATTTCGAACCAAAATGGCCCATAAGCATTTTTGCATTGGCTAACATCAATTTTGGCGCAGAATTGATGACGGTCTATACAAGATCGCTAAATGTAAGAAATAATAGGTCTTTGTTATTTTTGGCCCGCGCAAGTTGGCAAAAATTCCATTGTTTGTTTAAAGGCGAGACCCGTTTTTGTAAAAATTGCTTTTCCTGCTAGCTCTAAATCGGATTGGGCTATACAAGTATTAAGTAAAAAATGAGCACAAATATAACCCCAAAATCAAGCTTTGATATCATCGTTGTCGGCGCCGGCCATGCCGGGATCGAAGCGTGTTTGATCGCGGCGCGATTGGGGCAGAACACGTTGCTTGTAACGTCTAACGTGAATCGCATCGGCTATATGTCGTGTAATCCATCGATTGGTGGGCTTGCTAAAGGGCACATGGTTCGAGAGATTGACGTGCTTGGTGGGCAGATGGGTTATGTGGCCGACCAAACGTGTTTGCAGTTTAAACGCCTGAATGCTTCACGTGGCCCCGCGGTTCGTGGAACGCGCACTCAGAACGATAAAAATCTGTATTCACAAATGCAGAAAGAGGCGATTTTTTCGCAACCAAACTTAACGACGATTGAAAACGAAGTTAAAAGTTTAATTTTAGAAAATAGAAAATGTGTTGGCGTAGTTTTGGCGGATGGGTCTGAAGTTCGTGCCAAACGCACAATCATTACGACCGGAACTTTTATGAATGGCGTGATGCACGTGGGGTTTGAACAAACTTCAGGCGGACGTGTTGGCGATAAAGCTTCAATTGGCCTATCAGATCAGCTTAAAGAATTTGGTTTTACAGTGCGCCGATTAAAAACGGGAACTCCGGCGCGTTTACATAAAGACAGCATCGACTGGAGCAAAACCAAACCTGAACACGGCGACGAAAAATTTTTTCCGTTTAGTTTTAAATCGGAAAGAAAATTTAAATTACCCCAGGTGCTTTGCTATCTGTCGAACACAAATGAAAAAACCCACGAAATTATTCGCAATAACTTAGACAAATCACCAATGTATACTGGAATTATTGAAGGCACGGGTCCGCGCTACTGCCCAAGCATCGAAGACAAAGTGACTCGCTTTGCCGAGCGAATTTCGCATCAAACGTTTTTAGAACCCGAGAGCCTAACGAGTGATTTAATTTATTTGCAAGGCATCTCGACATCGTTACCCAAAGAAGTTCAAGACGAGTTTTTAAAAACCATTCCTGGATTAGAAAACGTAAAAGTTGTTCGCTATGGCTATGCCGTTGAATATGATTTTATTGAACCCACTCAAATTCATCACCGTCTTGAAACTCGTCAAATTGAAAATTTATTTTTAGCAGGTCAAATTAACGGAACAAGTGGTTACGAAGAAGCCGCGGCCCAAGGCTTTGTGGCTGGAGTTAATGCGGTTCATTCATTAACGGGTAAGGATGAATTTATTTTGTCGCGCGCAGAATCTTACACAGGCGTTTTAATTGATGACCTTGTGACCAAGGGAACTCGTGAGCCGTATCGCATGTTTACTTCGCGCGCGGAACATCGATTAGTTTTACGTGAAGACAACACGATCGATCGTTTGGCCGAAGTGTCTAGAAAAATTGGCGCCTTAAGCGATCAAGAAATTGACCGATTATTGGTGATTAAAGAAAAACGCAAACAGTTTCAAGCTCGCTTAGAAGAAAAGGTTTTATATCCAAACCCTGCAACGAATGCATTGGTAGAGAAATTAAATACAGCTCCGTTAAGACAACCAACTAAAGTTTCGGATTTTTTAAAGCGCACCGAAATTCAAATGAAAGACCTTGCCACATTTGATATTGAACTAGAAACAGATGAAATGGTTTCGGATGCCGTTGAAATCGAAGTTAAATATGCGGGCTACATTAAAAAACAAGAAGACATCATTCGCCAGACGGTGACGTTTGAAAACCAAGCGATACCTGCAGATATGGATTATGGACTTCTGCGTGGTTTATCGGCTGAAGAAAAAGATAAATTAATGCGTGTAAAGCCACGCACGCTGGGTCAAGCTCAGCGTATAAGTGGTGTGAATCCGTCAGCAATTCAGTCGATTATGATTTATATGCGGGCACGTCAACCGAACAGCCCGCCGCTTCTATAAATCCTCTGACACGTCGGGATTATTTCCAGACTAGACAATCAAAAGGCCGTCGTTAAGATATTATTCTTTGATGGGGTAACTGGATGAGATTTTTATTTATTTTATTTTTTGCAACACAGTCTTGGGCCGCGGATTTTAAAAAATGTTCGGATTTTCAAATCAAAGGAACTTTTAAAAACGAAGACGCAAAACTTGATGCCCTGATGAAGTTGCATTGGGGCTACTTAATGCAGACGTTTCCAGAGTGGGCCACCTTTGTTGGAGTTCCCGGTAGCAACGATAAATGGACCGACGATTCGATCGAGGCTATTAAGTCTAGAAAAGCGGATTTGAAATGTGAAATTGAGGCGTTAAAGTTTATTAAAACCAAAGCACTTACGGTTGGCGCTAAGCTTAATTACGATTTATTATTGAATCGTTACAACGATATTTTGCAAGGGCACAAGTTTCCTGGAGAATATTTAGCTCTAAGCCATATGGAGGGAGTTCACTCGTCGGTTGCAGATGTTTTATCGGCCAACCCACAAAATAATTTGCAAGACATCAAAGATCTAATGACTCGCCTAAGTCGTGCCTCGACTAAAATTCAGCAGAGCAAGGCGCTTCTACAAGAGGGTTTAAAACAAGGAATTACTCCGCCGCAAGCCATCCTTTACAAAATTCCACCACAATTTGATGCTTTACTTACGGCAGAACCAAAAAGTTCAGCGCTGTTTGAACCGTTTAAAAATTTACCGAAGTTTTTATCTGATGATGAAAAAAATCAATTTCAAAAGCAGGCGCTTAACACCATTTCTACCCAAATTTATCCTGAACTTGAAAGCATTAAGAAGTTTTTAGTTGATGAATATATTCCAAAAGCTCGCAAAACAGTTTCGTGGGCAGATTTACCAAACGGAGCGGACTGGTATAACCACAATGTGAAAACTCACACAACCACAACGATGAAGGCAGAAGAGATTCATCAATTGGGTTTATCTGAAGTTGAGCGCATCGAAAAAGAGATGAATAAAATTAAAGACGAAGTGAAATTCAAGGGTAACCTTGCAGAATTTAATAAATATTTGTTAACAGATCCCAAATTTCATTTCGATAATGCCAAAGACTTGATGACGGCTTACCGCGAAATTTCTAAACGCGCAGATGCCGAGATGCCTAAATTATTCGGACGATTACCACGATTACCTTACGGTGTTCGTGAAATCCCTGAGTACAAAGCAAAGTCCTCAGCGGCGGGTTATTATTACTCGGGGAGTTTAGAGGCCGGTCGCGCCGGCTATTTCGAAGCGAACACCTCTGATTTACCATCACGACCGAAATGGGGAATGGAAGCCTTAGTTCTGCACGAAGCTGTTCCAGGACATCATTTGCAAATTGCTCTGGCGCAAGAGCAAGGCGAGCTTCCGGAGTTTCGCAAGAATGATGGCTACACGGCGTATTCAGAAGGTTGGGGGCTTTATGCCGAAAGCCTTGGGGACATGATGCAGATGTATCAGGATCCTTATTCGCGTTATGGAAAATTCTCTTACGAACTATGGCGCGCCGTGCGTTTAGTTGTTGATACGGGCGTACACGCCAAAGGATGGTCGCGCGAAAAGGCCCTTGAATATTTTCAAGGGCGCTTGCCAAAATCGAAATTAGAAACAGAAGTGGAAGTTGACCGCTACATTGCTTGGCCGGGCCAAGCCCTGGCCTACAAAATGGGTCAGCTGAAATTTTTAGAACTACGCACTAAGGCTGAGAATGAATTAAAAGACCGCTTTAATATTCGAAAATTTCATGACCAGGTATTAGGTTATGGGGCGATTCCGTTAAACATTTTGGATCAGCAAATGAATCAATGGCTGGAAAAAGAAAAAGCTCTGGCAATTAACACGAAGAAAAATTAATGTCCGAATAGAATAAGGACTGAAACTCTCCAGAGCGCAAATGGGAACGACGATGAAATGAAAAGATGAACCTGGGAGCGTTTTTTTGCGGGAACTTTTGGAAATGCAAAAGCCAATCCCGCCGCGATCAATCCGTTGCTGTACATAATCGCGATAAAAAGGAAAATGGCCGCAACCATACTGCCGGGTGAAACAACTCCAGTCGTAATGATCGCAATCGTTATCAACAGCGGAAGCAGGACGTAGGTCAGAGCAAATGCCGGCAATGAAAAATTACTGGGTTGGGTTAGAACTAAATCGAAAAGATTCGGCAAACGGTGGGTCGGCAGTTTGATCATAGGACTTTTATCGAGCATTTTTAACTGAGTCTTTAATGCTTTTAATGCGAAAGTCCTGAAACGAATCTTTTTGAATCACATTGTTAAAGAATGTAGACGAAGGTCTAGGCCCTCCGCGCTCGACAAATGCAAAAGCGCGGAACAGGTTTTTTACAAGTAATTACTTACAAGCGCGATCGGCCGAGAGCACAGTTTCAACGGAGTAAATACCCCAGTTTTTTGACTCACGATCGTATGCATCTGAAAATAGACTTTGAACGATGACGTTGAAATCTTCGAAAATGTTCTGATCTATGCGTGAACGGACGACTATTGCCGTCGTAAAATTAATGTCTGTGATTCCATTATCAATGCGAACTTCTGCTTGCTGGCTTGCAACTTGTAACAGCTGGCCGCGAACGCTGCAATTATAACAGTGAGTCTGAAATTCATTGGATCCCCCTTTTTTTGTTGGATGGAAGATAGGTAAGGAGCTCCGAAGAGTAAAGTTAGGTTTTGGTTATGGGCATTTCGTACAATTTGTGCCGAGTATTTTTTCCCTAAATTTTTCCACTTGCGCTTTTGAGGGGTCATCTATTTAATTTACTGATGACTAAGGACGACGAACTTCCCCCAGCACCACCATCTTGGAAAATTCCAAGATGGTTCGTAAATTTGGAAGCTCAAACTCAAAAAAGTTTAAGAGTTTATTGGGAAGAATTAATTAAATTTAATAAAACGGTGAATTTGATTTCTTCAAAAACGATGAGTCATGCGGATTCGATACATTTCGGTGATTCAATTAAGGCCGCAAGAATAGTTTATGAAAATAATAATAATATCAAAGAGATATCAGACCTTGGGTCCGGCAACGGTTTTCCTGGTTTGGTGCTTGGAATGATGTATCCGCAAATTAAAGTGACACTAGTTGATGTTGATCAGCGCAAATGCGAGTTCTTGAAACATGTTATCGCAAAGACCTCCTTAAGAAATGTTTCTGTTAGGACAGCAAACGTTGATCGCTTTGATGACGACACCTTAGAGCAAGCCATTACGCGCGGCTTCGCTTCGATTCCCAAAGCAATGATGATGTTGCGCAAATCAATGAAGATTGGTGGAGCGATTTATTTTTTAAAATCAGAAGAGTGGTCTCAAGAGGTTATGACCTTGCCGACTCAGCTTTGTTCCGTATGGACTCCTGAATTAGTCGGTGAATACTCACCGCCAGAGTCGTCGGCTAAATTTTTCGTTGTTAAGGCCACAAAAATCGCCAATGGCGCCTCTTAGGCGTTACTGACTACTCGCTTTTTTGGTTTTTTTTGGCTTTTTGATCAGATGCTGTTCCACGTGGAACATTTCTTTTGTCCCATTCAAGTTTTGCGCGTCGAAGCTTAAGACGTAACGCATACTCAGCCGCTTCCTCTGGCGATGGCCAGAGCCGACCGTTTGGCAGCAAGCTCTCTAAATAGCGCTTTCTTACGTAGATCCGACGCTCTTCCAGCTTAACTTCAAAGTACTTCTCTTGCTGTCGATAAACGGTTAACTGGCTGGCGGATTCAAAAACACGTTTTTCCGCGAATTTTCGCTGTCCGGTCTGTGGAACGGCTTGTTTTAGCTCTACGCTCATTTTGCTTTGCTGCGACACTTCGAATTCAGTGTTCTTTTTAGCAATTTCCAACTCAGACTGCAGATCCTTAAAGATTTTATCACTTAGCTCGGGCGTTGGGTCTTCTTGCTTGCAAGAAAGCCCAAAAGCACAAACTAAAATCAATAAAAGTCGCATTACACCTGTCTTAATTGTATTTGCCCTCATATTTAATGCCTTCCACTGCCCATTTAGAGTGTTCCACGTGGAACATCGGCAAAGACACGCTAAAACTTAAGAAAAAACCTTCAGAGTTGGGTCGAAACTTAAAAAAAACTTGCCTAGTCTGGACCTAGCCCTAATGATATTCGCAGTTATTTCGCAGTTATTTCGCAGTTATTTCGCAGTTTTCACAAAAACGGAGTATTTCAATGAAAATTATATGCATAGCTAACCAAAAAGGCGGCGTCGGCAAGACCACAACGACTGTAAATACGGCCGCGGCCCTATCACAGCTTGGAAAGCGCGTTTTAATCATAGACATGGATCCACAGGGGAACGCTTCGAGCGGCCTGGGCGTTAAAAAACACGAAACCGAGAGCGCCAACATTTATCATGTCTTAATCGGGGAAAAAACAATTCAGGAAGTTGTTCATCCAACGCCTCATGAAAGCCTTTTTATCGCAACTGCAAATCCAGACTTAGTTGGCGCTGAAATCGAACTTGTTGATATGCCTCAGCGCGAATTTCGCCTAAAAAACGCAATCGCCGCAGTCTCATCTTTATATGACTATATTCTTATAGATTGCCCGCCCTCATTGGGGCTTTTAACTTTAAATTCTTTAGCTGCTGCGAATAGCTTTTTAGTTCCACTTCAGTGTGAATATTACGCGCTTGAGGGGCTGAGCCAATTATTAAGTACAGCCGGTCTTGTGAAAAAAGGCATTAATCCAAATCTGCATATTGAGGGAATTTTATTAACGATGTTCGACAAGCGAAATAACTTGAGCCACCAAGTCGTCGAAGAAATTAAAACTCACTTTAAAGACAAGGTTTTCTCGGCCGTAATTCCACGAAATGTTCGCTTAAGCGAAGCACCAAGCCACGGGGTTTCGATCTTTGGCTATGACGCCAGATCTATCGGCGCAATAATGTATTTAGAGCTTGCTAAAGAACTCGTCGCCAAAGACTTAGCTGCCGCCCAAGGCGTTGAGGCCGCACAAATGACGGAACTTGAAGCCCACCAGCCCGAAACAACAATGTAAGTTGATGTGAGATAAACTATGGAAAACAATAAAGATAATCAAAACAAAAAACGACTTGGACGAGGAATTGGTTCGCTATTGGGTGGCAGCAGTTTCAATGGTGATTTCAGTACAGAAGCTGAAAAACCAATGGCCCAAACTCCAAAAACTGCACTCCAAGCTGCAGCCACAGAAAAGGCCCGAATTGTTGGAACAGCCCCAGGTTTTGGAAAACCAACCGCACCGGCCTCGGCTCCAAGCGTACAAATTTCTGCGGCAGGTGCTGTGTCAAAAACTCAGGTTTTGACTCAAGCTGAAAAACAAACCTCAATTCAAACATCTGCTCAGACAACATCGGCCCAAAAGACCGAGCAAGCATTAGTCCAGCCTTCGGCGCAACAAGATGTGCCCGTTGAAAGTCGAGTTTGGAATATCGCGATCGACAAAATTGTTCCCGGAATTTTTCAACCACGAAAAACGTTTGAAAAAGAAAAAATCGAAGAGCTTGCACAGTCGATTCGCGAAAATGGAATTTTACAACCCATCGCGGTTCGAAAAAGACCAGCTGGCGGGTTCGAAATTATTGCGGGAGAGCGCCGATGGAGAGCGGCTCAAGCAGCCGGACTTCATGAGATTCCAGTATTAATAAAAACTTTAAGCGATAAAGAAACTTTACAAATTGCAATCATCGAAAATGTTCAACGTGAAGACTTGGACCCCATTGAAGAGGCAGAGGGCTATGCTAGACTCATCAAGGAGTTTGGTTATTCACAACAAGATGTGGCTACTCGCGTGGGTAAAGACCGCGCAACCGTCGCAAATGCGCTGCGACTGAATTCTTTGCCGCAGCAAATTAAAGAAATGATTTCATTGGGGAATATTTCATCTGGTCATGCAAAAGTAATTTTATCTTTGGATAACCAGGATCATCAGCTTGAGGTGGCTAAGCAAGTCATCAGCAAGGGCCTTTCGGTTCGTGCTTTAGAGGTTTTGGTTAAGCAAAAAAAGGCGGGAGTATCCACAGAATCTATGGATAACCAGCCGAGTAGTCAGGATGGATTGTCGGCCATGGACCCCAAACAGGATTTGCGTAAGTCTTTAGCCCAGGAGCTGGGCAATCAATTGCAGAAAAAATTGGGAACGAAAGTGGCTATTCAATATAATGAAGGCCGCGGAAATTTGACTATTCAATTTTACACAGATGATCAGCTTAACCAAATTTTTGAAACGATTTGTAAGTAGTCAGGGGAAGAAAAAATGAGCTCAGTTAATTTATCAACAAACGAAGATTTAATAGTCTCGGCCTTCATCGAGGAGGGCTGTTCGCTAGAAGGACGCATGTCTTTTAGTGGAGTCGCAAAAATTTCGGGTCATTTTGTGGGCGAAATATTTTCGCGTGATGAGCTCATCATTACCGAAACCGGTTCAGTTAAAGCTGAAGTCGAGGCCGGCACCGTGATTCTGAGCGGAACTTTAGAAGGTAACATTGTCGCTCACAATAAAGTGATTATGATTCCGCCTGCAAAGTTTCGAGGAACCGTAACAACACCAAGTCTAAAGATTGAACAAGGTGTTGTTTTTGAGGGCGCTTCGTACGTGCCCAAATCATAAACTTGACCGTCGAAACCGACGAATGATATCCCTTTCTGGCCACCCAAAATTTATTACTTTTTAATGCTTAATTTTTTTGGCCAAAAAGGACCGTCATGCAAATACTTACACAGCTAGGTGCGAACTATACAGCCTTCATCCAGTTCGTCGTTTTTATCATTTCAGTTTTTATTCTTACAAAATTCATCTACTCTCCATTTTTCAAAGCGTACGACGAACGTCTTAAGCGGACTAAGGGCGCGGAAGCCGTCGCTAAAGACTCAGAAGAAGAAGCAAAAAATATCGCGGCCGTTTATCAACTAAAGGCTCGCCAAATTAACGATAAAATTAAATCTATTTTTGATGCGCAAAAATCGACGGGACTAAAGCAAGCTGGCGACATCATCGCGCAGTCAAAAGCCGAAACTGATCGCACGATCAGTGCGGCTCGTACTGATTTAGAAAAGCAAAAAGCAGATGCACAAAATAAAATTAACGAAGTGTCTGCAGAAATTTCGGCGCAGTTAAAACAAAAATTTGAAAGTGGTTTATAGTTTCATGAAAAAAAATGTTTTGATTTTTGCAATCCTATTAATAATGTCGGCCCTTGTTTCAATAACAGCGATGGCCGCTGGCGGCGCGGCCGCCGCTCACGATGAAAACCATATTCCTTGGGGCTGGATTGGAATCCAAGCCATTAATCTAGGTATTTTACTGACGATTATCTTTTTTACCGCAAAATCTAAAATCGTCGAAGCGTTTACATCAAAGCGCGCAGCTTACATGGAACAATCGTTAAAAACAGAAAAAGCTTTAAAAGCGGCCGCAGACAATTTGCGTGAAGCACGTGAAAAGTTAAAAAACTTAGAAAATACCGAGACCGCATCAATTACTACCGCTACTGCCGAAGCCGATTCGCAAAAAAACAAAATTGTTCGTGATGCTGAGGCTCAAGCTGAAAAACTAAAAGCTGACGTCCAGTTAGTTGTTAGCGCCGAAGTTTACAAAGTCCGTTCAGAAATCAGAACTCAAATTATTGAAAAATCACTTTCATCAGCAGAGCAATCTATTAGAGGATCGTCGGCTGCGATAACACAAAAATCTGAATCAGGATTTTTACAAGACCTAGGACAGGTAAAAGCATGAGCGCATTAAACTTAGCGACTAAATACGCGCAATCTTTATTTGACGTTGTTCCGAAAGAAGATCGCCAAAAAACTTTAAGCGAGCTGCAACAACTAACGACTGTTTTTACTTCAGAAGTAATTAGCTTTTTCTCTAGCCCGCACAATTTGGCTGAAAATAAAAAAGCCGCAGTAAACGCAGCGATCGAAGGAAAAACGTCAGGACCAACATATAACTTTATTTTAACGTTAGTTGAAAACGACCGCCTAGCTTTTTGGTCGCGAATTATTCCCGCGTACGAAAAATTAGTTTTAGCTGCGACGGGTACTACAAAAGGAACTTTATGGGCGGCCTCAGAAGTTGGCCCTGAGTTTATCAAAAAAGTGGAAGACCAAGCTTCAAAAGCGATTGGGCACAAAGTGGAATTAAAATTTGAAAAGAAACCAGATTTAATCGCGGGTTTCAAAGTTCAAGTCGGTGGTTGGACACTAGATGATTCAGCAGCCGCTCATTTACGTATATTAAAAGATGAATTAATGAAAAGAGGTTTATAATAATGGACGCACAAATCAGAGCCGATGAAATTGGCCGTATTTTAAAAGAGCAGATCTCAAAATATAATAAGAATGTTGAAGTTGCAGAAACTGGAAGCGTTCTTTCAGTGGGTGATGGGGTTGCTCGCGTTTACGGATTAGAAAATTGCATGGCCGGCGAATTAGTTGAATTTGCTTCTGGCGTAAAAGGTATGGCCCTGAATCTTGAGGCGTCTCAAGTGGGTGTGGTTATCTTCGGGGAAGATCGTCAGATTAAAGAAGGCGATGCCGTTAAGCGGACGAAACAAATCGTATCGGTTCCAGTTGGACCGGCATTATTAGGCCGCGTTGTTGATGCGTTAGGAAATGCGATCGACGGCAAAGGCGCAATTCAGTCTAAAGAAACTCGCGTTGTTGAATTAAAAGCTCCAGGTATCGTTTACAGAAAATCTGTTCACGAACCAATGCAGACAGGGTTAAAAGCGATCGACGCTTTAATTCCAATTGGCCGCGGACAACGTGAGTTAATCATTGGTGACCGTCAAACAGGAAAATCAGCCATCGGCATTGATACAATTATTAATCAAAAAGGTCAGAACGTTCACTGCTTTTACGTAGCGATCGGACAAAAACAATCAACAGTGACGTTGGTTGTTGAAAAACTTCGTGCCGCGGGTGCGATGGACTACACAACTGTTATTTCGGCGTCTGCATCTGATCCAGCACCCATGCAGTTCTTAGCCGCTTACTCTGGAACAGCAATGGCGGAATACTTCCGTGACTCCGGAAAACATGCTTTAATTATTTACGATGATTTGACGAAGCAAGCACAAGCTTACCGTCAGATGTCATTATTATTACGTCGTCCTCCAGGACGTGAAGCCTACCCAGGCGACGTATTCTATTTGCACAGCCGTCTATTAGAACGTGCTGCAAAAGTTTCTGATGCAATTGGCGCGGGTTCATTAACAGCGTTGCCAATCATTGAAACTCAAGGCGGAGATATTTCTGCGTATATCCCTACAAACGTGATCTCGATCACTGACGGACAGATCTTCTTAGAATCAGATTTATTCTACAAAGGTATTCGTCCGGCGATCTCTGTCGGTAAGTCAGTATCGCGCGTTGGTGGAGCCGCACAGGTTAAGGCCATGAAACAAGTTGCGGGCTCTATTAAGTTAGAATTAGCTCAGTTCCGTGCGCTTGAGGCCTTTGCAGCATTCGCATCTGATTTAGATAAAGCGTCACAAAATCAATTAGCTCGTGGTCGTCGATTAGTAGAAGTTTTAAAACAAGGCCAGTATCAACCGGCAAAAGTTGAAGACCAAGTTATGATGATCTTTGCTGCGACTAACGGTTACGTTGATTCAATTCCAGAAACAGATGTTAAACGTTACGAAACGGAAATGCTTGAGTTTATAAAACAAAAGTACTCTGCAGTTATCAAAGAAATCGCTGAGAAAAAAGCGATCTCTGATGATCTTAAAAAACAAGTTATTAGTGCATTAGTTGAATTTGGTGCGATTTTTAGAGCGTCTAAGTAATAGCCTATTGGCGGAGACTAAATGGCAAACTTAAAAGACATACGCCTACGAATCGATTCGACCAAGAATACGCAGCAAATCACGAAAGCGATGAAGCTAGTATCTGCGGCGAAGTTACGTAAGGCGCAAAACAACATTACAAATATGCGTCCGTACGCGCTGACTTTAAAACGAGTCATCGCGAACATTACGGCCACGCAAAAAGTGTCGCATCCGTTAATGACAAAAAAAGACAACGTAAAAAATGTTCTTTTAATCGTGTTAACGTCTGATCGTGGCCTTTGTGGTGGTTTTAATACGAACATTAATAAATTTGCGGAACGTTACATTGCAGAAAACAAATCTAAATTAGAAAACTTACACCTGATTTTCGTGGGTAAGCGAGGTTTAGATTATTTTGCTCGTAAAAAAGTAACGCCGATTGATTCGTATTTAAAATTAGATAAAGAAATTTCTTACAGCTTAGCTAAGAATGTTGCAGAAAAAGTAATTAAATTTTACCTGGACAGTAAGTACGATGAAATTCGTTTAGTTTACAATGAATTTAAATCGGCGATCGCTCAGCAGGTTGTTTGCGAAACTTTACTTCCAATTGAAGCTGAAAAAACGTCGTTTGATACAGCGGGAAGTCAGTTTGCAAAAGACATGATTTTTGATCCATCTCCGGAGGCCATTGTTGGTGATTTATTGAAGAAATATTTTAATCTTCAAGTTTACCGGGCGATGTCTGAGTCGGTGGCATCTGAACATGGTGCGCGTATGACGGCGATGGAAAATGCGTCGAATAACGCGAAGGAAATGATTAACAAACTTACGTTGAATTATAATAAGGCTCGTCAGGAAAAAATCACGACGGAACTTATCGAGATCGTCAGCGGAGCTGAGGCGTTAAAAGGTTAAGCCTTTATAGCACTGAAGGGTTAAAGATCCTTCATTGTCGCAGTAAGGTTAGTTGTTTTTAGATTTAAAAATTTTAATGAATTAAATGAGGTAATGAAATGGCACATGTAAGCACACAAGCAAATAGCTTAAAAGGCAAAATTAAACAGGTATTGGGTCCGGTTGTTGACGTTGAGTTCGATGGCGAACTTCCTCCAATCAACGGTGCATTACGCTGCACGAACAAATACGTATCTGATAAAGATTTAAATATGGTTTTAGAAGTTGCTCAGCACTTGGGTGACAACACTGTTAGAACAATTGCGATGGACTCTTCTGAGGGTTTAGTTCGTGGAACAGCAGTTGTTTACACGGGCAACATGATCATGGCACCAGTTGGCCGCGAAGTTTTGGGTCGTATCATCAACGTTATTGGCGAGCCGATCGATGAAGCGGGTCCAGTTAACGCAAAAGAACAATGGCCAATCCATCGCGCGGCTCCGCGCTTTGAAGACCAAGCCACATCAGCAGCGATGTTGATGACTGGGATTAAAGTTGTGGATCTTTTAGCTCCTTACGCTAAGGGTGGTAAAATCGGTTTATTCGGTGGTGCCGGCGTTGGCAAAACAGTTTTGATTCAAGAATTAATTCGTAACATTGCAACCGAGCACGGGGGTTTCTCTGTATTCGCGGGTGTTGGTGAGCGTACTCGTGAAGGAAACGATCTTTGGATGGAAATGAAAGAGTCTGGCGTTTTAGCTAAGACGGCCTTAGTTTTCGGACAGATGAATGAACCTCCTGGAGCACGTGCGCGTGTGGCTTTAACAGGCTTAACAGTTGCGGAATATTTCCGTGACGTTGAAAAACAAGACGTTCTTTTCTTCGTTGATAATATTTTTCGATTTACTCAAGCGGGCGCAGAAGTTTCGGCGCTACTTGGACGTATTCCATCTGCCGTTGGTTACCAACCAAACTTAGCAACTGAAATGGGTGCGATGCAGGAACGTATTACTTCAACTAAAAATGGGTCTATTACATCTGTGCAAGCGGTTTACGTACCAGCGGATGACTATACGGATCCAGCTCCTGCAACTACATTTACTCACTTAGATGCAACGACAAATTTGGATCGTGATATTGCAGCTATGGCGATCTTCCCGGCGGTTCATCCGTTGACTTCAACTTCGCGTTTATTAGATCCAGCGGTCGTTGGCGAATTACATTATAAAACAGCGCGTGACGTTCAGTCGTTATTACAACGCTATAAAGAATTACAAGATATCATCGCCATCTTAGGTATGGATGAATTATCTGAAGACGATAAATTAGTTGTATCGCGTGCACGTCGTATTCAACGGTTCTTATCTCAACCGTTCTTCGTTGCTGAACAATTCACGAACATGCCAGGTAAATACGTAGACGTTAAAGACACCGTTAAAGGTTTCCGTGAAATCTTAGACGGCAAGCATGATTCTTTACCTGAACAAGCGTTCTACATGGTTGGAACAATTGAAGAAGCCATAGAAAAAGCTAAAAAGTTACAGGCGTAGTATGTTTAAGTTGAATTTACTGACTCCTGAAAAAAAAGTTGTTGTTGATCAAGAGATTACGGAAATTACTGTTCCGATTTCTTCTGGTGAAGTTAATATTTTGCCAGGCCATCTGCCGATGATTGCAACTTTAGGAACTGGAATTTTAAAATTTAAAGTTAAAGGCGAAGATATTCCACAACGCGTGGTTATTAGCTGGGGCTACTGTGAAGTCAGTCCCGAAGGTGTAAATATTTTAGCTGAATTTATTCAAGGCAAAAACGAAATCGATACTGAAAAAGCGCGCATGGCTATTGTTGCTTCCGAGCAAAAATTGGCGAAAGAAACTTTATCAGACGATGAGTTCGAATCTACAGTTGCGGAAGCGGCAAAAGCTCGCGCCGGGATTCAGTTACTTCAATAGGTAACAGTTCCCTTTTTGTATAGCCTTGCGTTAATCGCGAAAAATTTCGTAATAAAAAGGCACCTCGAAGGTGCCTTTTTATTTAATAGGAAGTGTCTAAAATGAAAACTGCAACCTGTGTCTTTCTAATGTTGTTTTACTTTGCTTGTGCGAAATCACCAGTCGCTTCAGAATCAACTACTGAGCGCCTTCAAAGCGCGCCCGTAACTTCCGACATAAGATTAATGCTCCCATATGCTGTTTGCCGCAACGAAAAGACATTTGTGAGCTGCTTGAATTTATCAAAGGAAGCTTGTCTTTCTGAGGTGTGAAGTTGCGCGATATTTGGGTTAGGTCATTTCGCTTTATTTAGGGTAGTGATATTTTGTACAGGCATTGCGTTATTTATAAAAAAACCGGCTTGTTGAACCGCCGGCTAAAAAATAATTTTTAATGTAAAATTAATTCTGAAGATGCAAGTCTAACATGCTCAGCTGATACAACTTGTTCTTTGTCCGTTGCTGCTGCGATTAAGCCACCTCTAGCCAAGTAATTGGCTTTACGCAAAATACCTGCTGAGCCCTGATATATTGCGGTAATGGCTTGATCAGAAAATAATTGTTTTTTTATGCCAACAACATTTAAATGATGCTCAAGATAGACCGCCATTTGCTCTGCATTTAAATTACTTAAATGAGTTTTTGCAATAACTCTTGAGGCTAAAGGTGCTGAGCTTCTATAGCTTAATTTTTCTGTTAAATTTGGTTGTCCTGCAAGTACAAGACTGAATAAATTTTTAGAATCATTTTCAAATTGTGTCATTGTGTGTAGCTCTGCAAACACATCCAGTCGTAATAAATGAGCCTCATCTACAACAATAATTATTTTTTGTTTTTTCGTCGTTGATATTTCACGGATTGTTTCTTTAAAAGTTTTTAGCATTAAGCCACGGCTACCAGTTTTAACTTCGATCTCTAAACCCCAACAAAGTTGTCGATAAAATTCAATTAATGAGCCACTACTGCCAGTGATATTTATAAATAGATGCTGTGACTGATGTGTGAAGTCGCACATTCTGGTAAGTAAAAAAGCCACGAATGTGTCAAATTATTCTGGGTATTAACGAAAACAGTCAAATTAGTTCAAGCAA
>JAYVHE010000217.1:0-12891 GCA_043771495.1 Bdellovibrio sp. | reverse complement strand
ATCAAACATTCGATCAGCTTCATCAAAAACTACTGCACGGACTCGTTTAAAATCAACATGATGTTCTTTGTACAGATCAATCAATCGACCCGGAGTCGAAATCATAAAATTCACGCCATTTTGCAAAGCTTCTTTTTGGCGGTCATAGCCAGTGCCACCATAAAATGGAAATGACTTTAAGCCTGTGCCCGCAATAAATTTAAGTGCGTTTTCATTGATCTGATCGGCTAATTCACGTGTTGGAACTAAAACTAAAATAGAATGAAATGGCTTCCAGTCCTTAAACGCGACTTCACTTGTGGGATCTGTTTCGGCTTTTAAAATGCGTTCAATTAATGGGACTAAAAAGGCCGCTGTTTTTCCAGTACCGGTCTGCGCTAATCCCGCCACATCTCGACCCGCTAAAATAAGTGGGATGGCTTGCTCCTGAATAGGCGTAGCTTCAGCGTAATTCAAATTTTGAATATTAGTTTTTAAACGAGGATCTAGTTGCAATTCCGAAAAGTTCATCAACTAAACTCTTAGACCGATTTTACGCATCAGGCAATAGAATAGCTTAATAAAATAAAATCTTTGAGGGCTTGCGCAAATTCATCTGACTTTTCATAGTGCACCCAGTGGCCCACGCCCAAGATTTCAACGCCTTTGATGTTCGGGTTTACAAGCTGCATTTTTTGAAATGTTTCATGTGACAAAACGTGCGATTTTTCACCATGAATCAACAAAACAGGCATTTTAAAAGAGCTCACTTCTAACCAATGATCTTGATTGTTTCCAAGTTCGACAATTTCGTAAATTGCTTTTTTGGAAAACTTCCAATCGATCAATCCTTGATGCGGAGGGGTCATTTTCTCCTCGAGATTGGCTTGTAAAAATGTTGAAAGTACATTCATCGGTTCTTTGGCCGGGAATTTTTTTGCGAAATCATTTTCAAAAAAATCTTTTTGTTCACCCTTATTTAAAAATGGCGTTGGGATGACCTCCAACATGCGTTGATAATAGCCTAACGCCGTTTCATTGGGGTCCGGCCCCATGTCTTCGATGGTTAAAGTTTTAACTTTTTCTGGAAATAAATGCGCAAAAACCATGGCGTTACGACCGCCCATTGAATGTCCGACCAGATGAAATTCCGACCACCCAAGTTCACTGGTAATTTTGTTTAAATCCATAGCAAAGTCTTTGGTTGAATAACCAGTTTCGGGTTTAAAAGACCGACCGTGTCCGCGCTGATCATAGATCAAACAGCAAAAATCATTTTCTAAACGCGAGGCAATTTTTCGCCAATTAGCTGCAAACGCCATCAATCCATGAACAAAGACAATTTTTTTCGGATTTTCTGGATTTCCAACCACCGAATAATGGAATTGAGATAAAAAACTAGACATAACTTATTAATAATATCTTAACTGCTCGACATCAATAAGCTTCTCATTTAAAAAATAATTTGATGTCAGAAATAGTTTCACTCAACGCTCTTGAACCGTTCCGAAGTCATTTGAAAGATGTTGTGGCCAATATTGATCCACAAGCTGTCGGTATTTTATCACGACTTAAGGAAGCCGGGTTTGATAGCTACATTGTCGGCGGCGCCGTCCGGGATTTACTATTAGGGTTAAAGCCTAAAGATTTCGACATAGCGACCAATGCAACTCCTCAGCAGGTTAAAAAACGCGTCCCCTACTGTTTTATTATTGGGCGGCGGTTTAAGTTGGTGCACGCCCGCCGTGGCGAAAAGATTTTTGAAATCGCCACCTATAGACGCGAAGCCACCGATGAAGAACTTGAAGGCAATACGACGGAAGACTTATTATTTGTCGAAGAAAATTTTTTTGGGAATTTAAAAGAAGATGCGTTTCGCCGCGATTTTACAATCAACGCTTTATTTTATGACCCCATCGATGAAAAGTTAATTGATCACTGCCAGGGAATTCCTGATTTGACGGCGCACGTGATTCGTATGATTGGCGAACCCGTTGCACGAATTACCGAGGATCCCGTTCGAATTTTACGTGCGCTTCGTTTAGCGCATAAGTTGAATTTTAAAATTGAACCGACTTTGCGACAGGCTATTTCAGAAAATATAGATTTACTCGAGCGCGCTGTACTCCCGCGTCGACGCGAAGAATGGCTTAAATTATTTCGTATCGAAAGCACGGATGCCTTATTTACGGAACTTCATGACTTAGGAATTTTTAAAATTTTAATTCCAACGTTTCATCGGCTCATGGAAAATGAACAGCAAAAAGAGAATTTTATTTCCTTACTTCGTCACGGGCGCAAATTGAATTTTGATTTATCAAACAGCGTGCATTTGTATTCATTGCTGGTTTACTGTTATTTACTTTCACAAGTCGATCATCCGTTAAAATTAAATTTAGCCGAACACGTAGATACTCCAGATTTTCAAAAATTTCTTCGCGATGAAATCGGCATCTTTAAAGCCGAATGGATGCAAATCCTTAGCGCGTACCAATTAATATATGTGTTGTCTCGTCGTGAAACTTATATGAAAAAAGGCGAGCGTCGCCAAAAAGCATTGCTGACTAACGAAAACTTTATGCTGGCATTGCGATTGGGAGCCTTGGCTTCTTTACTCACTCCGCATGATGTCGTTTTCTGGAGTGCCGAGCTTGCAAAGATGTACGCGGGTTCTGAAATAAAAAATGCCCCTGAGTTCTAGGGGTATTTTTCAAGTTTGTATTACTTAAGATTTAAATGCGTTTTCTAGCTCGAGCAACGATCTAAAACAACATCTCTGGTCGCCTCACCTGTGTTTTCAACAGTGGCTTCACCGCAAACAGTCTTGAATGTGACTTTAAACGTTTTTCCACTTGGTGAACATGATCCCGTCCAGTTTCCAGCGGTTGGACATGTGCAACCACCCGTCCAAATAATTCCAGTTGGCGTTAACGTGCATGCGTCGCTCGTTAAATTATTAACGACATGCAGTGTTCCTCCGTTAATTTGGCGATTAGTTCGGTTGTCCCCGGTAAACGTCATCGGTGTAACGGCGCTAGCATTTCCTGTTGTTGTCGTTACGTCCAATAACGTCACACCTTTTGGTGTTACAAATGTTCGGCGAATGCCATTGTTTGTAAAATTATAATTTGTAGCACCAGTTCTACTGACTACTTGTCCGGTTGTTGGGGCGTTTACCGTAAAAGTTGCTCCGCGAAGTCCAGTGATTGTAAAATTAGGAACTCGCGCCACGCTTTCGCCATTTGACATAATTTTACAAAGCGAATTACTAAATGTTAATGCAACATCGCCCGTAATAACGCCGCCGCCGCCAGTTGTACAGCTTGCAAAATCGCGAACGCGTCGACCTGTGGTCGTGCTGACGCAAGCGCCAAATGCGACATCTTTACAAAGAGCCGCCTGAGCTTCTGGCAAGAATAGCGACGAGATTTTTGCCGTATTCAGCTCTTCGCCGCTCAAACGTGCGAATGATTTCTTCGCTGACTCAATCTCTAGAGCAGCTGTTGTAATACTACCGTTTGTATTACCTCCGGCCTCATCAACTGACGCTGAAACATCACCGACTTGTTGGGCCGACTCATTCGTCGTATCAACAGAATAAGTTGAATCTTCGGTATCGCTCTTTTTACAAGCTTGAACCAATAAAACGATGAACGCGAAATAAATTAATTTTCTCATAAAAAATTCCTTGTTAAAGATTGAATACGAATCTTGATTATTTTGTGCTTATTTGAATTGTTTGTCATGGCTCGCTCGGATGAAACCAATCCACTTGGACTTTGGTATAGGGAATTTTTAGTTCGCAAACTAAAGTTTTTATTCTATCGTGAACTAGAGGTTACAAAAAAATGAAACTATTTTTACTATCTCTAGTCCTACTTATGTCTCTTTCTGCGATTGCCAAAGAAAAAAAATCAGACAATGACGCATTTTTTAAAAATTTGTCAGAATATAATCCGTCGATACAAATTTCGGTTCGTGAAAAAAACGACAAAGACTTTTTAAAAAAATCGACGGTGTCCTTGTCTGATTTTAATAAAAACCTAACGGCCACGCCATTTGTGGTCATGAAACATCCCGTTTATGCAGACAAACCAGTAAAGTATGACGGATTCTATTTTAATGACGTGGCTAAATTAATTAATAAAAAGCTAAAGATTAAAAATCCAAAAAACTATATATATTCAATTTGGGCCTCAGACAACTTTAGCGCATTTGTAACAAACGAAGATTTAGCCAGCGGCAAAGCCTTTTTAGCTTGGCACGAAATGGAATTTGCAGATCCTAAAAACAAAACCGAAGATTTATTGTGGACCAAAATTGAAAAACATGGCTCGCCTGGTCCGTTCTACTTAGTATGGGACAACCCCGAAAAAACTTATTGGCAAAAATGGCCGTTTAAAATTGCTGAGATCACTTTAATTTCTAAAGATGTGGCCAACAAATTTACAAAACTAAAACCCAAAGACGATTTTGTTTTGAACAAAGGTTATAATTTAGTTTTGAAAAATTGCACGTCATGCCATCAAGTTGCAAAAACAGGCTTTGCGCAAATGGGACCTGATTTGAAAGACCTTGCTAACTTAAAAGAAGAAAAAGATTTTTTAAAACAAATCCGCCAGCCCATGGGTAAGATGCTGCCGTTTACATCTGACGTCCTTAGTGATGACGACGTCGGCGCTATTTATACGTACTTAAAACAAGTTAAGTAATTACTTTTTAGCTTCGCCGTCCGCACTATAGTAATCCGGCATGATAAAATCGACCGTTAACGGATAACGGTAGCTGCGGTAAGCCTTTAAATCTGGTGAACCACTTTGCGTGTACACTTCATCCCAGAATGACGCCAACAACGTTGCCGCGCGAGCCATATCCTCGACGATTAATTTTTCGAAGCGTTTGGCACCGACTTCAGGAGGTTGGCGTTCGGCTGGGGTTTTTAGACTCATGCCTTTTTCGATTTTAAGTTGTGAATTTTTAATAATTGGATCCGCTTTTAAAACCGCTTTAACTTCGCTGACGGCCATAGTTGCTAAGGTTCGCATTTTTTCAACCGGGTTTTTACCGTTTAGAAACTTTTTGTTTTTTAATTTTTTAGATTTTTTAACAATCTGGCTAACTAGGTCTGGCCCCATATGTGCCACAGATTGTTCTTCGTAATACGAATGAATTCCGCCTTGATTTGCAGCCCAACCATCGTAATCCGTCGTATTGTGAAACGGTTGCGAGTTGTCGCCGACAAAGTGCCCCATAATGCCCATTGACACCATCATCTCATAAACAGCTTTGTTGTAAGTTAAATTATCGTCTTGCGCCTGTTTTGAATTTGTTGGCGCTTCGCTGGTTGCGATTTGCTTACCGTGTTCGATTCCGCGACGAACCATTTGTTCTGCACGCCACCAGTTTGTTCCTAAACTAAAAGGCACCGAAACAATTTTTTTGTCCTTGTCGTTTGCACCTTCGGCGCCTGTGTATTTTTCGATAATGGCATTAAGGTCCGTCGGAACGTCTTGGGCCGCTAAACCTAATAGTTCTGGATTCACATAATGAGTTGGATCACCATGTTGAGTAATTTTTTTATCCATGTTGCGCCATTGAACATCTGGAATATTACAAAGGTGACCCATCACATGGGGTTTCTGCTTTAGAAAATCGGCTAATCCTTTATTCTTCACTAAATGAACCGCCGCCTGACAAATGGCATCGTGGCCACGCCCACCCCAAGCAAAAACCATGTGAGGCAAAATTAAAATAAGGACAATCAAAATTTTCTTCATAAAACCTTTCTTTTAGGTGCCAGGCTACTTTTCCGGACGCAGCGTGTCCGGAAAAGTAGCCTGGCACCCTCCGCCTCATCGCGTTTCTAAAATATCCTTAAGATCAAAACGGACTTTTTTCAGGTTTTGATATTTGTCATCGTCGGCACGGTAACCGCAAGCAACGGCGGCAACGGTTTTCCAACCACTGCCAGTAAGTCCTAAAATCTTATCGTACTCTGGCGGAACTAAACCTTCCATCGGAAGTGTGTCTATTTCCATCAGCGCCGCTGTATTCATTAAAAAACCCATGGCAATATAGGCCTGTCGTTCAGCCCAATGATTAATTGTGTTTGAACGAGGACCTTTTACCAGATCGCCGAGCATTACGTTTCTGTAACCCTCTAATTGCGCAACATCCATTCCACGGATTTTGGCCATTTGAGCAATGTGTTTATCGATATAGGTTGCATCGGTTTTTTCAAGCACTGTAAAAACTAAAAAGTGCGAGCAATCAGTTACCGGCGATTGGCCCCAAGATTGGGCTTTTAATAATTTTCGGGTTTCGGGATCCTGCACGTGAATAAACTTCCACGGTTGTAATCCGTAAGATGATGGCGACAAACGAATGGATTCTAAAAGCAAATTCCAATCAGCTTCACGGATCGTTTTAGTGGTATCAAATTTTTTACAAGCGTAGCGCCACATTAACTGATTAAAAAGAATTTCATTATCTACTCGTGACATGAATTATTGCCCTGTCGTTTCAAAAACCGATGAAACAAAAAGACTTTTTGCATACATGGCTTCTTGATTTTTATTGTGAGCTGCAACACGCCAAAAATATATTACGCCGGGTTCAAGTTGGCTAACTTCAAATGAAGTTCCAGAAACAAATTTATCTTCGGCAACATACATTGAACGATTGTTAAAACCAGCGTCTTTAGAAACCTGTATGTGGTAATTTTGAGCTCCACCCGCAGCAGTCCATTCTAATTTAACTGTTTGACCGGTCACTTTTGCTAAAAACGCCGGAGCAACGAGTTGTACTTTTTCAGGTTTGATCACTGCGGCTTTATTAACATCAAATTCTGGATAAACTTGCGCCACTTGTTCATGACGTTTATGGCTCCAGTCCTTGCCGGTTGCTCCATGGCCCGCGCCTGCATTGTCGGCGGCAAAAGTGTTTAATGATAAAATAATTGTGGCTGCAATAATTGCAAAAGTCTTCATAGGAGCTCCTTAATTCAGTAAAAGAAACAATTAAATTATCGCGGCTAGGCCGCGCCGGCAATATTTTCTTGGTAAACCCGCCCTACCATGCTACATATTCCAGCACGGTTTTGCGGATGATCGCTGTCGGGTCACACCAATAGAGGAAAGTCCGAGCTTCATAGAGTAGCGCCAAGGGTAACGCCCTTCGACCGCAAGGTCAGGAACAGTGGAACAGAAAGAATGTCCGAAGCATTGATCCTATCGTCGGGAACGGGAGACGACGGGGGAGTAACGGAGTGAAAACAGCTAAACTCGCGCGCGAAGCAAGATCAAATAGGAATGCACTTTCGGTTTTGGCGACTGGTTTTACTTTTCGGCAAAACAGAATAAAACGCGACTCGCGTGCAGCATTCGGGTTAGATCGCTAGAGCTCACCAGTAATGGTGGGCCCAGATGAATGGTCATCGAATCACGTAAGGATTTGTGGGAACAAACGTGAGGAACAGAACTCGGCTTACAGCAAAACCGTCCCCGCTCTTTTTTCTTGCGCTATAGGCGCAGCTTTTAAGGTGCCAGGCCTTTTTTTTACAAAGCAGTTTTGCTCCTTTGTAAAAAAAAGGCCTGGCACCTTAAAAACAAATTCTAAGAAAAAAATTCCTTTATTTTTTTTTGACGGTATTTAAAAATTTCACCGACATCTTTCCTAATGAGCGGAAGCAGTAGGTTTCCAAAAATCCAGCCCGGGATTTTAAAAATAACTTCATCACAAATTAAAGTGCCACCTGGAACATCCTCGAACGTATGAAGATGGTGCCACTTGTTGTAGGGACCCTTCAATTGAAAATCGACAAATGAGCTGTCGGGATTCCATTCGCGTATTTCAGTGCGCCATTTAACAGGAACGCCGTGAATTTTTAGCTGGTAATCAATTAAGGTGCCTTTTTCAATTTCAGGTGTCGATTTTTTTTGAATGTGAAAATTAAGCCAAGTGGGAGTAAGCACTTCTAAATTTTCGGCTTTTGAAAAAAAACTAAAAACATCTTTGCGGCCGCTTGGAACAAATTGCTTGGTCGTAAAAAGATGCTGCGTTAACGAAGCCGAGCCTAACAAATTCTTTAATGCGTCGTCCAGTTGAACATATTTAAATTTGAATCCCGCTGCCACGGCCCTTTTTGGTAAAACGTTTTGATTAGATAAAACAATTTCAGACATTTCGCCAAGGGCTAGCTTCAGTGCAAATTGTGGGGCCTTCATCGTAAATGGGAATCCCTGATAGCGACTCGTCAACCGAGTATACTCTTTATTATTTGCGGGATTAGGCGCTGTTAAATTGAACGGTCCTTTCAGCCGACTATTCTGTAAAGCCAATTTAATAAAACTAATGATGTCCTCAATATGAATCCAGCTCATCACTTGAGTGCCTTTTCCTAAAACGACAGGGGCCGCCTTACTTAAAACTCCGCCCTCTTTCGCTAACACTAAACCGGTTCTTAAAAGAACGGTACGAAGACCATATTTTTCAGACACAAGTGCTGCCGACTCCCACTCGGCACAAAGCTGAGATAGAAAACCAACACCTTGGGGCGACTGTTCATCTTGTTGATTCTCTGATTGGCCATAATAACCAATCGCCGATCCGGAAATTAATATTTTAGGGCGCAGTCCTTGATCAATCAAACCAATCGAGTTGACCAAATTTTTTGTTCCATTCACACGTGAATCCCAAAGTCTCTTTTTACGCTTCGCTGTCCATAAAGCATCAGCAATACCTTCCCCGGCTAAATGAATGATGGCCTCACAGTTTTTTATGGCGTCCAATGGAACAGGCTGATCGTCGGACCAAGAAAAAACATTCTGACTCGGCAACTCCGGCAGTTTTTCTGGTGATCTGGCCAAGGCAATTACCGTGTGTCCATCTTGCAAAAGGCTGTACACTAAATGTCGTCCAATAAGTCCAGTAGCTCCAGTGACAAGTACTTTCACGTTAACTCCAATTAATTAAATAGCTAGATTCGCTGATGTCTGCACCAGCTCAAGCTTAAAAGTGATTTCTGTTTTTACAGAATTAATAATAAATCCATCCCTAAAAACTTTGTTCACTAAAGTTTCGATACGGTCCGGTCGGTCGGCATCGACGACTTTAATTTGTAATGAAATCGATTTCATACAAGGTCTTCCATCGGCACCTTTGTCGACCATTAAACATCCAGAAACAAACACGTTCGCAAAATTTACTTTCGAACTTTTAGCAACAACCTTAAAGGTCCCCACAAAACAATTCATGATGGCTTGTAAATACAAATCTTCTGGAGAAAATCCACCTCCGGCGCCGCCGAATTCAGCTGGGATTGCGTTATGTATGATGCTTGAATTTGATGTGGTCGACCAAACTTTATCAAATTCGCCTGTTGCCACAGCTTCTGATCTAAATTCAATTGGGAGCTTAAACATTTTTAACCTCGCAGTACGGACTGGCTTCACAGTCGATGTTTTTTTTATAACGGGGTAATATCGGTCGGACGGCCACAAAACCCGAGTATCCAACCTGTAAAAATAAATTAACCAAGGAATTTTTTGCGATTTTTGCAGCCCACGAATACTTCGGCAAAACCTTCCAAATTTCTATAAACGCATCGACTCGAGTTGCTATAGTGCCGTCGGGCCGTCGGACGTGCATGATTTTATGAATCTGCAAAGGATCAAGGTTTTCTTTGAGGGCGTCAAATTGTGCTGAGCAAATATCTATAAAAGAAATGTTCTCGGCCCCCTGCTGACGTTTGTAGTGGTTTATTTCGGTGCTGCAGACCTTACATAGTCCGTCATAGTAGACTATAAGTTTTTCTGTAAGTTTTGCCGTGAGTTTTGCATTTTTATGAATATTTTTCTGGTTTTTCATATTGTTCATGGTAGTATGAACAATATGAAAAGTAAAGATCAAAATAAAGGCCGAGCCACCACATCTCAGAAAGACCTTCAAAAGCTCTCTCTTTCGATAGGAAATTTTATCAGATACTGGGGGTTTCGCCGGATTCACGGAGCCATATGGACCCAGCTGTATCTTTCTAAGACACCACTCAGCTGCACCGATTTAACCAATCGCTTGGGTTTATCAAAAGCCCTCATCAGCCCAGCGCTGGACGAGCTTTGTAAAATTAAACTGATTTTTGAAGCGCCAGCACCCAACGAAAAAACCAAAATTTACCAAGCTGCAGACAACATCAATGATGTCATTCAACATGTTTTAAAAACTCGCGAAGCAAAAATGCTTCAACAAATTACCGAAGACTTTGCCGCATTCAACGGAGCCGGCGCAAAGCTAGACTCCATTGATTCGAAAAAAGTTGATTCACTTGGTGAAATGATTTCATCCGCGAACTTAATGTTAGGACTTATGCTCGACCAAAAAGACTTGCTGAACCTGCCGGCTGATATAAAACTATGAAACTGCGGCTGACTTAGTGAATTCGCTTTTAATGGTTCACCTTTTTGCAACGTGGTTTATGACCGGGGCGATATGGCTGGTGCAAGCCGTCGTTTACCCTAATTTTAAAATTGTTGGGCGTTCGGAGTTTCAGGCGTTTCATCAATTCCATACCAATCGGATCACTTGGGTTGTCGCACCAATGATGTTGGTGGAATTAGTCACAGGTGTTTTGCTGTTGTTAAAACTCCAGAGTCCAATGATGTGGTGGAACTTAATCTCAATTTTATTAATTTGGATTTTAACAGCCACGGTCAACGTTCCTTCACATAAAAATTTAACGTATGAACTGGATCACACAAAATCAAAACTCATTTTTGGCAATTGGCCTCGGACCGTGATTTGGACCGCGCGTTCCCTATTTTGGCTGATGTTCATTTCAGAATTTAAATAAAAATAATTTGCCAGCAAAGGAAATCCTTCATGGGAGTATCTCAATCGTTCAAATCCAAAATCGATGCCCTTTCAGCCGAAGACAAAGACCGCATGGTTCGTATGGGCTGGGAAGACCGATCAACTTTTGAGTCAATTGCTCAGCAATTTTCTTTTTCCGCCAACGAATTTGTTCGATTTATGCGAACCCAATTAAGCACTTCGGCTTTCACAAGATGGCGCCGACGAGTTCATGAACAAGGAAAACTAAAAAATGAAACAAAACGAGGATTCAAAACGACGCGATTTAAGTGTTCTAGACAATCTGTCGACGGCATCACAAAGGGATGGAAATAAAAGCTGGGGGCGCAGTTTCGATTCTAAGTTACTTACGACAAAATTGCTCAAGCTCACTCAGTCCAACGACGGAATGCAATTTAATTCGCTCGCATGAGTTATAGCCGTAGTCGTCTTTCAAGAAGGGGTCAGCTCCCTTAGCCATTAGGTATCGAACTAAGTCATGGTTCTTTCGAACAACGGCATCATTTAACAACGACGTTTTTTTACTTAGTCCGAACATACTGTTAACGTTGGCACCATAAGACAAAAGAAGATCAGCCAGTTTAAAATTTGGTGGTTCTGATAACAGCACAGTTCTAATTAATGGTTCAGCACCACCATCAAGTGTATTCGCATCGGCGCCATTTTTTAATAATTCAATCATATACTCGTAGTTCGGATTGGCATAAAAAGCATAATATAAGGCCGTCCGTCCCCACCCGTCTTTGGCTTCAAGATGACCACCACTATTTTTTAAAAGTTTTATTTTATCTAATTTGTTCTCTCGAACGGCACAGTGAAAAGGTAACTCATCGCAATTTATTTCAGATTTTTTTTTGAATTCCGCATGCTGTTGGAGCAACATAAAATGATTTGTAAATGCGATCAAAAAATTAAAACACAAAATCAGTGCCGTATATTTAGCTGCGGTCGCAACTGGCCACGGTTGTTCTTTTAAGAAAATAAGAACAATAATAAATACCGAAACAATTGAAGAAAATATCAATATAAGTCCCGCGCCAATGTCAGCTCCGCCATAAAATGGACCGAAACTGCGGACGCCCCAAAAAATAGCAGGGAACAAAGCCACACTTGTTGCGACCAACATCAGGCTCAGCGCTGGGCGCGATCGAAAATAAATATAACAAAATCCTAAAAGGACAAATCCTAAGGGGATTAAAAACGCTTTATCCATCAAGCCTCCAGCTCAACTAAATTCCCAGTTCCGTTTTCATCTTCTGGCAGACCGAATTAATATTTTTTTCGTTGTCCGAAGTACAAAGTTTGTATTCTTTTCCACCATGATCCATTAAAAGGATCGTGTAATTGTCCCGGACCACTGCATCTGAGCGCAAATACGATTTAAAAACATCTAAACTTTTAATTTTAGAAAATTGAAGAATGAGATCCGTCTGTTGAATAACCAATCGTCCAAACAATCGAACGCACTCTATACGCGCACCAACTCCAGCATGTCCTAAAAATTGGTTCGAATTTTTGAAATCAGAGTCTACTAAGCTTTTTTGCATTCTGAAGAACAGATTACGGGGTCCTAGGAAATTAATCAATGGGATAACTTTTGATTATGCCCCAAGAATAGAATCCGCGCTAGTCTTCTTATTTTAATGGCGAATATTCAAAAATGTTGTTATCGAAAATTTCATCGAAATCGTTTCGGCTTTCATCGCGATCTTCTAAAAATGTTGCGCGAAACATTGGAAAGTAATTTCTAACATTGGTTTCAGTTAATCCGTTTTCCGATTGCGGTTCAATCACTTGCCATCTGCCACTTGATATTTCGCTTTCAACCCAAGCGTGCAAAACAATTTCGGATCCAACAATACTTTGACCTGCAATAATCCGCGTTGGGATATCAAGTGCACGTGCGATAGCCGTAAATATAACGGCGTAATGCTGACAAACGCCCTGTTTACGTTCAATCGCTTCTTTAGTTGTTAATGGTCGGATGACGTTACGCTTGAGCATTTCAACATCGTATTTATAATTAGTCTTTAGGTATTTTAAAAT
>JAYVHE010000216.1:0-10983 GCA_043771495.1 Bdellovibrio sp. | reverse complement strand
GATGAAAAATCGATGAACTTTACTCATCGTGAAAAATTAGTGCCGTCACTAAAAGTTGCGGGACGAAGTTTTCTAGATTTAATGAAGCAAGACCGTTCGGTCGCATCGGCTGATGAATATTGTAAGAAGCACGATTGCAAAAAATCGCAACGGGTCATTATTAGATTTAACGTAGATAATAAAAAATAGAGGTCGTTATGAATGAGCAACTATTACAGACAGTGATCAGAAATTTTATCAACTACCTGCCGTATGCCATGGGCGCGGTCTTTTTAATAGGTGCAGGACTTCGCTTGGCGATTTACTACACCGTTAAAAGACACGACTGGTTTGCACGTGAATTCGAAAAACGTGTCCACCGCTACTTGGATAACGAAGCTACAAAAAAGCAGACCGACCCTGCATTGGCAAAAGTCAGTGATGGATCGTTTTACGTTTTATGTAAAAAGGTTTTAGAACGCACATATTATGAAACATTTGCTGTGCGTGATCGTAAAGCGCGTGAAGACATCGGCCATGTGATGAGCATGAATGATCGGTTTTTCTTAGTTAAGCAAGGTTGCGCGTGGATGGTTAAAGATATTTTAAAGCAGTTACGTCATTTAAAATGGTCTAAAGAAAGTCCAAAGTTAAATCAAATTACACGCGCTACTTTAAATAAGAACCCAGTGTTTAATAAAATATTTGGAGTTTTTCCAATGGCGGCTGTTAATGAATTAGTTTCGATTTTACCCGGTTTATTCGTTGTTGCCGGCATCTTGGGTACATTCTTAGGTATCAAAGGTGGGCTAGTGCAATTAGGTGGTATGGATATGGCTGACATCGAAGGAACTAAAACACTTATGGATAGTTTCCTTCACGAAATTGGTTTCGCGATGGCGTCTTCAATCGTAGGGATCGCATTTTCTTTAAGTTTACATATTTTTAATACGATGTTTTCACCAGACCGCGTTTTTGCTGGCTTAGTCGATCGTTTCGAAAGTTCGATGGATTTATTATGGTATCGATCGGACAACAATGTGGTTCCTGAAAATGATCCGCAATTTAATGAAAACCGTGACCCTGTTGAAGCATTAGCTGAAGAAGCACTTAATTTGGAAATTGTTAAAGCTAAAAAGGAGTTAAAAAGTCGAGCGGCATAAATGTCCTCTCAGCTGATGTCAGCGACTTTGAAAAAAGATGAGTGAAGCGCAACGAACCTTTATTGTAGAGATTACGTCATTTGATGGCGTTAAGACTTACTATGTCAGTAAGCCCTCTTTTGTATTGGGTCGTGGATCTACGTCTGAAATTAAATTGGACGACAAAGACATTTCGCGCGAACACGTCCGCATATTTTTCACGGATGCATTAAAAATTGAAGACTTAGACTCTTCAAACGGGACATTTGTTAACGGTATCAAAATTCCAACTAAAGCCCACGTCGATATTTTAGAAAATGATAAAATAATTCTAGGTCAGTCGAAGATTTCATTTAAAGTCAAAGTTATGTCGGTTTCCGAGGAAGCTCGGCAGATTGCAAAAATGCAAGAAGATCAAAAGAATGCACCGGTCCAAGTAGACATCAAAGGATTTCCAGATCCAGAGAATGCCTTTTCTATGGATTTTAAGAACGTTAAGATTGATTTACCAAAATATAAAGATCCAAATCAGCACGCTCAAGAAATCATTAAAGAAGCCGAATTCGTTAAGTATACGATTATTAAGGGTGCTAACGTTCAAAAAGAAAGAATTATTGCTGAATCAAAACTGCAAAGTAAAAAAATTGCAGATGCCACCTACCAAGAATATCAAAGTCGCGTTAATTTGTTGATTCAACAAACCCGCGAACAAATGAATCATCTAAAAGCCGAGACGGAATCTCATTTAGATGATAAACGTTTGCACGCCATGGATGAAATCCAAATGATGTGGAAAGAACATCAAGATCAATTGCAAACTGAAAAAAATGCTATCTTAGACAAATTAGATGGCGAAAATAAATTAAAATTAGATATCGAGCTTGAAAAACTACGTAACGAAATATTTATTGAAAAAAACCGCGTTATTTCAGAGGCCGAATCCGACATTATGGCAAAAACCAAAGCGTATCGTTCACAATTTGAAAACGAACGCACCGAGCACACTGAAAAAGTACGGTTTTTAACAAAACAGTACCAAGAAACCCGAGCTGAAAGTGAATTGTTAGATAAACGTATTTTGGAACTAAAAAATTCAACAAATGATAAAACGATTGAATACGATGCTATTTTAAGTAAATTAAATATCGAGCAAGATAAGCTAGAAGCCCTTCAAAAGATCCATAAAAATATTGTTGAAGAAAACTCTAAGATCCAAGAAAATTTAAATAATTATCAAAGGAATCGTGATGCGGCCTTAGACATCGAGCGCCAGGCTAAAAAGAATATCGAAGAGTTGACCAAAAAAATTCAATCGCTTTCTGAGCAAAAAGAAAACGTTGATCGCCAATTGCAAAACATGGAAAAGAACTTGGCGGATGCTAAACTTAAGGTTAAATCTGAAGTTGAAAATGAATATAAACTTTTGCGTGACGTTGAAAGCAAGAAATTTGAAGAATTCAAAGTTTCGGAGCTTAAAGAATTACAAAAAATTCGTGAAGAGCACATGTCTTCAATTAAAAAATTAAGTCTAGAGCTTTCACAAGAGGTTGCGACTAAGCTTGAAATGCAAGCCAAAAAGAGTCCTGAAAAAGGTTTTGATTTTGAAAAGAACTTAGAAGTCATAAATTCGGTCATTCAAGTTCGTACGTCTGAAAACGGCATGAGTTCAAATCATCAAGCTCAATTAGAAAACTGGAAGAAGAAGCAAAAGTCTGAAAAAGTCAGCATCTTTGCATCCGGTGTTGTTGCATCAATTATTTTATTTTTTGGTGGAAACTTCATTCATTCAAAATTAACTCGCGATTCCTTTAAAGACGAGATGACTCGCAGTGCGGAAACTCGACGTCAAAAAGAACTTGAAAATAAGTATGTTATCGAAAAAACGGCCGCTTACTACGAAGGTTATGTCGACGCGACACTTTACACAGAAAATTTTACAGAAGTGTTTTTAGACGATACAAATCAACAAGCTTGGGTAAAAAAAGCTACGGTTTATTTTTTAAATACTTGGAAGATCGACGAACAAAAAACTATTCAAGTTATTTCAAATTCGCGTTCTTTGGTGCAATCAGTTTCAGAAAAATCGTCTACGTTTACTAAAACTAATTTTAAAACAGAGTTAGAAAAGCTTAAACAAATTGAAGCGACCAATGTGGCCCAGCAAGTGCAAATCTTGGGTTCAAACGTCCGTTATGAATCCTATAAAAAGCTTGAACGACAGTTCTTCTCGGAATTGTTACAAGGCCGCAGTTTGTCTTCTGAAAAATAATTTAATTTAAAGCGTCCCAAAAATAAGTGAGCGATGCCAAAAAGTACAAATGATTCGCATCCTCGTTTGGCTTCGGCGTCACCGAGAAAAAATACTTCATATCTAAATCGACTTTAAATTTTTCGTATTTTGCGAAGTTGTAACCGAGCATTAGATTGAAACCATATTCCGTGTCATCGCGGGCCGAGGTGTCGCTTGTAGGATCCACTCCCGGGGCGTAAAAGATACTTTCAGGATCGGACAGTCGGTAATGGGTTGCGAAATCGAATCCAGCCATAAATTTTTCGTTGATGACATGTTGGTAGCCAATCGACATTTGCAGCAAAAAGTTTCGCTCTTTAAAATTTAAGCCATTTATTGTGCGTGAATAGATTTTTGGGAAAAAAGATGAAGTTATATTCAAGAATCCGCGCTCAGTCACTTGACCGTAAACTGAAATTTCATAAATGGTTTGCGTACTTTGACTGCGGGTATCCGTGCGTGTGGAATTTGTTTGTAATCCGCCCATTCCAAACTTGACCATGATGGGACTGTCTGTTGCACTAGAGGCGTGAGAAGCTGTTACCATGGAAATGATAAAACTAAACGTCAAAATAAAGTGTTTCAGATAATTTGTATTCTTCATTGTTTCCTGGCCTTGAGCATACTCCCGCAACTGGCATTCTCCAATCAGAAAAAACCAGCCAGTGCAAAAGAATCGGCGAAGCCCGATGAAAAAAAACCGAGTTTAGTGGATGATCTGATCCAGAAAAATAAAGATATATCTAATTGGTTTGATAAAAAAGTCGAAGACTTTGATTTGTTTCTGGTTGGCAAATCAGTCTCTTACGAAAAAAATCTCTCGAGCATCAAGGTCATCAACACAACCGAGTCTCATGAGGGTGAAAATTTTAAAAATAATACGACCATCAGCATCAATCCCAAGCTCGCAAATCTAGAAAAATTCTTAAAAATTCGCTTGTCAACTTATGTTGAGCGTGATGAATATCTGCGCGGCAAAAGAGACTTGCGGGATCAGGATGACGAAGCTGCCTTGGAAGAAAGACCCGATGAATCTGATGATTTCTGGCATGACGTTTCTACGTTTAATACCACGTTCGAACCTCGCATAGAATTAACTGATCCACTGAAAGTTTCCCATTCCTTGAATTTTAGCTCTCACGGAGAATACGGTTCTTTTTCTTTAGATCCACGTTTTGAGTTTTTTGCAGATTACACCAAAGGTGTTGGAATTCATCATGCATTAAATTACGCTTTTCGCCTCAACGAGCGTTTTGACTTACGTTTTATGAACGAAGCCGAGTACCAACATCGGACCCACTTGTACACCGTAGAAAACGGTGTGAATCTGAACCAATCGTTAGGTAATGGCCATTCTTTGGGTTATGGATTTGGAGTTTCTTCAACGAATCAGCCCAATTACCAAATGTACGCTTACCGTGTTTTCACCAGCTGGAATTGGACCTTGTATAAGCGAGTATTAGATTTGCAATTAGTTCCGCAAATTGAATTTCCAAAGACCCGGGATTACCGCGGCCTTGGTGGTTGCGTGTTTAATTTAATTGTCAGTTTTTAGTTTTTTTGTGAAGTCATTAAATCCGCAATCAACTGACTAAAACGCGCAGGATTCGGTAAAGAATTTCCTTCATTCAGCAAAGCCTGATTATAAAGAATTTCTGACCATGTTGAAACCTGTTCATCACTTGCCGTTAGCATCGATTCAAAAACTTTGTGCCCTGGATTAATTTCTAGAATTGGTTTTTGGCTGCCCATCATTCCCATGTTTTCGCCGTCGCCCATTTGCGCTAAGATTTTTTTCATGTTGGCGGTCATATCGTACTGGCCAGACACCAAGCACACCGGCGTCGAAGTTAAACGGTCTGATAAAATGACATCTTTTACCTGAGTCGTTAAATTGGTTTTAATTTTTTCCAATAAACCTGCAAAACGCTCTTGTTGAGCTTTTTTAACGACTTCTTTTTCTTTTTTCTCGTCGGCAGAATCTAAATCTAAACCTTCTTTAACAATCGATACTAAGTTTTTATCTTGGTACTTAGTTAAAGATTGCGTGACCCATTCATCAACGGCGTCTGTTAAAAATAAAACTTCGAAGCCTTTTTCTTTTAATTTTTCCAAGTACGCTGAATTTTGAACGGCTTCTAAGCGATCGCCCGCGATATAGTAAATATCTTTTTGTGTTGGTTTCATGCGGCCAACGTATTCAGCTAGAGTTGTTAAAGTTTCACCGTTAGTGCTGCGGAATAATAATAATTCTTGAAGTTTATCTAACTGACTCGAATCAGTGGCAATACCTTCTTTAATTGTTGTTCCAAATTCGTCCCAGAATTTTTGATACTCAGCGCGTTCTTTTCCGAGCCAATCTTTTAACGAATTTAAAATTTTGCCAGTAACGCTCTTTTTAATTTGTGCAACCATGCGGTCTTGCTGCAACAATTCACGCGATACGTTTAATGAAAGATCACTGGAATCCACTAAACCTTTTACGAAACGTAAGTACGGCGGTAATAAATCTTTTGAGTGGTCCATGATGAAAACGCGTTTAATATATAAATTTAAACCGCTTTCGAAATCCTTCATAAAATAATTCCACGGGCGTTTTGCAGGAATGTAAACCAAAGATGTGAACTCCATAGAACCTTCAGCTTTGTAGTGAATCCAACGAGCTGGGTCTTGGTAATCGTGCGAAATATGTTTGTAAAACTCTTTGTATTCGTCCGCTGTCAATTCGTGAGAGCCTTTAAGCCATAACGCTTTTTGTGAATTTAATGTTTGGTCATCAATTTTTGTTTCTTCTTTGCCATCAACTGTGTCTTTGGTTTCAAGCTTCATGCGGATTGGCCAGCTGACGAAGTCGCTATATTTTTTTACTAGATTTTTTAGTTCCCACTGATCTGCGAAATCTTGATGAACTGTTTCTGATTCTGCATTTGCGGCTGTCGTGTCTTGTTTTTTTAATACTAAAGTAATTGTAGTTCCAGTGCCTTCAGGACGGGGAACCGTGTCGATCGAGTAGCTGCCATCGCCCGTGCTTTCCCAAACTGTACCGTCAGTCGTTCCGGCTTTTTGCGTGTGTAAAATCACGCGATCAGCGACCATGAATGCTGAGTAAAAACCAACACCAAACTGACCAATCAATTCTGGGTGATTTTTTAAATCTTTATTTTGATTTAATTGCGAAAACGCCTTTGTTCCCGATTTTGCAATCGTTCCGATGAATTCGGTAACTTCCTCTTTGCTCATCCCGATTCCAGAATCTAAAATTTGCAGAGTATGCTCAGTCGGGTTTGGAATTAAGCGAATTCCAAATTCATGTCCCGCTGGAACCAAAGAAGGGTTAGTAATTGCCTGAAATTTTAATTTATCTAAAGCGTCTGAAGCATTCGAGATTAATTCACGAATGAAAATTTCTTTTTGTGAGTAAAGTGAGTGGACAACGATGTTTAAAAGCTGTTGAATTTCTGCGTTAAATTGTTTGGTCTCTTTGTTAGCCATAATGAAAAACCCCCATTATTTTTTAAGTAATGAGGGTTTGTAGCAAATATCAGGGGAAATGTGAAGGGACTTAGTCTCAGTAAGTGAAGGGACTTAGTCCCTTCCTGAGGAGTCAGTGAAGATTACTTTTTCATCAATTCTTCGACAGAAAGTTTTCCGCCAGTTAAAGTCTTAGTCGATAATGAAGGCAAAGGCTTAACGGAGGCTAAAATTGCTGCTTTAACTTGTTTAGACGTTAATTCTGGGTGAGTTGACCAGTATAATGCCGCTGCGCCCGAAACATACGGAGCCGCCATTGAAGTTCCATCCCAAGTCGCGCCCAAGATTTCGCTGATCACGTCCTGGTAACGATTGCCCGGAACGGTCGACATGATTTTCACACCAGGAGCCCCTAAGTCAACAGACTTAGCGCCGAAGTTTGAAAACGATGCGATCCCATTTGCAGAATTGATCGCCGCAACAGCGATGATGTTTTCATGCTCGTAAGAAGCAGGGAATGCTTTTTTAGCGTCGGTATCGTTGTTGCGTGAAGAGTTACCCGCAGCTGCAACAAATAAAACGTCGTGATCTAAAGCATATTGGATCGCTTCTTTTAAAATGATGCTGTCATTTGGATCTTCAGAGTCTTCGCCTTCAGAACCCCATGAGTTTGATAAAATTTTTGCGCCGTTATCAACCGCATATTTTATAGCTTCAACAGCTCCAGCAGTAGAGCCGCCTTCGTCACCAATAAAACGCAATGCCATGATTTTTGTATTTGGTGCGATCGAGATTATACCTTTAGAGTTATTAACAGCGGCGCCAATAGAACCCGCACAGTGAGTTCCATGCCCAGGGTTTGCACCATTTAAGATGTCCATCAAGTTTGTCGAGGCTAAATCGTAAGGTTTATTATCATTAGATAATGTATCCCATCCAACAACGTCGTCGGTGTAACCATTTTTGTCGTCATCGATTCCGTTGCCATCGATTTCTTTTTCGTTGCGCCACATTTGGCCGACTAAGTCTTCGTGAGTGTAATCAACACCTGTGTCAATAACGGCAACGATGATCGGTGCGCCTACGCTGATTTTCCAAGCAGCTTCAACTCCGTTATCAGTCATGCCCCATTGTTTTGCAAATTGAGGATCCTTACCTGGAGTTTGAGACGGAATGGAAGGAACCGCTGGATTATCACGAGGATCTTTAGGCCCCGCCGGATTCTTTTCATCGAGAGTTGTAAAATTTTGTCCGGCAAATTTTTTCAACGTTGGATTTTTAAAGACATCCAATTTGTAGTTCGGCTGTGAGTACACAACGCTTGAACTGTTTAAGAAATTTTGTAAACGATCTTGGGCCCAAGCGTTTTTCGCCGATGAAACATCGACTTTAACCCATTGGCCAAAAATTGGTTTTGCAGTGAGACCTGCTGATTCCATTTGGCTTGATAAATTGTAAGCCGAAATCGGTGACGCTAGTTTCACTAAAATTTCTGTTGATTTTGCTTGAGCAGCAGCTGTGAAAGCTAGAGCTAAGATTGCGATCATTCCCTTTGAAAACATAATCCCCTCCTTGTATTAGTCGCGCGCTAAGCGCGTGCGGTCTAATGTTCATATGTTATTGACTTAAGTCTAGGCGTTGGATTTGATAAATCTCAAACAATAAATGTGATAGCTGCTCGCGTTGTTCAACTTTTATTAAAAAGGAATTTGAAACTGAATATGAAAAAACAAATGGTCCAACTAATATTAACTATAACATTTTCTTTGGTCTTCACTTCGGGTTGTGCGCTGACAGTGCTTTTCCCGGGAAGTTTAAATCAACGTCCTGACGTCACTGGAAAAACTTTAGGTGGAGATATCAATGTCGGATTAGAAAACTTTATGGAAGTGACCGTTTTTGAAGACATAACTTCAAACCCGCCAGCACGAACTCCTCCAGCTGGTTTTGGGGCGTCCCCAACTTTAAAAACAGTGCTGCCTTATTTGCCAGTCGTTAATTACAACTTGGGAATTATTTCTTTTATCGATATTTACCACACGGGCCACTACGGCATAAAAGCGCAATTTTTAGGACAACGTAACAAAGAAGGCTGGAAGGGTTCGATCTTTGCTGGATACGGAACTCAGAGTAGTAGCATTTCACAAGTTTCGTGCACGGGGGGAAGTTGCAGCGGTGAAACCAAGCTGAAGGGTTTTGAATATGGGCTTTCGATTGGTAAGGGTTTTAGTTCGGCGGCCGTTATGTATTTAACGGCAGGCCAACAAAAGGGTGATGCGAATTCAAAAATCATTCAGCCCACGCAAACTTTTGAATACGACGAAAAATATGAACACACCATCGTCAGTCTTGGTTTTGAATTCGGAGAACAAATGTATTTCAATCCAGAAATTGCCTATACAACAAATTCGTGGATTATGAGCACGACAACATCGAAAAAAACAGCAACGACCGGAGTCATTGCTATTGGTTATAAATGGTAATTCGGATTACACTTTGATCATGAGTCATTTAAAACTTTTCTGTCGGTGGATTTTGTTAATGGTATTAACCAGCGCCTGTGCGCATCAGCGAAGTTACGTTGGTGAAACTGTAGCGCCGATAAATTTAGAAACTGTGAACTGTGTCAAGCTGGTGATCGCCAACGACTGGCCCAGTTTAGAAAGAAATATAAGTTACTGCAAAGATTATCAAAACATAGAGGGTATTTCTCCATTGATGATGAGCGCTTATAAAAATCAAATGGAAATTTTTGAAAAATTAATCGCAGCCGGTAGTAACGTCGCTTTAAAAGATAAATCAGGATCCGACACATTATTTTACGCCGTGAATTTTCATCGGGTTGAAATGGTGAAGCGCCTGCACGCCAGTGGTGCGGCTATTAAGATGAATGATTTTAATGTGAACGCCCTTTGGGTGGCTTTGCAAAAATCAAAGTTTGAGCTTGTTCAGGCCTTGAATCCCACGGCTGATGAAGTGAATCTAACGGGTGAAGACGGCTGGACCGCGATTTACTTTGCGATCAGACGGGAAGAAACTGAAATTTTTGATTTAATTATTAAGGCTGGTGCAAACCCAAACACCAAGGATTCTGAAGGCGTTAGCCCTTATAACTTTGCCAAAGACGAAGTAAAGTGGTCCTATGCGAGAAGAAAATTAGCCTCTATTACCGCAAGCCAATTTAAAAAATAAATTCTTCCAAGTGCGTGCATCCTGCAATCGAGGACTCTGTCCCCGAACCCCAGGTTTTCCGGTCATCGTGACCGGAAGAAAGGAATACTTAAATTTATTTTTTTGAATATTTTGCCATTGCAAAAAAATCTACTTAACAGTTCGGCTTTTTATGCGACCCTTGGCTTCTGCGGAGTTCGCATAGATAATCTTCGCTAAAGACGTTGGTACTGGAAAATAACTGTCTCATCTTAGGAAAAATCTCTTAAATTCACTATCGCAGACAATTAAAAAACGTGCCAAATAAATTCGTCTCACTCTGAGAATCTGCCTCAAAATACATAAAGTGTTTTCGATTTTCCTCCGATCAGAGACCTAGATTCCATAGGGGGAAACTATGTCTCAAACGCCATCATGGGGAAATATGCCAGCATGGGCTTACGAAGCTGTGCGTTCTTTATTAGAAACTTTAAATACAGTTGAACCTATGACTTACCAACACTGTCTTCGTGTTGGTGAATACTCTAGAAAATTAGCACGTGATTTAGGACTCAATGAATATCAGCAGAAAAGCGCTGAGTTTGCTGGGATGTTGCATGATATCGGTAAAATCGGGATCGATCGCGAAATCCTTTTAAAGCCGGGTCGCTTAGACCCTAAAGAATTAGATATTATGAAGAATCACTCGATCATGAGTGAAAACATCGTAAAGCCTTTAGCAACAAATCAATTTTTTGCCGGCCTCTTACCAGCGATTCGTGGTCACCACGAGCGTATGGACGGTGAAGGCTATCCCGATAAGAAAAATGGCGATGAAATTCCTTTAATCGCTCGAGTTATTTTAATCGTAGATACTTTTGATGCGATGTCGGAAAATCGCTCGTATCGTAAAGGCTTACCGTCTGATGTTGTCTTTGCAGAATTAAAACG
>JAYVHE010000215.1:0-9259 GCA_043771495.1 Bdellovibrio sp. | reverse complement strand
CCTTTTTTCTCAGCAGCAACAGCATCTTTAACGTTCATCGTTACTGTTCCTACTTTAGGGTTTGGCATTAAACCACGAGGCCCCAAGACCTTAGCAACTTTTGATACAGTCGCCATCATATCTGGAGTCGCGATACATTTATCGAATTCCAACCAACCTTCGTTGATTTTTGCAACTAGATCATCAGCTCCAACAAAGTCTGCACCAGCAGCTTTTGCTTCAGCTTCTTTTGGACCTTTAGCAAATACGATAACGCGTACGTTTTTACCTAAACCGTGCGGAAGCGCGATCGCTCCACGAACTTGTTGATCTGATTGTTTAGGATCAACACCTAAACGAACGGCGATATCAATTGATTCGTCAAATTTTGCTGGAGCAGCATCAACAACTTGTTTGATACCATCTGCAAAAGAATATTTTTTTGCTGCATCGATTTTTTTAGCTGCGGCTTTAAATTTTTTACCTGACATATTTCCGCCTATCCGATTTCAATGCCCATGCTCTTCGCCGTACCGGCTACTTGAGACATAGCAGATTCAACTTTTACACAGTTCAAATCTGGAAGTTTTGTTGTTGCGATTGCTTTGATTTGGTCTTGCTTAATTTTGCCGACCTTGTCTTTTTGAGGCATCTTAGAACCTGATTCAAGTTTAAGAGCTTTCTTAATCAAAGAAGATACCGGAGGCGTTTTGGTGATGAATGTAAATGATCGATCCTGATAAACAGTGATGATGATCGGAACGATGGAGTCTCCATCTTTTTGTGTCCGAGCATTAAACTGCTTACAGAATTCCATGATATTTACCCCATGCTGCCCAAGTGCCGGTCCAACGGGTGGAGCTGGATTAGCTTTCCCTGCCGGTATCTGCAATTTGATCATACCTGTTACTTTTTTTGCCATACTGATCCCACTTATTGCATCAATTCGCGTTTGCGAATTGAGGGTTAATCGTTTCACATAGTCACCATGACTAGGCGAAATAAATTTTATATTTAATGTCTACGTCCGTGCAGACTAATTTTTTTCGACTTGGATGTAGTCCAATTCGACAGGTGTCGGTCGTCCAAAGATGCTAACCAACACTTTTACCTTTGCTTTTTCTTCATTAATTTCTTCAACAGTTCCGTTGAAATTATTAAATGGTCCATCAACAACAGTTACTTGTTCGCCGATTGAAAAATTAATTTTAGTTTTTGGTTTTTCTGCAACCCCAGCCATTTGCTGAGTCACACGCATTACTTCATTTTCTGGAACTTCTGGTGGACGAGTTTTACCGCCCGCAGATCCTACGAAGCCAGACACTTTAGAAGAATTTTTTACCATGTGCCAAGTTACGTCATTCAAAAACATATTTACAAAAATATATCCTGGAAAAAATTTGCGAGATTTAGTGGTCTTTTGACCCTTTACTAATTCCACAACGTTTTCTGCAGGAATAAGAATTTCACCAAACATAGCTTCAAGCTTGTTCGATTTAATACGCTCTTCGATGGCAGATTTAGCTTTTAATTCACAGCCAGTTTGTACGTTAACAATGTACCATTTTTTAACTGGTCCAGTTGTACTTGCACCATCTGCTGTCGGAGTTGGGTTTTGAGCGTTGTCTGACATAAGTCGTCCCCTCTTACTTAATTAAAGCGTCTAATGTAAATGCTGATAACCAATCGAAAGATGTAATGATCACCGAAGAGATCAAGACCATCACAACGACTACAATTGTCATTCCGCGAGTGTCTTTACCACTTGGCCAAACAACTTTTTTAATTTCAGCAATAACTTCATCAGCCCACGTTAAAATGCCTTTGTTGAACTGAAGATATATAAATAAAACTAAAGTCACAGTGATTGGAAGACCGTGACGGAATAAATCGAAGCCATTTAACTTTGCGATAACCGCGAATGCGCCCGACAACGCTTTTAGTAATGCTGAAAGTGTAAATCCAATTAAAGCCGCAAATCCAAGAAAACAAAACGTAACGATTTTTGAATTTGGATTTGTACTTAAACCTGCGTGTGGAGTTGAGCTTGAATTATTATTTGCATCAGCCATGAAATTTCCTTTCAAAACACATTGTCAAAAAAGTTTTATAAAATTTTTCTTCAAAACTTTATAATTGGCAGGAGAGGAGGGATTCGAACCCACGACCTAGCGATTTGGAGTCGCTCGCTCTACCGCTGGAGCTACTCTCCTGCATGTCAAATTAAGTAAAAATAATATTAATTTCTTAATAGAATTCCCGCCCAAAAATGCCAAGGTTGCAATATAACCCTAAAATATCAAAGGGGACAATTTATTTCTTATAAATTATCCCCTTGATTTTACTTTTAATTTTGCAGTTGAATTTGGGAATCAGACTCACAATTCTGAGCGATCAGTCAAGTGAGTCTTATTTGCTTTTTATTTAAGCAACTAACTGGTTATCTATTCAATGATTTCAACAACAACGCCGGCGCCAACAGTACGGCCACCTTCGCGGATTGCGAAACGTAAAGATTGTTCCATAGCGATTGGAGTGATCAACTCAACGTTAATCTCAACTTTATCGCCTGGCATAACCATTTCAGTTCCAGCTTTTAAAGTTACAACACCAGTCACGTCAGTTGTACGGAAGTAAAACTGTGGACGGTAGTTTGTAAAGAATGGTGTATGACGTCCACCTTCTTCTTTAGTAAGGATGTACGCTTCACCTTTGAATTTTTTGTGAGGCTTAACAGTTCCTGGTTTAGCTAAAACTTGACCACGTTCAACGTCTTCTTTTTTAGTACCACGTAAAAGAACGCCACAGTTATCTCCAGCTTGTCCTTCATCTAACAACTTACGGAACATTTCGATTCCTGTAACAGTTGTTTTTTGAGTTGGACGTATTCCGATGATTTCGATCTCGTCATTTACTTTAACGATTCCACGCTCAACACGACCAGTAACAACTGTTCCACGACCAGAGATTGAGAACACGTCCTCAACTGGCATTAAGAATGTTTTATCGATAGCGCGCGCTGGTTGCGGAATATAAGTATCGCAAGCTTCCATCAATTTCATGATAGATTTAGTTCCAAGTTCAGAATCTTGTCCCTCAAGTCCAAGTTTCGCTGAACCTTGAACGATAGGGATCTTGTCGCCTGGATATTCGTATTTAGTTAACAATTCACGAATTTCCATTTCAACTAGTTCTAATAATTCTTTATCGTCAACCATGTCACATTTATTCATAAATACAACAAGGGCTGGAACACCAACTTGACGAGCAAGAAGGATATGTTCACGAGTTTGCGGCATAGGACCATCAGCTGCAGAAACAACGAGGATCGCGCCATCCATTTGAGCGGCACCAGTGATCATGTTTTTAACGTAATCGGCATGGCCCGGGCAATCAACGTGAGCGTAGTGGCGATTAGCCGTTTCGTATTCTACGTGAGTTGTAGAAATAGTAATACCACGTGCTTTTTCTTCAGGAGACTTATCGATTTGATCGTAAGCCATTGCTTTAGAATTACCCGTTTTAGAAAGAGTTGTAGTAATAGCTGCCGTTAAAGTTGTTTTACCATGATCGACGTGACCAATAGTACCGATGTTTACGTGCGGCTTATTTCGGTTAAATTTCTCTTTAGACATTTGTCCTCCTGAAGACGTTTTTTAGTAATTTTTAAAAAAATACTTAATAAATTAATCGTTTAACTAAATTAACAACCATAAGTCATAATCATAAAAAACAGAAAACTCAAATACAATCATCATTGCAGTGAGCATCAGCTTTAAATTTTAGACCACTTAGTGGAGCCCGTGATCGGAGCCGAACCGACGACCACACCCTTACCAAGGGTGTGCTCTACCACTGAGCTACACGGGCGTATCCCGTTTTAACTACAAAACTTGGAGCGGGGAACGGGTCTCGAACCCGCAACCCTCTGCTTGGAAGGCAGATACTCTAGCCAATTGAGCTACCCCCGCTCATCTTTTAACTAATCCTAACTAATCCAAGTGCGGCTAACACTTGAGGTTCGCGCTCTACTTTTTTAGTGAAAATGGTGGACAGGGAAGGATTCGAACCTTCGTAATCCGAAGATAGCAGATTTACAGTCTGCCCCCTTTAGCCACTCGGGCACCTATCCGTTTTCTAAAAAAATGGAGCTGGCAATGGGACTCGAACCCGCAACCTGCTGATTACAAATCAGCTGCTCTACCAATTGAGCTATGCCAGCATAGCCTAAATTGAAAATTTAATAAAACTCGCAATTTAGTAAGTTCTGCAATTTTTACTGGACAGGACTCAGGACGTCAAACGCAATTTTTATTGAAATTGAGATTTCGGTCTTTTGTTAAGGACTTGGATTTTTTTTGCCAGAAAAATACTCATAAGATGTTTACTCAATTTGCTGAATCGTATTTGGACAACTGCAATTGGCTTGATTGCATCCATCAACAGGGGTTGAATAAATACAAATGAAAAGATTTATTCCCCTCACTCTGGTGTTTATTTTGTTTTTTAACTCAAGCTGCATTCACGTTGCCTCGACCGAACATACGACGCTGGAATTAAAGACTCAAAAACCACTGCAAGAAGTAAAAGGCCCTTCGAACCTGCGCATCAACAGCGTTGTATTTACTGAAACTGTTTATCCGCTAGAAACGTTTTTGAAAAAACTTTTAGCCGGTGATTTTAACGAAGCGATTCGCAAAGTGAATCTGACTTACAAGCCTTCGAATGTCGACAACCGTTTACTCTCTGAACTCATTCAAGAGGGTTTAGTCCCAGTCTACGTAAAAATAGAAAACAACAGTGCTGTTCCTGTTGAAATTAATGAAAAGAATTTTTTTATCAGTGCGACGCCAATCAAGTTTCGGCGTTGACTCCTCAAGAAATTCCACAAGCATTCACCCGATTTAATTCAAAAGCTGTTGTCGCCAACGCTTACAACATTGGAGTGGTTGCCGTTGTTTATATCGGCGTGTTAGTGGCGATTGGCGTTGTTACTCAACATGGCGGGGGCTATCACCCCGGTTATTCGGGATCTTCTGGTTCTGCTTCCAGCGAAGCAAATGAAATGATTATTAATCCAGTGAGTAAAACTACAGTGATTGATTATCAACATTATTTGATTGGCGAAAAGGTTGTTCAACCTAACTCAAGCATTGAGGGGTTATTATTCTTTCGCTTTAAAGCGCAACATTCAGATTTGAAATTAGCTTACAAGTAAAGCTTTAATTCCTGTTTAGGATTTAAAACTAAATTTTTGCATCAAAAAGTCGGCTGGCGGGTTTGTGATTTTTCTTTCACTAGAAATGAAATAAATATTTTCTGTGACGTCTCCAAGAGTTCCGATATCGAATAAAATGTCTTGATTAATCGAATCCTGCACACTGGTGGCTGTTGCAGCGATGATTCCTAACCCTTTATCAGCTAACTGTTTCTTTAAAGCCGAGTCTTGGCTTTCGACAACGATATCAAATTGTAACCGTGATGCTTTAAACCAATGGTCGATTTCTTCCCGCAGTTGGCTGTCGTAGGTTGGCAGAATAAACTTTTGATCTTTGAGACTTTCGGGGAAGTTTTTCTTTAAGGCTTTAAAATTCTTATTTCCATAGAAATGCACCGGAGATTTTTTAGTCAGGCGATGAAAAAACGATTGGCTGTCTTTTGACTTTGGTAAAAAATTTGAAATCACTAAATCTAATTTGTGAGAATAAAGTTGTTTTAATAGATAGTCCAAACTGCCTTCGCTCCACACAATCTGACAAGGAAATTCGGACAAACATTTCTCTGAAATTTCAGTCAGCAAACTTTTTGAAATGCTATCAAGCGCACCAATCTGTATTTTAATTTTTTCGGGCTTAATTCGATCATTAAGCGCGTCGATCATTTCGTCGCCAAGACGGAAGATGTTTTGCGAATACTGTAATGCGATTCGCCCCTGCTCCGTCAAAATCAGGCGCTTATGCTTGCGATCAAAAAGTTGCACACCAAGAACATCTTCGAATTGTTTTAATTGCGCACTTAAAGTTGGCTGTCCGAGTCTGAGTTTAAGTGCGGCTTTTGAAACGCTTTGCTCTTCGGCAATAGTTTTAAAGTAATAAAGATGATGATAGTTAATCCACATGCCTATTTTTAATACATAGAGAAATACGATAAATCAATTCTATTTTATAGATTTGATAAATACACCGACGCCCAATACCATAAAAGATTGAGAGAAAAGGAAATTGAAGATGGACATAGTTTTTTTCCCGTTTAGTGATTACTGGTGGTTTTACACAGGCTTCATTTTGTTTGTTTTTGTTATTTTAGCTTTAGATTTAGGGGTTTTCCACAAAGAAGCCCATGAAGTCTCTGTGAAAGAAGCTTCAATTTGGACCACAATTTGGATCAGTTTAGCTTTGGTTTTTAACCTTTTATTTTACTTTTATTCACTCCATCGCTTTTCGACGGATACAACACTATTAGCGATCCCAGGATTTGATCCCGCCCTACAGGCCAAAAATATGGCCCTGGAATTCTTGACCGGTTTTGTCGTCGAAAAATCTTTGGCTGTTGATAATGTTTTTATCTTCGCCGTCGTGTTTTCTTATTTTGCAATTCCTCGTAAATATCAGCATCGCATTTTATTTTGGGGCATCTTAGGTGCATTACTATTCCGAGCGATTTTTATCGCGCTGGGTTCCGTGCTCATGCAGTATCATGCAGTCGTCATATTTTTTGGGATATTACTGATTGTCACTGGATTTAAAATGTTTTTTGCATCAAAAGAAGCTCCGTCTTTGGACGACAACTTATTGATTAAAATTTTGAAAAAAATATTTCGTATTTATCCACAGATAGACGGAGAAAACTTTTTTAAGAAAATAAATGGGGTAACTTATGTGACGCCACTATTTGTATGTTTGATTTTTATTGAGTTGAGCGACATTATTTTTGCAGTGGACTCAGTCCCGGCCATTTTTTCCTTAACGAAAGAGCCTTTGATCGTATTTACTTCTAATATTTTTGCGATTTTAGGATTGCGCGCAATGTACTTTATGCTTTCGGGTGTAATGGATAAATTTGCGTACATCAAATACGGTCTTGCCAGTGTTTTGATTTTTGTTGGACTAAAAATGGTATGGCTCAACAATATGTTTGGTGGAAAATTTCCGATCTTATGGTCACTGGGGATTATTTTCACTTTGATTACCAGCTCGATTTTATTCTCGATTTATAAATCAAAAGTCGATAAAAAGTTAAATCCGGCAAAGTAACCGCCATTTACAACCGACTTAGGTCTAATATGTAGACCTAGCTCTGTATAATTTTTTTAACTAAAGCGATAATTGAAAGATGAAAACTTTGAACAATCGCTTCGAAAATAAATATGTTATTAGCTGCCTCGCTTTACTGACGACCTGCGCTTTATTTTTTCAAAACTGTTCACCTTTAAAGTCGCAAAATACGAACAGCGGCCTGGACTTAGAAATAAAAGAATTGTCAGAGAAGTCCGCTAAAATGACATTGAGTCAGCACTCAGGAACCGTTAACCCAGAATATCAGTATACAATAACTTATAACATTGAAGTGGTTTCAAAAAACTTCAAGCTTTCAGTCAATAAGGGAGCTTCGGCGACGGGATTGCCTACTCCGGTTGACAAAACAATAACTGATTCACAAATAGCTCAAATTAAAAATTTGGTGAGTAAAATTAAAGCCGGCAGTTGCGCATCAGGAGACATGCTGACCGGTGGAATCACTGAGTCCCTTGGACTTTTTTCAAGCCTGAATCGAACAAGTCCTGAAACCGTTATCTATAGCACAGATTGTACAGGGTTGAGCAGTAGTTTTTATCAAGCAAAATCTGGTTTTGCTGAACTGATTACATTTCTAAAGACTCTGTAGAACAACTCGAGTGTGTGCAGTATCCACCTCTACTGAATTTTGGAATCAAATGAAGACGCTTGGGTTTACGATAATTTTAATTTTTTCGTTATGTGCTCGATCAGAAAACGGCAAAGGTGAAGCGATCCACCTTTATATCGAAAATGATACCCGACGCATCGGCGGTCCAGGATCGGATAACGCCTATTCAAGTGGAGTTAAACTTTCATATATTTTTGCAGAATCCAATGTTCCCAACTGGGCCGAAAGTGTTTTGAATCGCTCAGAAGAATTACGAAACGCGATTGAAAACTCGAAGACGAATTATGGATTTTCTATCGGGCAACAAATATTCACACCGAATGATACTCGTCGTAGCAACCTTATTTTGGACGATCGCCCTTATGCGGCCTGGCTTTATGCCGGATTTTCCGCGCAATTTCAAAACCAAGCGCAGAGTCATGCTGTGGAGTTAGATATTGGAATAATTGGACCAGAAGCACTTGGCAACCCAGTTCAAAATGGATTTCATCGCGGCATTGGAATTCCCGAAGCCCAAGGCTGGGATCATCAAATAGCAACTGAACCCACAGTTCAAGTGTCCTACCAACAACGGCTTCGCTTTTTAGAATTAAAAATGGCGGACCGAAAATACGTTGATGTGGTTCCTTTTTTTGGTGGCGGATTAGGAAACGTATTTATCAATGCGCATGCGGGTGGAATGGTCCGATTGGGAACTTTATTAGATGAAGATTTGGGGCCGGCTCGTCCGTCGATGGCCAACGGCGATAACTTTGTCAATCCCAACACAAATGTTGAAAAACGAACAAGCATTTATGTTTTTGCATCCGGACAAGGTATCGCTATGGCTCGCAATGTTTTTCTAGATGGAAATACTTTTCGCGGTAGTCATCGCGTAACAAAATATCCATTTATTGTTGAAACCGAATTTGGAGTGGTTGGACATTACCACAACTGGAGTGGATCGTGGCGCTTTGTTAGTCGCAGTCCCGAGTTTGAGCAGCGAAGCAAAATTAACAGCTTTGCTTCGATTTCTTTAGGATATACGTATTAGCGCCACTGACGACTGAAGGTCGGCTTAGCGCCACTGACGTTTAGTTTCGGCTATTGCCATGGCCGCTGCAACTGAAACATTGTAACTAGCATCTGCAGAAACTTGAGGAAGACTAACTAGCTCATCACAGGCCCGTTCTGTTGTGATGCGCAGACCTTTATCCTCAGCTCCTAAAACCCAGATTACTTTTTCTGGCATTTTCAGATCGTAAATTGTTTTTTTAGCTTTATGAGATAATCCAAAGACCCAAAAGCCCGCGTCCTTTAATGGTTTAAAAGCTTCGGCAAAATTTTGCGCAACCAGAACTGGTACATGTTCAACGCCGCCGCACGCCACTTTATG
>JAYVHE010000214.1:0-6560 GCA_043771495.1 Bdellovibrio sp. | reverse complement strand
CTCATAAATCCGAAGCCCTTAGAAAATTACAAAAACAAATTCTAACAATGGCCATTACAGCATTAGATGAAACCCCCATTGAAGAGCGCGATCAGTCCGCAATGACCATGGCTATCGACACCCGACTTATTCCCGAAGCTAAAGAAAAAATTAAAACGTTTCGCCGCGATCTTTGTGCGTTTTTAGAATCCGGTTCTAAAAAAGATCGCGTGTATCATTTATCTTTGTCTTTATATCCAATATCTAAAAAAATTAATAAGGAGATTTTATGAAAAAACTTTTAACTTTGGTAACAACTATTATGTTACTTGGTTTCGGGCTATTTAATTTAGCCCAAGCCGGACAAGAGAGCCATGGCGGCAACGTTGTTAAATGCGACGAAAAGGAAACTGTTACCTTGGATTACTACAACGCAGCTTTGCCCACGGTGGGTGGGCCCGCAGACATCGTCTATGTCGCCGGATGGAACGAGGGCGAAGTCGTTGATTTTATTCGTTCACGATTGAGTAATTCATTATTCTTAGAACTTTTTGACGATGCCATCGAAAAATTTGGCCCCATGAATGACTGGCCGTTAGCCAATCTGAAAGATGTAAATGATGGCGGCGAACCTTATTTTTTGCCGCCAACGTGTAAACGAGTGACGGCCGCAGTTCGACAAGCCAACACGATCTACGTTGATCCAAATGTGTTCGCCCATTTATCGCCTGCCCAGAGAGGAATTTTATACGTTCATGAAATACTTTATTTTATTTCGAATCAGTCCGCATCGACTCCGGTCCGCGAGATGTTGCGCACTTTTCTAAAAAAGAATCCGTCACAAGCTGAAATTATCAAAGCGACCCAGTATGTTGGCCCTTATTACGACTACCAATTTATCAACGGCCAAGTTGGATTTCAAATCGATCAACCAGGTTTAACGAAGCAAGTTCTGTCGATACAAGGTGCGTTTGAAAAGAAAGAACTTAAATCTATCCTCATTTCTTCACCAACCGGTTTTGGGGAACGCATCATCAATTCAACATTTGCTTGGCTTGATTGCCGTGCGCTGACCAGCTGTAAAATGGATTTAGACTTACGTATAGGGGTAACTTCTGATTCAAGGATATGCGAAGTTCGATTTCCATCGACAAAAAGAATGCAATTGATTTGCAAAGATCTTGAAATTATAAATTTAGTTCGTATTGATTAGCGAAATTATTTAATAAAACGCGTATGAAACCGCTCTAAAAAATCGATTTCTAAATCCGTAAAACCCGCTTTTCGACGAAGCGGGCGTAAGATCGGTTCAAATGGAAAAAGCCCATCAATAGCTTTCAATGCCGGAGATTCCTCGTTAAAACCTCACAATTAGGGCTCTAAAAAACGAAATTTTGATGGGAGCCTACGAATTGGAGTCACTTTTACCGGCTGAGCAAGCACGGCCTGCGCCGCAACCATTTTTAAACGAACGGCCAAATCAAAAAGTAGTCCCTGCCGAATAGCTGTCGCCTGATCGGTTTCAGCTTGGCGTAAACTGAAACCGCGACCGTAACTTAAACGTCCGTTTGCACAGTTAAATAAATCTTGGTAAATGCTTGAACCATCTGCGTATGTTAATTCGGCCGCATTTGAAATTGAAGCCCCAGCATTGAAGCGGTAACCGCTATCTGCCGTTGCAGCATCTTCAAAACGAATACCCGCACGCATGGCTTTATCAAGATAGTCATAGTAAATACGAATTTTTACATTCACGACATCATAAAGAGTTCCATTGTATTTAACCCGAGTTGCGTAACCATAGACTCCGCCACCTAAAAAGCGGGTGCTTCCATTATTTTTGAGTCGGCAGTAATCCGAAGAACCTTCAACGGGGACAACCACATTTGTATACGTCGCAGAATCTAAAGAACCAGAAAATGAACTAAATGAACGGTCTGAGTAGGCTCTGATGGCGCCATTGTCAGATACGAACTGCGCAGCTACCGCTTGCGATAGCAATGATACGATACTTAAAGTTAAAAGATTTTTTTTTAAGATGTGATTCATTTTGATGTCCCCCTAATTAATATTTATTTCGCTATTGAAATCAGATACTGAAAAAGTGGTAACCAGTTCGGAATGATACAAAAAAAATGGAGTTGATTTAGTGATCAATACATTCGATTCAGAGTATCGATTCAAGATGCGGATGGTCCTGAGTCACTAGATTCATTGTTTGTGAAAACGAAACAGACAAACGACTGCAAATCATTGAATTAGATGGGGAAATCGAATTTAAAATTAAATGATCGAATTGAAAAAATGCACTTGTTTAAAGTTTTGACAGCGAAAAAAAAATTGTTGAAAATTGATAGCCATCGCTACCTGCTTTGGTGAACGAACTTGAGTTTATGACCCAACCCCATTGTTAATACCAATTACATCTGCACATATTTTACAATCAACTTTTGTCCCGCACGTAGGTCAGTTCGCAATTCTATCGTGTTTCCAGAAATAACATACTTGCTTGCATCAATTTTTGTACTATCTAAATACACTTCAACAACTCGTGCGGAAATTGGTAAATTCAAATCAAATTTGGTCGCAATAATTTCTGTAATAAATTGCGAAGTATCAGACAGAACTTTTTCATAGGTGTTTGCACAGATCGGGTAAATCCTGATGCGACTAGGATCTTTCTTCGCAAAATCTTCATACCTTTTACCAAACGTTTGATCTCCTTCGAAAGTCATTCCACATACGCCATCACTTGGATTTATAATAAAATTGATTAAGAAATCTGTCCCAAATTTCGTTTTAAAACCGTCGAAAACTAAGGAATCAAATTCATTGATTGAAGATTCTTTTTTTAGTGATCCATAGGACGCATCGGGAATTCCAACTTGCAGTCTAGATTTGATTGCAGGGGGCGTTACAACGTTTCGTGAACAAGAAACAATTTCACCCAATACGGCTCTATCGAATCTGAAAGGATACCCGCCCCCACTTCCATACAATTGGACAAAGTTCGGGTTTTGCTGCATCGTCAGTCCGGAATCATTTTTTAATGATAAATCGCAGTAGTTTTTTCCAAAAACATTATCCCCATTCCTGATAATTTGATTGTTCTCGAGCGTAACTACTTCGCAATTATAGACAATACTATTTTCAAAATAAACGTTCGGCATGGGATTGTTACTTAACTGTGAAAATGCCAAAAGTGGTGGTTGTTGCCTAATAAAATTCTGCGCGATCGTTTTACAACTAGCGTCTGCTGCGGGTATTGTCTGAAGATCAAAGTAGGTATATCCATCGCCGAGCACTTGTACTGACTGCGGAATCGTAATTCCATCGACCTTATGTTCAGGGACAACAGATTTATAATCAAAATAAACCCGAACACCCTTTACTCGCACAGTATAGTAATCTTCACGTTGTTGAGGTAGCGATTCAACTAAGGGTCCAACATCAAATCCGACTTCCTTAACGCAATTGCTTGATGCGCTTGAATCATCTTCGTCGGTGATGACAACAACTGCAGTCTTTTTAGAATCACGGTAATAAGAATCAAACTTGTAATTATCGAAATGTCTTAGCAATGGACAAAGAACTTTTTCGTCAGAAGCCCCCACTTGTTTTCCAATATCAGTAATCAGTTTTTTTATTCCTGAAATTGTAGCCGCAATTTCAATGCTGGAATCAGTGGATTTTAGCAAGAAATTATTGTGGCCATAATTATTGATATATTCTAAATTCTTATGCCTGCGTTCGATCTTAACGATTGAACTGTCTAGGTATTCTGGCAAACCTTCAGGACCCTGATAGTATGTATTGGTGTTGGTCGTAAACGAACCATCTGCCTTATAAAATTTAAAGGTTGTATCTGACATCACAAAATCACTGGTTGTCATGACTTTAAGTGCAACGTTTAAGCCTTCAAGAGGCTTTAATAAAGAATCAATGTTGTCAGAGACTTTCTTCTGATTCAGCGTCATGGTTTTTGAATCATCAATGATTAAAATAATATTGAACATTTCATTACTGATTGTGCTCGTTACCGGAATTTCCTTACTATTTACTTGCTGTGGATCACATTTTTCATAAATATAGCTGACATCACCATCGAGTTTGCCATCAGTGCACTTTCGTGATTGGGACAGGCAACCAACCGCTTCGCCAAATAAAACCTTTTCTTTATTCCAAAACGTTACACTAGAGTTATGAAACACATTAACTAATCCCACGCTGCAGTTCTTTGCAGCCCCAGGAATACAGTTACGAAATCTAAAAGACTGGTCACCGTCTAAGACTCCATTGTAGCAATAACGACGTGTCGCAAGCGCATTACAATCCGCCCCGAAGGCCGGTGCGCTATTGCTATAGGCATTTACGGTTTCACCGTGTTTCACGACTTTTCCGTCAAATACAGGACAATCTGAAAATGGTTGATTTGTGCACTTTGGAAATTGAAACGAACCCGTAAAACCGGATTGAGTGCATTTTCGAGCTTCGGATTCGCACTGTTGCGTGGGACCGATTGACGACGAACGAAAAGTTTTGATTTCTTTTCCTTCTGGATAAGTGACACCCTCATAGATACAAGTTACGGCCTTAACTTCCGCGATCGCGACCGGCATTTCACTGGACGCTGTGTTACTAAAACGCGTTGGACTGCAGTTTTGAAAAAAGAGAGAAAGTCCCCAACAAATCCAAAGACCCGAAATTACACCCTTTAAACTGAATTGCTTTTTCATACCCCACCCCCGAAATTTGTTCAACATCAATACAGATTGACTATTGATAGAGCTGCAATTAAATCGCCATGCGCAGGGTCTTCTTAATACTAATAGTTAACATCCACTGAAAAAAAAAAGGACGCCTGTCTATGTTGTGCTAACAGGTGTTTCAATGTGTTCCTGATTGAACTGTTTCAAAATGATCCTTCATTTTTTTTTGATTTCGAATTGAATTTGATTTGTGTATACTAAAAATTCGATTAACTTTTTTTCGTTTGGGTGGGGGGGGGTAATGCGTTTGCAGAATAAGAATATACTTCGTGGTGCTTTAGTTTTATTTCTAGCCGTTGTCTTTTTTCTTTTTCAAAACTTTACGGCCAGCACTGATTTAATTTCCGGCTGTATTTCTGGCGTCAATTCGTCCAATCAACCCATTTATCGCTGCCTCGATCGCCCTTACCCCACTGGGATTTTAGGTGGCGTTAATCCAAACTATGATTTGTATTTGCCGCAGGATTTCCGTTTGTCTTCGGGCAAAAAATATCCCCTTGTCATTCATGTCCACGGCGGTGGATGGAATGGCGACAAAAGTTCAGAAACCAATGGCAGTGAAAGTATGGCTGCCAGCGGATTTATTGTTGCAAATATAAATTACACCACGGCGTACAAAAGATGGGATTCAAGTTTCAACGCGACTCTGGATATTTCTTCTTTTGTCGATTTAGTTTTTAACCCATCCATTGCAAACGAATATAGAATTGATACTTCAAAAGTATTCTTAACGGGCACCTCCGCGGGAGGCCACTTAGCCTTGATGGAAGCGACGCGCGGAAAGCATCAATTTTATTTCGTCGGAGTGGGTTCAGCACCAACCCACATAGACCAGATGCCAAATCCTGAAGACCCCAATTTTTCCCAATTGCTGGATCAGGTTTTCGGAGGACAAAACTTTAGATCAGAAATGTCACCTTACAATAGAGTCGGTCGGCTAAACGCCAAGTACTTTTTTATGGAGCATTCCAGAACAGACACTTTAGTTCCATTTAACCATGCACTTCAGTTTTATGAAGCCGCAAATGCCAGTCAAAAAAAATACCCATTCAATTTAGTCGCTGGAAATCCCGCGTCTAAAGATCCAACAAACGGGCTGATCATTGGGAGCCATAATTTTTCATCGGGATCTGTGTTAAATTCAATGCTTTTGCAGGCTCTGAAAGAAGGCCAACCCGCTTTAATCAATTTTTCAAAGAGCGCGCCTCAACCCAAGAAACGATGCCGCTTCGCTTGGCTTTGTAGTTCGTAAAAAAAGATGAATTAAAAAATGTCAGTTTTTTTAATAAATAATTAATCGGTGGACTCACCATTCTATGAAAACAAAACCTGAGCCACCAGCACCTCCGGCACCGTATCCGCCATTGCCACCGTTACCACCACACCAACCATCTCCCCAAGCTGCGCCGCCGCCACTGCCACCTGAAGAACCAAGGTTCAGTCGAATGACGGTCCCGTACTTTTTAAATTAATTGAAAATTGGAATTATGATTTCGACGGTCGTATTCGGTTGATCATATGGGAACTTTAGCAAAGCTCCCATATGGTTTAAATGAGACCTCACTATACTTAATCCCAAGCCAGTAGCAAGGGGGCCTTTTGATGTCGTAAAAGGCAGGGTATCATCTTCTTGAATTTGTTTTGGAGTTCCGCTGTCAACTATTTTAATGCTATAAAATTTTGAATTTCTTGAAAGCTCAATTCTAACCCAAGGATCTTTAATTGTCGGTCTGATTGTTATTTGGGTTCTTGTTATCGCTGTTTGGATTCTTTTAAATTCCCGCGAAAAAGAAAATTCCGAAGCAAATGAAA
>JAYVHE010000213.1:0-5626 GCA_043771495.1 Bdellovibrio sp. | reverse complement strand
AATCATAGAAACCATGATCAAAGACTACGAATTAGCGCTCACAAACACACCGCGATTAAAACCATAACCCCAAAAACTAAAAAACCGACCAGGAAGGTCGGATTTCACGGGTTAAAAAAGGCGGTAAGCCCTTTTCTGGCAGGAAGCCACCAACGAAAGAGTCTTAGTAAAGACCCTCAAGATAATGTTGCAAATCCGCACAACGATCCAAATTCAATTTACATTCCTTGATCACACGAATCGCTTCGTCCTGAGAAATTTTATCCGTCGCAATTAAATTCGCAACATGACTCTCTAATGGATCAGAATATTTATAAACTGTTTTGTGCTGCGGCCATAGGTTACCTTCAGCGTTGGCTCCACCGATACTCAAAGGAATAAAGTGGTCGATTTTAAAATCACCGCGTGGCATTTTTTGAATATCGAAATCAAATTCTTTGTCGTATTCAGTAATAATTTTATTTTTTAGTTTTGAATCCACATTGCGTTTGCAGTAGCGAATTTTTGAAGGATATCTGTAGGTTTCCGATTCGCAAAGAGCACCTGGGGTGCGTCGCATATCTGGTCCATCAGGGAAGTTTTTGCCGCCGATTTGGCCGCCATAAGACATGCTGCAGAAAACAAACATCATTGTTGTTAACCAAAGCGATTTTGAAGGCATAATTGAATATTTCTTCAATAATTTCCGTGAGCGTGAGTTATCCATATCCCCTCCATAGTCAGGTATTTACGGCACCTGGTAGAAACGCCATCCCATATTGACGGCTTATATTTTGGTTCTTAAAGCTGTTAAAATCCAATAAACAGCAACGAACCTGAGCGTGCAACCATAAAATATATACAGTATTTATTTTGCGGAGCACCATGAAACCACTCCATCATATGCCACAGGATTAGACAAGCATTTAAACAAATCGGTTAATACTAACGGAAGAATAATTTGATTTTAAGTCCGATCACTCACTTTTTTATCCAATTGATATCCACCAAAATAAGAAAGCAAAGTTTCAACTCCATTTTGAATTCCTGGGCTGATTCTGCTGCCAATTGTGATAAACGGCCTTTCGATCGTTCGATGCAGGATGAGGCTCGCCAAGAGAGAGATCAAAAAACAAAGAATAAATATCGCAAATTGATGTGAACCATTTTGTTGTCCACTTTCGATTTCAGTAAATCGAATGAATGTGTCCCGGGCAAAATGAATCGAAATAGAGTGGACCAAATAAAAAGGAAAGCACAATTTTCCAAGCAAGTTAAATAGACTATGAGTCACCTTCGTTAGTCCCTTGGGAGCTTGTAATATAAAAAGGACTGAGAACAGAATATTAAGTTCAGTGAATTTTTCATTTTTTTCAATCAGAGAAACGTAAATAATTTGAGTTAAGAAAATGCAATAAAAAAACCATGGCGAAATAGCAGCTCGCTTTAAAACAGGCCAAAATAAATAGGCTGCGATTCCGAACCCAAAGTAGTACAACATGTTGAAGGGATTGGTAAAGTTATACCCTTCTGGCACAACCACAAAATTATTTAGCAAGCTTCCAAATAAAGTACATAATAATAAGGCCAGAATGAGCCAATTTCGTTTGATTGCGAGAAAGATCAATGGAAATGACAAATAAAAAAATTCCTCAACGTATAACGACCAAGAAATTGGAGCTAAAACTTCGTTAAACTTGAAAGGCCCCATGACATCCAAAAAAAACAGACTTTTAAAATAAATTCCTAAATCATATTTGCCACTGTACACGACATGAATAATTGTAGCCGCTAGCCACAACGGAAAAATTCTAAAAATGCGTTTTGTAAAAAAATGAATCCACGGGTATTTAAAATAGTGTTCTGTATTTGTTTTTAAAAATGAATGAATCAGCAAGAGCCCGCTCACGGCAAAAAATACGCAAATTGCAGAGTATCCAGAATTGAAAATTCTGCTGAACACAACGTTATCTTGAAATGGTTTTTCTAAAAACCCAGAAAAATGACAACAGAACACAAAAAAAGCAAGCCAGCCTCGGACGGAGTGAATTCGATCCGACTCTTCTGCAGTGAAAGGGTGGTAGTTTACAAGCTCGTTTTGCACAACATCATGCTAGCATGAGCTTCTTTTTTGGCTACAAAAATTTAAGAGTGATCTAAAACCAATAAGTACTAGCGATGATCCAACCAGTACCGAATCGCTTGATAAACTTCGCCCTTTTTATCCAACGTGCACTCCGGACAATGTGGGTTATTAGTAATACGAACTAAGACATCCGACGTATAAAACGCACTTTTTGCAATATCATAGGAATAACTGACTTGTTTTGAAGGTTCATCCGGGCTTGAGTTTGAACAGTTTTGAAAAGTTCCAATCAGAATTGCAGCTAAGATCAGTCCGGCAACGACTTTAAAATTCCTCATCTATTAAGTATAAGTCCAGGCCTAAAAAAAACAAAGCGGCTTTGCTCGCCGCTTTGAATATTGAGATGAACGTCTCAATATTAGACTCTTAAAAAATAAAAAAACTTATCGGTAATGCGAACCCACTGGCTCCCCAAGTTTGCGAAAGAATACGAGCATATTTTCCAAGCTCGGCTGTGCGGCTTTGATCTTTTTCCATCGGCTGAATTTGTGGAAAAATTTTCTTATAATGTTCGATATTCCATTCTACAGCCATACCATATCTGTAATTTCTCAAACGATCTTTTCCGTCCCACGCATCAACTTTGGAATCTTCTTTTTCTCCGTGAGTCTTTTTCACTCGCCATGCTACAGGGTAAAGCTCTTTTAGATTCTTTGGCGGGTCCATAAAAAATGCCTTAAGGTCAACTTGAATAACATCGCCACGAACCACAGCCGAACGAACCGTTTTGCTTTTTGCATCAACGGCAAAGTTTGAATTTTCCTCTGCAGTTGAATCCTTCCCGTACATTTTTGGATCTAGATTTGGAAGTTCGAATAAGGTTGCTAAATTTCGAAGTGAGTTATCTCCTCCACGAACAAACGGCGTCACAAATCGCGCTTCAAATAAACGTTGATCATCAGCCGAGCGCATTTTCACCCGGTCATAGACAGTTTTGGACGTTTGCACGGCCAAATTTAAGAAATCGTAAGCCCGCTCCATACGACCTTTCGTTTCACTGTTGCCGTTAAACAATTCCGGCGTGTCTTTAGTCAGCGCTTTAATTTTATTTTCAGAACTCATGCCTTCAACACCAAGCTTGTTAAACAAATCACCGGCATCGACTCCGAACAATTTGGCATTTTGCTTTGCGGCCTCTGCTAGGCCACTGAATGAATAAGCTGTTAAAGAATAAAGTCCACTTACATTCAAGCACCCGGCTGCATAAATCGCTAAGTGCTCTTCATAACCTAACTTTACGTATTGATCTTTTTCATTCACAAAATTCGCAAACGGCGCATACAACTTATTATCCCACCAGAACGTTGGATTGACATCGATCAGTGCTCTGTATAGGTCGATTTCATTGCGGACAAAATTTGTTAAATCCGTCATTTCGTTGTAGAGCTCGCCGTCTTCAGAAATTTTTGATTTCATATCTGGAAATGGCTCAGTAATGTACTGAAAAACAAGAGCTGGATAATTGGTTTTATTGGACTCAGAAACAGGATAAAAATGATCAATCCCGGAAATTTGCGCGCGAAGTGCAGAAACGATCATTGTTCGGGTAATGGAATTTTTTTCGACGTAATCTTTAGCTCTAAAAATAAAACTTTTCATTGGTTTCAAAGCTCTTATTTGCAACGCCAAAAATTTAGCATCCCATCCGTTTAATTCATTATAAGTCTTTTTATCCGAATATTTAATGACTAGGTCATCTAATCCCTCTTTGGTGGTAATACCTGCTGTTTTGTCGTCACCAATTAATTCCTTTCGAATTTTTTTGAAATCTGAAGAAAATGTGGCCACAATCGCTGCACTGGTTAAATCGGTTTCAGCCGCGGCGATCTGTCTTGAGTTGCTATGCGGAACTAATGGTAAAGGTCTTTCAGCTTTGATCGGATTTGGTTTTACCGTTTTTAAGTAGAGCGCATGGGCCTTTTTATGGTCGTACTTAAAATTAGGTTTGAAGTTGGTTGCGGCCTCTGCCGGCGTTAGCGCCAAAAACGAAAAAACAATGAGCCCCAGTGCCAATACTAAACGGTTCATTAAAACTCCTTTTTCAAAAGCCCTGCATCCTTGCAGAACTATATTCATGTAGACGGATTGCTTGTAAAATTTTATGGTGGATTTTGGCAATGATCAAAAAGTTTTATCTATTCATCTTATTAACGCAACGTACCTCTCGCCGCTTTCCCCGCGCACTTTTAGTTGGGTTTTCAGTTTTGACCGTGATTTTTCTATTGGGACTCTCGCAATTGCGGTTTTTATTGAGCGTCGATGATTTAATGGATACAGACTTTAAGTCTTACCCAGGACTACAAACAGTCCGCGAAAATTTTGACGATCGCAACACCGTCTTTATGTCGATTGAATCACCCATCGCGTTTGATAAAAAATTCATTTGTGATTTGCAGTCATGGATCTTAAAGATGGCCGAAACCAAGGGCGGCGAAATCAAAGCGATTCAAACGACCTTTGGCTTACGTCAGGCCCAGATTGTCGATCAAAAATTAAGTTTACGAAGTCAATTGGAACTCGATTGTGACTCCGCCGACCCTGAAATTGAACGGATCGAAAACGCGTTTCAAACAATTAAAGAATCGCCGTGGATGGGATTACTTCATACCTATTCCGGCTATTCACTAACGATCAATTTTGTGATCCAATCACCCGACCAAAAATTTGGAAACCTGAACATCGGTATCGTCGATTATATTAAGTCGAGCTACCACGATCGATTTAAAAGTACCGGTTACAAATCTTATTACGGTGGCGTCACCACTTATCAAAGCTATCTGAAAAAAGCGATGGATCTGACCCAGTCATTAAATATTATTATGTTTCTGTTAAGCTTACTGATCTTTCGCTATTTCCTCGGAACATGGAAAGGCGGTTTGATTTATAATTTTACAATTATAGTTTCGGCAATTTGGATCCACGGAATTATGGGTTACACAGGTATTCCGATTGATGTTCTTTCCAATACAACCGGGCTTTTGTTGTTTGTCAGTTGCCTCGAGGATTTTGTTTTTATTACCTATGGAATGAAAAAATTTGGTTGGTCATTGTCGCAGTCCTTGCGCCGGTTTGCAGTGGCCTCATTTTTTACCTCGTTAACGACAGCGATTGGATTTGCGTCGCTCGGCACATCCGACCTAGGAATCATTCAGCGGACCGGATACATTGTGGCTTTTGGTGGAATGCTCGAATGGATGATGATTTTCTTATTACTTCCGGTGCTTTTACAAGGGCGAACAAAAAAAATATTTAACTTTTCAATCACCGTAAAAAAAGTCATTCCTCTGCGAAAAATTGTTTCGTTTGAAATTGGTCCAAGACTCACTTGGACTTTAGTTATTGTTTCATTTGGTTCGTTGTTTTTTGCCGGATCTCTTAAAGTCAAAGATTCCCCTGAGTCGTTCTTCTACAGCGATCACGAAATCAATATAACCTCAGCCCATATGAAGGCCACTCGCGGTTGGACGAACGAGAACAGTTTAGTTTTTAATAACGAAAATT
>JAYVHE010000212.1:0-5252 GCA_043771495.1 Bdellovibrio sp. | reverse complement strand
TGCGTCACAATGCTGACAGGATGCAAATGCCCAACCTTGCGATTTTCAATCGGCAATGTCAGATCGACCTTTTCATTTAACATTTGCGCATCAACTTCTTTGGATTTTAATTTACTCTCGCACGATGTATAAAAACCTTCGAGTTCATTTTTGACTTCATTAACAAGCTTACCAAAAGCCGGCTTCTCCGCCGGGGGTAAACGACCCATCATTTTCATCAATTCAGTAAATGCACCCGTCTTCCCTAAAAATTTTACCTTATGATCGTAGAGTTCCTGGCTTTTTGTGGCCTGTGAAAACGCCGCCGTGGCTTGCTCTTTGATTTGTTGGATTTTAGCTGTAGGGTTTTGATTAAGTGGTTGATTTGATTCATTGTTTGACATAAATTTCATTCTCTTAAAACACGTAGCAATTGGCAAGTAACATTTTAACAAACAGCTCACAGGTTTTTAACTATGGCGCACAAGAACAAAGAAAATTTAAGTCCCTACAAAGCGCGTAATCAACATCGCCAAGGATTACCCGAATCCGCAGCACTCAAAAGCACAAATCGTGGCGTTCATAAACGTCCAGAAACTATATATTCAGCGGTTGAAGCCAATGATCGCTTGGCGGATATTTTTAGAAATCATGATTTTGAATGTTCACATGAACTTCGTATAAAACTGACTAAGTTCTATGAAATCTTGATGAAAAATCAAGAGCACCAAAACTTTACTCGCCTATTAAAACTACGTGATGTTGCCATTAAACATTTTATCGATTGTCTTATAATTCCGCAATTGGTGAATCTGCAATTTCCATTACTTGATGTGGGAACTGGTCCCGGTTTTCCAGGAATTCCGTTAAAGCTCTATTACCCAAATGAAAAAATTCTTTTAGCCGAGGGCGTACAAAAACGCGTCAGTTTTTTAAAAGACGTTCGCGAAGAAATGAATTTAAAAAACTGTGACATTATCGGACGTAATATAAATCCTTACTTCGAATATCCCGTTAACGGCGTCATTACCCGTGCCGTTGAAGACATTAAAAATACACTCACTAATACGCTCAGTTGTTTACAAGTTGGCGGCGAGGTTTATTTTATGAAGGGGCCCGGAGTTGATCCAGAGATTGAAATCGCCCTAAAACATTTTGATGGAGTTTTTGAATTAACAATGAATAAAGCTTATCAACTTCCGAAAACCACACATGATCGTCGACTAGTCGTTTTCAAAAAAGTTAAAGCCACACCACTTCCCCAAGACGAAGACAATGATATCTTGTTAAAAGATTAGTTTAACCCTACGATAGAATTAAACCACATGAACCATATCGAAATCAGATCCAAAGACAATCCATCCTTTAGAAAATTAAAACGTCTTTTAACTTCAAAAGGCATCCACGAAGAAAAACAATTTTTAATCATGGGCGAGAAATTGGTTCATGAGTTTCTAGCTGAAAAAAATTCGCCTTATAAATTACAATTTGCGGTTTGTAGTGTGGATACGACGTTTCCGCTGAATAGTCGTTCGATGAAATTGGGGAATGATCTCTTTGATGAACTCGATGTTTTAAACACTCGACATCCGATGCTCGTTTGTTCATTTGAAGATTTTCCTGAAGTAAACTGGAATATTTCGCCTCATGGTTTACAAATTGTTGCGCCGATAAGCGATCCAAAAAATATGGGTTCACTATTACGTAGCGCGGTGGGCTTCGGAGCCGAATCCGTCATTTTGACTCGTGAATCCGCGCACCCGCTTTTGCCAACATGTATCAAGTCGTCAGCTGGAGCCATCCTAAAAATTCCGATTTTACAAACACCACGTTCTATCAAAGACGTTCCCATTATAGGCGACAACTGGGCTCTAGATATGGACGGAGTAGAATTAACTAAAACCCAAATTTCGAAAAAATCTCGACTCATTTTAGGCGAAGAAGGCCTAGGGCTTCCAGATCATATGAAGGCCGATACTAAATTAAAAAAGGTTTCTATTGCCATCAAGAATATTGAGTCCCTTAACGTTGTCATCAGCGCGAGCATTGCAATGTGGTACATCAATCAAACAGAAAAATAATCTAAACTAGACCTTCCGCAAACAATCTGGTCATTTTTTTTTAAAACTTTTATCCTTAAGTAATGAAACGCATGATCGCAGTTTTGCTTTTGTTACTTCCACTGAGCGTGTTATCGACGACACCGCCAAAATCAAAAAGTAAGTCCGCTTCAAAAACTAAATCAACGTCCGCAAAACCATCAGACCCCAAAGTTGTTGGCGTTTTAGTTAACAGAGCAAAACTTCCAAAAACTGAATCGGCCTATATGGAAACGTTGCTGAAACATCGCTGGACGGTTCACACTAAAGGATTACAACTTCTAGATGCACCAAAAGATTCTTTAGTTTTTGATATCGGAATAAAAATTGGCGATGTTTTAGTGGCTGTGAACGAACACCCTATGGACGGAATGCAATCCATTATTGACGGCGCCAAAAGCGTTCGTGAAGAACGTCGCTGCAATTTACTGGTCTACCGAGATCGTGGTATTATTCAATTTAATGTCTCTGCAAAATAGACCCTTAAAAACAAAAAATGTAACCCGTCGATTTATTAGGTCGAGAAATCTCAAATTGAATCAGTCATTCCATCGTTAATCAAAGTTGGGCCTTGAGGCCTTTGGCCTCGAGTTGGCAACTCAAAGCTGTATGAACTTTGCAATGACTAAAATGGTTTTACTGGGTTTTGTTTTATTGGTTTCCACTCAAGGGTTTGCCAATGGAGTTGCTCAGACCATCTCGATCGATCCTCTTTCAGATTACAAAGCTCGAGCTTGTTCTGAATTGCCGTTTAGTAAGATTCACTCCATTCAATTTCCTCATCTTAATGTGGCCTATGTTGAAGCAAATCTTCTTGAAGAAGCCAAGAGTATTTTAAAATCAGCTGAACTTGCCACGACTGAATTAAATGAATTTTTCGGAATAACGTACAAGTCTCCCTACACAATTTATCTTTTAAAAACCCGTGAATCATTAGACAACTTTTTAGGTCAAAAAACCCAAGACTATGTTGTGGGATTTGCTTACACAAACTTTGATAACATCATTTTAAGTGAATCGGAGTGGACTGCAAAATCAAAAGCTAATGTAAAGACTCCCTCGTTAGTTAAGCATGAAATGATCCATTCTTACATTTATCAAATGGTTGATCCTGATTCGACGAATCCGTGTCTGTACGGAATTACAAACGAGATTAACGTTCATTGGCTGGATGAAGGATTTGCTACTTACGTTTCTGGGCAACTTGGCGACTGGAAGCATCGAGTAAAGACCGGGAACGAAACCCCTGCAACAATTTTACAGTCATTGGTCAAAGGCAACTACGCTACGTCCGCAACTGTTGTCGAACTCCTGTTTCAAGAAAAAGGCAAAGATTTCGTCGTAAATTTAATTAAATTAATTAACCAACCGACGGACTCAACTGCACCTCAATTAAGTCGAAACGAAAAAATCGTTAAAGCCCTTGGCGGCCATGAGGCCTATTTAGTTTTTAATGATACTTGGAAAAATCACCTTAGAAAAAACTATCCGGAAGTTAAAAATTAACGAATCAACCAAACTTTGTAAAACGCTTCAAGAACAATCTTCATCGACATTTTACTTTGGCCCACACGACGATCAGCGAAAACTATCGGTTCTTCGAAAGCAATGTAACCATTTTTTTGCGCTTTGTATTTTAATTCAATTTGAAAACTATATCCATTCGACATGATGTTGTCTAACCCGATATCCTGCAGAACTTTTGAATGCCAGGTATTAAACCCACCTGTCCAATCCCGCGTCGGAAAACCTAAAATTAATCGCGAATACAGGCTGCCACCGCGCGAAATTAATTTTCGGATGAGTCCCCAGTTTTCAACTTGCCCACCGGGAACGTAGCGCGAACCAATGATAAAATCTTTTTCAGAAATTTTCTTTAAAATGCGATCTAAATCCACCGGACGATGTGAAAAATCCGCATCCATTTGTGAAATGATGTCGTACTTTTTAGCTAAACACCACTTGAAGCCGGCAATATAGGCCTTACCTAAGCCTTCTTTTTTTGTGCGTGTTAATAAATGAATCCGCGGACTTTGCTTGGCAAAGTCTTGAACAAAGGCCCCTGTGCCATCGGGTGAAGAATCATCCACAATTAAAATATCAAACTCAGAATCTAAACCCAATAAGGATGGAAGTAGAGTCTTCATATTTTCGATTTCATTGTATGTTGGAATGACAACGCACTTTTTCATTTATTAATAGTATTAATTATCCTAGCTTTTGATCAAGTGGAATAATTGAATTCATCCTTTCAAAGTTGCAACGCTGGTCCCAAAGACTCAGGATGTATCCGCCGCCGCCAGATCCCGTCATTTTACAGGCTCCTGCACCATGGGACTTCAATAACGCAATGTGATTTTGTGCTTCGGAGGGAACTAAATCCCAGTCCTCAAAACAAGAATGTGCTTTTTCCAATGTCGTTACCCAAAGCTTGCGATCGCCGTCTTGAATCAGTTTTTTGAACGTTTCAACACTTTCATTCATGCGTTGATCAATCGCTTCGGCGCGACTTTTATCCGTCACGAATAAGTCTTTGACCTTTTCAACACAGTCTTTCGTGGGCCCTCGGCGGCCACAATGTGATAAGGTCAGTATTGGCAGACTATATTTTTCGATCAACTGGGTTGGATTATTGCGCTTGTAGATCAATGGCTTCTGGTGAAAAACCACGGCCACATCAACGCCACTACTTTCACCGTGAAAATAATTTTCAATTTTTTGTGCAAAATCAATCTCATTGAGGTTTAATTTTAGACTGCTATTAAACAATCTTGCAATACCAACTGCCAAAGACGCGGAAGCGCCCAGGCCCATGCCTAATAAAATCTGAGAATCAATCTGCAAGATTCCTTTAAGACTTTTGCGATCGATTCCTGCGACTTCGCAGGCCTTTTCGAGCACAAAGCCAAATACCATTTCGATTTCGTTAGACGTTTCGCCAGAGTACTTTATTTTTAACGAATCATTTGAAGACTGAAAATTCCACTGCATTGATTTTGCAAATAATGGAAAAACCAATGCCTCGCCACCGCGCAAGACGGCGTGCTCTCCGGCCAGAATCCATTTACTTGGCGTTACCCACTGGGTTAACTGATTCATGTTTTATTTACCTGTTAAATTTTCATTCCATATTTTAAAATGTGGAGCAAATGCAATTTCAATATTTTGCTTGAG
>JAYVHE010000211.1:0-5607 GCA_043771495.1 Bdellovibrio sp. | reverse complement strand
TACCGAGTACGTCGGGTTAAAATTTTGGTAATCTGTTCCAACAAAGTTGGCCTTAGCCACTGTTGCAGATAGACCAGTTGAAACAATCGTTGCTACAAGACTTGCCTTTAAAAATCCTAATTTATTCATTATCTAAATCCCGCTTTATCCCAATAAAGTCCAACTTCACCCAGTTGTTCTTCAATTCTAAGTAGCTGATTGTACTTAGCCGTTCGCTCTGAACGGCAAAGACTACCCGTTTTAATCTGCTGACACGAAAAAGCAACTGCAAGGTCTGCAATCGTTACATCTTCGGTCTCACCACTTCGGTGCGACATCACCGTACGCATTTTATTTCGTTGCGCTAAAGACACCGCTTCGCCGGTTTCAGTCAACGTTCCGATTTGATTTACTTTAACAAGTAAAGCATTAGCTGCCTTTTTTTCAAGGCCTTGGCGCAACCGTTTTGGATTCGTTACAAATAAATCATCACCAACAAGTTGCAAACGATTTCCTAAAGCGGCCGTCGCACTGGTCCAAGCGGACCAGTCGTCCTCTGCAAAACCATCTTCAATACTAACCAATGGAAATTTCTCGGCCCAACCGGCATAAATACTTTGTAATTCGGCGCCAGAGATTTTTTTGCCTTCCCAGTTGTACTGTCCACCTTCAAAAAACTCTGTGGCTGCCACATCTAAAGCCAAATAAATATTTTGGCCGGCTTCATAACCCGCAGCTTGGATAGCCTCCATCAATAACTCTAAGGCTTCTTCATTGTTTTTTAGTCTGGGTGCAAAACCACCTTCGTCTCCAACAGCAGTCGATAAACCTTTTTTATTTAAAATCTTTTTGAGGGTGTGAAAAATTTCAGATCCGGCGCGGAGTGATTCAGAGAATGTTCCATTCACCGCAGGAACAATCATAAATTCCTGAATATCTAATCCGTTGTTCGCATGGGCTCCACCATTTAAAAAATTCATCAATGGGACCGGTAATTTATTGGCCTGTGATCCACCAACATAGCGGTAAAGCGGTAGACCGCTGGTTTTAGCACCGGCATGAGCCACCGCTAAAGAGATCCCTAAAATTGCATTAGCTCCTAAATTTGATTTATTTTCAGTCCCATCGACATCTCTTAAAATTTTGTCGATAAAAACTTGATCTAGACAATTCAGTCCTACGATTTCTGGCGCAAATTTTTCACGAACATTTTCAACGGCTTTTAGAACACCCTTACCTAAATAGCGTTTCGCATCGCCATCCCGTAACTCACTGGCTTCATGCGCTCCAGTGCTTGCGCCCGATGGCACAGCCGCACGTCCTAGGTGACCACCTGAAGTAATCACTTCAACTTCGATCGTTGGATTTCCGCGGCTATCTAAAATTTCACGGGCATTCAAAGATAAAATTTCTGACATGAAAAGTCCCTTCTTAATAAAAATTAAATTTGCGCATCTGACGTCGAAGAGCCATTCGACAAATCAACAGATGGCATTATCGGCTCAACAACTGGAGCGGCCTCGGTCGGCGGCAATTTTTTGTACCGCTCCACTTTATTAAGTCCTTTTAATAAATCTAAACTCTCTAAAATAATTTGCGGGTACTGAGACTTAACAATATCCCAATCCACACGGTGAAAGGCGGCCTTCATTCCTGGAGTCGCTTTTTGTCCCGCCGTCAGCAGCGTCACGAGCTGATGCGCGCGAACCATGTAGTCATGCAGTTTCGAAATGTTTTGCGCAATATTATGTACGGGTCTTTGTGTGGCTTCAATAAAATCAAAATCCGACATCGAAAGGCTCATTTGTTTTGACCCAAAATCATCGGTAAAATAATTCGGTCGACCCTGTTGAGTCATCTGCAACAATTCTTCGTTGCGACGCTGAAGTTCACGATTTTTAATTTCTAGCTCATGTGTATTTTGTTGCAGCTGTTGAATAACTTCACGGAGCAGGTCCGGCGAAACTTGGTGGCGGTTGTTACTATCTTCGTTCAGAATATTTTGTTGCGACTGTGGCCACATCAAATGAAAATGCACGTGATTCCACTGGCAAGCCCCCGGAGCTAAACCCACGTAAACTGGCAGCGCTTCGAAAGCCGCTTTAAGATATGCGGTCACTAGCGGGTATTGTTCTGCAGGCAACGGAATATCAAAAGAAATTCCATGTTCTGAACGGACGATGTTTTCAACCGGTGGTTCCGGAGAAATAAAGTATCCTAAAAATTTTTCAGGCTGATGAAAGATTTCTTGAGGCTGTGGCATCATTCGCAAAACACTGTCTAATGCGCCCCAAACTTTAAGTCGAGGTGTTGCATGCCCTGCTTCAATTAAAATTTGTGGATTGGCGACAAAACGTTCTAAAAACATTTCCATGTCTGGAGCTTTCATCCAGAAGGAACCGTCTCGCAATTTTTCCCAATTAAATTCAGAATCCGCTGCGATCAACGACGTATCAAGTACGTCATTAGACGATAATTCATTTGGATTTTTTGAACTCTCCAAATGTGTCAAAATCGCATGGGTTATTTTGCAACTGAAATACACTCAACAACTGTAAGCAAGCCATGGGTTTCGTGCAACCCTAAAAAACAGAGTCGTCATCTAAAAACCTCATGCTTTTCAAGTGCTTAAAATGTAGAGCTAAAAAACCGATTGGGTTACGAAATCTTCAAATTTGCAGACCAAAATTACAGATCACAAATGACGCGAACTGGCTCAAGGGAAACACTGCTGTCTAAAAAAGTGCCTAAAGCTTTGTTTTCAGAAGTACGCTCTTGCAGATTGATCACTAAAATGCGGTTTAGCTCATCACCTGTGTAAGCTAAAACATGGCTTTGAACCGTGGCAGAACTTTGCATTTTGTAGTCCATCGGAGGCGCGGTGTGACCATAAAAAGAGCGGTAAATTTTTATTTTTATGTTTGTTGGAATCGTAGAATTTAACACAACCGTTGTTTGAACGGATGCGTTTTTTGAAACCACGTTACAAACGATATCGCTCTGCGCGTTCGCGATCATCGACGAAAATAAAAGGGCAAAAAATAAAACTGTTTTCATAAATACTCCCCCCGACCAAAAATTTTGGTGGATTCAATTAATTTTTTGGTGCAGGTCCGACTGAGCCATAACCTGTGACTTTGCCTTCTTGAACACCCTGAGCAGTTAACATCGTAGTGTCTTTCACATAAGCTTCTCCACCATTTTGACAAGCAACATAAATCCATTGCTCAGTCGAATCTCTAAAGCTTTGACCCGGATTTTCATTCGAGATTTTTGTGAAGTTCTCTGTGTTATCTAATGCCGAACATTCAAAACCAATATTTGGTTGTGCAACCGATCCAATTTTTGGATCATTTGAACGAATCACGGCTGAGCAAAACCCTTCACTTAAATAAATAACTTCAGAAATAATGGTGCCTTTTTGCATTTTCTTTTGTAAATCAAGGGCCGAATTTGTTTTTGCAACAACGTACATTGAATGCGGAGCCACTGTTACATAAACAATAGCTGAATTTTTTGACTCAGACCACGGATGATAAAGACCATTGCGGATTTCACATTTAACTGGCACTGACAAATTTTGTAGATTTCTAAAACCTTCAACGACCGTTGTGCCTTTTTTAATTCTAGAGTTTACATCGATCACTGGTGATGGATATTCAGAAGACCACATTCTATAAACGACGCGCATTTCCGAAACACCGTCGCGGGTAACGAGCGCTAAATCAGACAAAGCATATTGAGCATTGGCAGAAAATGCCGATACCGATACGATAAGAGCGGTTAAACAATTTACTAAATTCATATTAACTCCTGGTTTTGATAAGAGCAGGCAACATACCGCATCAATAAAAAATTGAAACTGTTATGATTCTGACAGTCTGAAAAAATTTCTAAACTGGGATGAACATCGAAATTGTGAACGAACGCTTCTATTAGTGAGCTAAAAAGCCCACACCCCATTCGTAAACTTGATAAGTTCCGGTCGCTGCAGGTTGCCGATCAACCCACTTTTTTGGGTTTGTTTTGAATTTTAAAGGCATCTGAGTCACTGGAGCCGACTTGGGAACGACAACAAAGTAAATCCGGTTATAGGCCACACTGACTTTTGCGTTTTTATGGCTGAGCTCAATTGGAAAAATGACTGGATATTTTTTTCAGTCTGTGGAAACACACAACTCTCTAAGTCCGGGAGTTTAAAAATCCAGTACTGTTTAAAATCTGTTATCGCCGCTTTTGGAAATTGACGTTGATCAAGACGCTCGATCATAAATTTTAAAAGTTCTTCTTTAATTCCGCAGAAGGCTTGATCCAAATTGTAATCGGCCTTGGTCGGTGTTCGTGCATCAAAAAAGAAGTAACCAAGTTGCACCGAATTTTTAAAAATTGCATTTCCTTTTAAATCAAAATTCCAAAAATTCTCGTCCATGGCCGGAGTTGACGCCATAAAACGGCCGGCTGAGTCGTCTAAAAATTTTAATTTTAAATCTTGTGAATCAGGACCTTGCACATAAATATTTGGTTTACCCATGACGATGGGACCATTCGGATAAGTCTGGTGCTGACGAACCGGATAATTAAAGGTGTTGCAGCCAAACATATTCCACATGCACGGCCATTGATAATTCGAATAATTTTGTTGAGCATACGGATACCAGTACGGCATCGAATAATTTAAGTTTAAGTTCAAGGCGCCCGACGGCAAATTATAACGATTCTCTAATCCGTAGGTATAAGCTCGTTCAGGGCTCATAATTCCAGTGGACGATGGCGTCCGTTGTTTTTCAACCTTTTTCAATTGAACAGTGACAGATAATTTTGAATCTCCGGTGTGTACGACGTCCTTATCGAATTGACAGTCTGGACCAAGCACCGTTACCGAATATGCACCTTTAGGCAAATAAACCGACGACTCAAGCCCCTGCACACTTGGAATTTGAAAAATTAATTTCTTATTTTGCGAAATAAAAATTTCGACATCGCTTTTGCAGTTTTTGTTAGCTTCAATTTTAAAGCGCATTTCTGCGTTTGCAAAAATAGATAAAATGAACACAACCACAGAAAAACATAAGTTCCGACCACTCATAACTGCCTCGTCGTTTAACAGTTTCTTTAACCGGCTTTTGGAACCTTTTGGAATTTAGTCACCGGAAAATTAATTTTGTTATCTAAAATTTCTTGATAGAATGAAGGCACTTCACCAGTGGGCTCAAGACCACCCTCAAGCTTACCATCAGCTCTACGAATTAAATTTTGAATTGCAAATATAGGTACAACGTCATATTTACCGTCAGCTCGGATTCCGCGGACTTCAGAAATGGCGCCAATTTTTCTTGAACCATCTGAGTATCTAGAAATTTGTACAATCATTTCGATCGCACTGGCCACTTGCATTGTGAGCGCCTTTTCACTTAATTTAGCATCTCCACTTGCGCAAAGGGCCTCTAGACGAATAATGGCATCTTCCGGTGAATTGGCGTGGACTGTTCCCATACTGCCTTTGTGACCAGTATTCATTGCATTTATTAATTCCATCGCTTCAGAGGCACGAACCTCGCCAACGATGATTCGATCTGGCCGCAAACGTAAAGCACTTTTTAATAAGTCCTTAATAGTCACTTCGCCTTT
>JAYVHE010000210.1:0-11376 GCA_043771495.1 Bdellovibrio sp. | reverse complement strand
GTTCCAATAGTAACTATAGTTTGAGTAGCGCGCGTGTATTTTTGATAGCGACCCAATGATTCGTCGGGCATTCCATCCTGGGAAACCTTTAACGAAACTCCAGTAAACCAGATCGATGCAATAATTCCTCCTTGTGAATGGGCAATAATTGTAATTTTGTCTTTTGGATTCAAGATTGGAATTTGTTTCTCTAAAAATTGGTTAAAGTGAGTGTAAGCAAATTCAAATGTATTTAATGAGTGACTTCCTGTTGGATACAAAAAATTAAGTATTGTCAAATTTTCTTGAGGACGAAGCTCGGTGATATGCTTTTTTAACACCTGATCTAAAGACCCAAACGTCGTAATATCGCCACCGACACCGTGTAAAGTGATTACGTAATGGTTGATCTTTGTCGATGCATCGACGGACTGAGCCATTTGATCAAAATTATCGGCAGGAACTCGTTCCGAAGTTTTGGAAGGTGTTGAACAATTAATCGAAAGCAAACAAGCCAATATGGTAATCGATAAAATAAATAAATTTTTCATAACGCCTTTGATGTAAATTAGTCTATAGTGTATTAGGAAATCACACAGATGAATATAGTTTTCAATACCCATAAAATAAAAAAATCCATTGGTCCGCGCGTTCTATTCGACGGACTGTCTTTTGGAATCGAGGCTGGATCAAGGGTGGGTCTAGTAGGTCCAAATGGTTCAGGGAAATCAACATTGTTAAAGTGTATGGCAGGCCTTGATGAGCTCGACAAAGGCGATTTAGTTTGGTCGTCAAATGTTAAACGTTCTTACATTACTCAAAGTCCCAATACCGAAGATCAGCAAAGTTTAAAGAGCTTTTTAATTTCGGGATTAACTCCTAAGGAAATCAAAGAATTTGACGAGAGTGAGCTGGTTTATGATTTGTGGGAATTGATTTCAAAATTAAATTTACAAGAAAACGATTTAGACAAAAAATTCGCCGATCTGTCTGGTGGTGGACAAAAGAAGGCTCAAATTATTCGTGGGCTCCTCAGTAAGCCAGACTTTTTACTGATGGATGAGCCAACAAATCACTTAGATGTCGACAGTATTATGTGGGTCGAAGATTATTTGCGAAATCGCACAGATTTGGGCTACATGGTTGTCACGCACGATCGATTATTTTTACAAAATACTGTTGATGAAATTATTGAAATTAATCCGAGTTTTAAAGAAGGTTACATTCGTTGTCGAGGCGGTTACGCCGAATATATCGAGCAGCGCAGTGAGTACATTCGTGCGCAGAACGTGCAGCAGCAAAGGCTTCAGAATGACTTACGCCATGAATTGGCTTGGCTTCGTCGCGGGGCTATCGCGCGATTAAAAAAGCAACAGGCTCGTCAGAATGCAACGCATGAATTGATTGCTGAAGTTGATCAATTAAAAACATTAAATCGTTCTCGCAAAATCGACATCGAAATGAAAACGACAGGTAAGTCGCCCAAAAAATTGGTTGAAATTAATAATTTGAATGTAAAGCGGGGCGATCGAACCTTGATCAAAGATTTTAATTTTCTAATTCATAAAAACACTCGCCTTGGTTTGTTAGGTTCTAATGGCTGTGGGAAGTCCACGTTAATCCAATTAATCATCGATGCCGCTAAAGCTAAGGATTCCGGTTTAGAATTTACCGGCGAGATAAAGAAGTATGATGATTTAAAAATAAATTATTTTGAACAAAACAGACAAAGTTTAGATGGCAATCTTAGTGTTCTAAAAAATATTTGTCCAGACGGGGATTACGTTCACGTTCATGGTCAACCTGTCTATGGTCGTAGTTATTTGGACCGTTTTGGTTTCCGTCGCGATCAAATGGATTTAAAAGTTAAAGAGATTTCTGGTGGTGAGCAAAACCGCTTACTGATCGCTAAATTAATGACTCATGAATGTCAGCTTTTGATTTTGGATGAGCCAACGAACGATTTGGATTTTCAAACTTTAGATTCACTTCGCGACACACTCGATCAATTTGATGGCGCGATTATTTTGGTGAGCCATGACCGGGCCTTTTTAGATGAAGTCTGTAATGAAATCGTTTATTTCTCTGAAGATAAAGCTAATCATGAGCTTATACGTTTTGTGAGTTTTTTGCAGTGGCAAGACTGGCTCGATGATCAAAAAAATAAAAATAGTCCCAAAGCACTTGCTAAAAAAGCAGAAGAAGCCGCAAAGAAAAAAGGCGGCAAGCTCAGTTACAAAGAAGAGCGCGAATACACCACGATCGAAGAAACAATTTCAGTTAAAGAAACCGAAATCGAAAAGCTAAAAGCAAATCTAGGTACACCTGAAATTTTAGCTGACGCAAAAAAATTAGTTGAGATTTCAACCGAAGTTCATAATCTAGAGTCAGACGTCGAAAAAATGTACGCGCGCTGGCAAGAGCTTGAGGCTAAGAAAGGGAATGCTTAATGCAAAACACCCTGAATAGAATAGATTGGAAAATCGTTTTAGTATTATTGCCTTTTACCTGCTTTTTTATCGCCCTATTTTTTAGTGCTCCGATACCTCAAAGTGAGCATTATCATTTATTTGCCGATGATCGATTCTGGCTTGTGCCAAATTTTATGAATGTTTTCTCGAATTTAATTTTTATGTTTACGGGCTATTATGCTGCGCTTAACTTTGATTTTTTAAAGTTAGAAAAAAAGGAAAGAACTTACTTAATAACTTTTGTAGTGGGTGTTTTTTTTACGGGCTTTGGTTCAATGTATTATCATTTAAATCCCAACAGCCAATCTTTAGTCTGGGATCGTTTACCAATGGGAATCGCATTCGGTGCTTTTACGTCCTGGCTCTTAGCAAAGACTATTTTTAAAAAATTTAAAGACCGGAAATTTGATATATATGTTTTTGTTTCTCTGGTTATTCTAAGCATGGGGTCAGTCGCCTACTGGAGTTATACTCAAGAGCTTGGTCGAGGTGATTTACGTTTATATTATGCTATACAGTTTGGGGCTATAGTAACAACATTGATGGCAATGCTGGTTTACGATAAATCGTATTTTCCAAGAACTGCCTGTATTTATTTATTTGTATTTTACGTACTAGCCAAACTGGTTGAAACATTTGATAAACAAATTTACCAAATCACTAACCACGCAATTAGCGGGCACCCATTGAAGCATTTATTCGCGGGATTTGGCTGTTACCTGTTCCTACGTTATTTTCGAAAACCGTAATAAACTTATCATCTTTAATTTGGCTGGCCGGAGTTACCGTTCGGCGCTCCCAAGGAATTGAGCCTAAATACCAACGAGTCCAAAAAACTAAGTCAGCTTCAGGATTACGATTTAAAAGTTCTTCTAATGTTTCGATTAAACCAACATCAATTCCAGCTTCTTGAAATACGTCGAATACATATTTAGAACAAAACATACGGTTCTTATTATCGTAGTCAAATCCGGTGTGATAGTAATAGCCTAATCGATCAAAGGCTGCTGTTTCTAAAATTTTAATAGTCTTGCGAGCAAGTGGTTTATTGAAACGTTTAACTTCCACCATTTCTTCCATAGACCGACCAATAAAATCACATAGTGGAGTGATAGTGCTTCTTGGAATACGGCTCTCGTAAACAACCCATTGCGCTTCTTCTTTAAAAATAATTCCAACATGCGATGACCAAGTTAAAGTATCCGCTGCAATTTTGCGATACGAATAAGAATCGACGGCTGTAAAAATTAAATCGCCAGAACGCGCTTCTAGTGCGACTTTTTCACAGAGTGTTAAATCAGTGGAATCGTTCTCTTGTGCTGATAAAACTCCTGAAAAAAGTGTGATAATGGTTGTGATAACTATTTTGACAGCTAAATTTTTCACTATTTTTTGCATGAACAAATCATGGCATGTTGAATTTCGCGAGCAATAAAAAAGTGACCAAAACAGGCTCTGTGTAGCTCCGCAACACGGTAAACTTAGCCCTGATGAAATATATGAAATCTAAGGATGGCTCGATGTCTGCTATGTAAGCAGTTCTATCTATATAAAGCGAAGGACGTATCAATGAAGACAACAAAATGCCTGCTGGCTGCTATTGCCGTTTTTAGTTCATTAACTTCTCAAGCTCAAACACCGACCTTGATTCCATTAAGATTAGGAATCAATGGTGCAAGCCAGGATATCCAGAATTTTATTAAAGCGGAGATAACTGCTGAAAACTGCACAGAAAAATTAGATCTTTTAAATAGGACTCTTTTTGAAATTAAATCATCACAATTTTCTGATATCGCCGATGTTGTTGAAAACAATGGTCAAGACGCGATTTCAATTTTATTTAATGCCCGCGTAAATCTTAATGAAAAGTTGCGTGCGTTTGTCGTCGGCAAATCTGAGGAGACGAAATTTAAAAATGAAGCTTCTATGGTTGCTTGCGTGGATCAAATGCGTCGAGTACACCGCAGCGTTCGTAATTTAGAAGACCGCATTGCACTTTCGTCTTTAAGAAAACAAAATAAACTTAAAAACTTAGGAATCGTTGGAATGCCTTCAGCGGACCTAGGACTTAAACCATTTGATGAAAATCAGTGGCCCAATTTAATGTTAAATAAAAAACTTGCACCTAACAGTACGTTTTCTCGTGCAAGTTTACGCCATGGAGACATATTCATGACTAAAGGGACTACGTTTGCTAGTTCGGTTATTAGCCGTATTGGGCGAATAGACAACCAATTTAGTCATTTAGCCGTTGTCTATATTGATGATGGGTCTTTATTCGGAGAAAAAAACAAAGGTAAAATCTATGTTGTAGAGTCTGAACCAGATTTTGGATTGCAGATCGTTTCTTTAGATCATTTTTTCAAAAATGATAAAAATCGTTTAGTTCATTATCGATTAAGTTGGGTTGGCGATGCCAGTCAGTATACACCTGAATCTGAAGTAGCAGCCCTTTCAGCCCGATTTTTGGCTGAAAAAGCAGATGTTCGTGAAAATCCGTTTGATAAATCAGACACCACAATGAATGACCGTTTAGATGTTATTGAAAAAGCAACAGGAGTGCGAAAAATTAAACGTGTTGGATACAATTTTGGAATGAACATGAATGAAGAATCAACTTTGTTCTGTTCTCAGATCGGATCTTACGGTCTTAAGTTTGCTTGTAATCAGCCCGGCATAAAGTGTCAAAGTTTTCCTGAACTTGGCAATAACGGCGTCGACATATTTCCATTGGTGCAATCTGAAATCGTAACTAAAGATAACGGTTTTGCAAAGTTATTAGATTTAACAATTTCTAAAACATTTGCGCCGGCAGACGCAGAAGTTGAGCCGCGATTTGAAATGATCGGCGAATGGCGCGACGTTAGTTATGCCGCTTATACCCGCGTGCAAGATATGGCGACGACAAAACTTTTCCAATTGATGGAAGAAGGCAAATACGAATTTATTGAATCAGATGAGTTAAAAGCATTTGCAGATGTAACCACTAAAATGTTGAAAGACGCTGGCAAAATGCCAAACGATATGCCGGATGGGTTAACGAAAGGCTCGTTATACACAGCTTTTTTAACATGGTATTCAGGACCTGGTCGTTTGATTACAGACTTAATCGAAAAAGCGGATCCTCAAACAATCTTAAACATGATGATCAGTTTCACTGGTCTACAAAAAGAAACAGCCGAAATATTATTGGCCGGTGGAGCTCAAACTCCAGCTGAACAAGGCGAAAAAATTAAATCTTTAGCGGCTCGAATTGCGAAACATAAGAGTTTAGTGGGTTTCTTGCAAGAAGCTGAAGAACAGTTTTTAAAACATAGCGGTTTTTATATCACTGAAAAGCAAATGTCGAATTACATCGATGCTGTACGCAAAAATGACTGCGAGCTTTTTATAAAATTAGCCTCAGGAGAAAAAGTTTCGAGCATGAAAGAAAATCTTCCACAGCGCAATACAGTTGTGATTCATGATTTAGTTCGTCGAAATACAACAGATCTTAACCAGGCTTGCGAACAAAAACCAATGCCGCTTTCAATTTACTAAGAGGTTATAAATGAAATTCAATATTTTAAAAAGTCTATTTATTGTTACTCTTGCACCGGCACTTGTTTATGCTCAGGTAGGAATTGCTCCGCTGAATAAAGAACAAAGCTACTCAATCATTACGGTTCTACCGGATGTTCGCGGAAATGCTAAATTAGAAGAATTGAATAGTAAAATGCAAGAAAAGATTAATGGCGTAAGTTCTCAAGTTTTAGAAACGGCTAAAACCGGTCTTTTACAACCAAAGACCTTTAATTCTGTTTTCACTCAATTAGCCACTGCGATACAAAATGAATTGAAGCCTTTCATCGTAGAAATCAATAAAGATTTGCCGGAAGATGCTGTGATTTATACCTCATATGTTTTACCTTTTCCGAAAGATGAAAAAGCAAAAGTTTCGAATTTGCCACTCGTAAACGATGTTCAAGTTATAACTGCAGACCTTGGCCCAATGAAAGAAGCTAAAAAATCTTCAGTTGCCGAATTTTATAGTGTTCTTAGAACACAGATCGCTGAAATCGCTTCAACGAAAATCAATCAGTTTCAAGTTGTTGGTGTAGCAACTCATTTGAAATTGGCGAAAAACAATGTTTATGTGCGTTTTCAATTATTGGGGGAATTAAAATCAGGTTCGCGTGAATTTCCGAAGGCCAACGAACAAGTTATCATTAATGATTTGGAAATTCTATCGGACCCAGTTCATAAACTGCGCCCGATGGCGTTGTTGAACGTTACACAAAAAATTGCGATTCATCAATATGACGTCAAAGAAAAACCAGAGATTATGATCGACTTCGGCGGCTACGGTGGTATTTCGGGTGGTCTTAAAGGTTGGTATGGTTCTTTACAAATTTTAGATGATGAATTAAATCCTGAAAATACATGTGCGATGAAATTTAATACAGTTCCAAGCTTCTTCGGTCACTTGGCTCATAAAGCCACCGGAAGCATGATTGCAGATTACTTGTTACATAATAAACCTGTGCGCTTTAGAATTTTGAGTCTTTCAGTTGATGCTGAAACTCAAAAAATTTCTAGAATGCAAATGGCAACTCAAATCGGTATGTCGGTTGATCCATATACATCGTTAACAAGTGATCCAAACAAAGGTAAAATGTTCAACTGCTTGGCTGTAAAGACAGTTGATGAAAAGTTCAAAGCTGAAGGCAACGATGCTATCGATGCGGCATTGAAAGATTTAACGTCTCAGGACGACGCTACTCCACAATTAATGGACGCACTTCTAGAATAATTTGCAGCATTGCAATCAATGTTCGGAAAATTTAACTGTTCTAGATTCATTCATTTGTTGGACTGGAAATTGTTCAACAAATGTTTCAGAAATTGCGGTAATTGTTAAGCTCGGGTTAACCCCTAAATTAACAGGAATGACGCTGCCGTCACAAACGTAAAGACCTGGATAACCGAAAACTTCAAAGTTTTCATCCACGACGCCAAAGTCTTTGGTCGGGCCATTCGGAACTCCACCCAAAATGTGTGCTGTTGCCGGGGTATTTAAAGCGACTTCCGAAAAAATATTTTGCGGCAATCCATTGATCTGCTGGGCTAATTGTTTGGCGGCTGCTTGTGCCAGGGGGATGTAGCTGGGAACTGAGTTCGAGTACTTAACATCGATTTTTAAACCACGGCGAAAAAATCGTAAAATAGAACGGCCATAGTTCAGCTTCATTTTTTCATCAGTACTTTGCATCACCAATAAAATAATTGATTGGCGAGCCCAGTCATTAATCCAATGACTTCTAAAATAACGAGAAAAATTTAATCCAATGTTTTTAACCAAACTAAAAAGCCGCAAAACAGTTTTAAATTGAGGTAAGCCATTGACTTCATCGGTTAAGGGCACAGCCAACAACTTCATCGCGTTGGCGCCGACGGGGTATCGAACAGGTTCAATTTTTACATCTTGGCCAATCCTAAAAGCCGAACCAATTGCAATGCCTTCAGAATAATTATCTGGTCCAAAGCTGGTTACGCCACAGAGACTTTCACCGTTTGTTCGAACATTTTCGCCTAAGCGTTCCGAGATATCCGGCAAAGTTTTATATTTTAATTTGTTATCAAATAAAATTTTTAGTGTTCCCAGAACACCTGCGCTGATTATGACTTTTTTAGCCATCAGTGTTGGACCACGACCAAACCAATTTTTTGAATTTTTAGTGGTCAGTTCGAAATGATTTAATTTTTTGGTAATTTTTTGAACACTAACGCCAGCAAAAATTTCGGTTCCCCAGCGTTCCGCAAAATAAAGGTAATTTTTATCGAGTGTATTTTTTGCTCCGACACGGCAACCAATCATGCATCCACCACAACCGGTACAAGAGCTACGAGCAGGCCCGGCTCCAGAAAAATAAGGATCTTTGCTAAGGGAGTCTGAGTTATCACCAAAATAAACCCCAACCTCGGTTAAATGATAGCTAGACTCAGAGTTAAAATGCACGGCTAAGGTTTTTAGATGTTGGTCCGCTAAGGCCGGGCGTTGGTTTTTATTTACACCGAGCATTTTTTTGGCCAGAGAATAGTTTGATTTTAAACGTTCACGCCAGGGAGCCGAATCAGGCCAAGCGGAATTTTGCAAAACATCATCGGACGGTTGCATTAATGTGTTGCCATAAACTAGGCTGCCGCCACCGACGCCGGCGCCATGTAAAACCATGACGCCTTTCAAAAGGGAAATTTGTTGAATTCCAAAACATTTAATAAGCGGAGCCCATAGAAATTTTTTTAAATTCCAGTTGGACTTTGGAAAATCTTGGGTTTGATATCGCAACCCTTTTTCTAAAACACCAACGCTATAGCCTTTTTGCGAAAGCCGCATGGCCGAAACCGAACCGCCAAATCCAGATCCGACAATAATAAAGTCGAAAACAAATGATGATTTTTCAGAGCTATTTGTAGAGCTATTTGTAGAGCTATTTAAAAGTCCAGCCATAGAGCCTTATTTAACTTTGACGAAGGCGATGAACACAAGGAAAATATCGCTATGACCCTAGTGGATAAGATTTATGACATTCCGAAACCTTTACTCATATTTATTATAATGTGCGTGGGCCTAGGCGTAATAATGTACAGCAACCCAATGTCCGATGGTTGTGAAGTCGACATTAAAAATTTTTCAAGAGATGTTCGTGGTGTTTTGCGAGGCTACGTTGACACCAAAGAGCAAACTCATTTTCCCTTGATTCAATCACAAAAAGCGTATTGTCGAGAAGGCAATACGCCTGGAGCTTGTGAAAATTATTTTATATCTTTAAAAAAGATGACGGCGGCGACGTCACGTGTGCGTTCGGAGTGTTACGAAAAACTGACGTTAGACTATACCAACTTTTTACCAGAGGCCGCGGATGGGGTTAAAACTTTAGCGTTAATTGCTTGGGGAATTCAGCCGCCGAAAGAAAGCTCTCAGCGTTTAGGCTGGTTATCTCAACCGGAAATTTACACGTTTTGTCGGTTAAAGCGGGTTCTACAAAATCAACTGAGTGAAGAAGAGTACAAAGCCTATCGTGAAGGAATCTATTCCGAATATCCGCAAGAATACCCAGCGGATATCGATGATGAAAAAAAATTACTTATCGAGCGGCCGCGAGCACTAAGAACAGTTAGTAATCCCGACGGCCAGCTTAACGAAACCGAAGTCTTCGAACGCAGCTTGTTTTCAATCCGCTGCGATATGTATTACTAATTTATAAACTAAAAAGATGTAAACTCTGCCAGTCCTTGCGATCAGGCGTTGAATATCCAATAAATTGAAAATCACTATTTTCCATATGAGTTAATAAGTACTTTGAATCCACTTTTTCCATATGCCAGTCGTCTGGAGATAGCCCAAACGATTCTAATTTAGAAAACAATTGGTTTTGTGAATTATTTGTTTCGTCTTGAGTTAATTTTTTTCTAGTAAAAAGCATAAAGCCCCCTGTTTGCAGTTACGTTACTTAGAAGTATTGCAAATCGAGGTCTCAATTAAATTGGGCCAAACATCATATACTTACTTTGTCTGTGGTAAATTCTTAAAACTTAGAATTCAGATAAGAATGGAGAATTGTTGAAGCATAGACCTAGGAACAGACACAAAAAAAAGAGGAAGTTAAACTTCCTCTTTTTAAACAACAACTCGTGAGACGAGTCTTTATATTAAATTTAGTATTCGAAAGGAACTGGGCTGATAAGCTCAGATCGAGAAAAATTATCGTAAGCATCAGTTCCAGAAGGCAATAAACTCAATGAGCGCGCCTTTTTAACTGCGTTAGCAACTTTTTTCTGTTGAGCGATACTTAATTTAGAGATTCGGGCTGGAGTGATACGGCCTGCATCAGTCACAAAACGCGCTAAAGAAGCTGGATCCTTGTAATCAAATACATGGTCACCAGAATACTCTGTTCTGTATTTAGAACGAGTTGTCTTGCGGTTGTTTGAACCTTCTCTATTGTTGTCTCTGTCTTTAGTTTCTTTTTCCATTATAAACCTCTTGCCAATTAAGTTTTAAATGAATATACCAGTTTATTCAGTTTGGGAAGTACTAAAAGAAGTATTTTATTTGTTAAAATATCTTGTTTTTAATGCTTCAAAAAGTAATAAAAAGGGAATCAAAGGAACTAAACATGAGCCGATGTGAATTATCTGGAAAATCGCCAGTAGTTAAGAATTTAGTCAGTCACTCTAACATTAAAACAAAATCTGTGGCGAATCCTAATGTGCAAAGAAAACGCATTTTTAGTAAGTCTTTGAATCAAATGGTTCGTCTTTATATGGCGACGAGTTCGATCAGAGACATGGAACACATGGGTGGATTTGATAAATATCTTTTAAATCAAAATGACGAAGTTCTGTCTAAAAGAGCTTTAGATATTAAGTCTCGTATTAAACGTAAAATCACTAAGGCTAAAAAAGTTTAATTTTTAAGCTTTTAAGTAAGGAAATAGATTATGTTGAAGTTAAAAATTAGAAAAGGTGACAAAGTTCAAGTTATCACTGGAACTGATAAAGGGAAAAAGGGCGCGGTTATAGCGATTAGTCCTTCTGCTCTTCAGATTAAAGTCGAGGGCGTTAAAGTACAAACTCACTTTGACAAAAAAGACGGTCTTTTGAAAAAAGAAGGCTTCTTTGATTATTCAAATGTTAAGTTGTTAGAAAAAGCGACTAAAGAGAAAAAAGCGGCTAAAAAAACAACTAAATCGGCTGCTAAATCTAAATAGTCGATATTGATAGCGCTTTGACCATACATTGAGGCAAAGCGCGTCTAGTGACTGAGACGAAAGAGTAGTTTGAGTCCTGTTAATTTACAAAACCTGAAAATTATAATGAAAAATTCTAAAGCTCGTCCAGAATATATCTCTATGAGGTCGAGCTTTTTAGTTTTTATTCTGTT
>JAYVHE010000209.1:0-16006 GCA_043771495.1 Bdellovibrio sp. | reverse complement strand
TAGTTAAAACGACCCAACGGCCTTGTTCCGAAAACTCAATCCATTTTTCAATTTGAGTCAGATCATTTAGATCTACAAACAACCGGTCAACACCATCATAAATCGCATGTGACTTTGACCACGACAATGACTCGGCCCCAAAATGCATTAATGTTTCTGACACGGCTAACTTTAAAGGTGATAAGTCCGCATGAGTCGCACACATTTGCGGAGAATCTTTTTTGAGTTCTTCTAAAATTTCCGACAAAAATTGTGACTTTCCAGATTTACCGCGTCCGAGGACTAAATGTAATCCACTCGGTTTGCGAATCGATTCCCAGTACGACAAATTTTGTAAGTGCGAAGCAACTTTAATATTGCGATTAATTTGGATGTGCGCCTTGAAGTTTTCTTTCCACTCCATAAAACTGTAAATGGCACGAACTGAATTCATTTGTGAACTCATTTGCGAATTCAAAGTCGAAATACCTTTTACAAATCCGGTAGTCTCTAAATTAATTTTTTCATTTTTAGACAAACAAAGATCCTTCAGATCTTCCCATTCACTCAGACTCATCTCTTTATAATCTATTTCTTCCCAATCCTTGCCTTTTTTACCAAGTACTTTATGCCCCAGGCGAAACTGCAGCTCGATATAATTTTTTTGAATAAGGCGTTGGACTAATTCAAACTTCATTACGAAACGTCACTTACTGAAGCGTTCATCACTTCTTCTATAGTTGTTTGACCGCGCGCTAATTTTAACAAAGCGGCGCGACGTAAAGTTTTTAAACCAGTTTCACGCGACATATTACGAATTTGCGTTGCGTTTCCGCCTTCAAGTACTAAGTTCTTAATTCTTTCTGTCATAGGTAAAAGTTCATAAATCGCCAACCGACCCTTAATCCCTGTGTTCGCGCAGGCCATGCAGCCTTTGCCTTTCATCAATTTAAATTTAGGAACGTCAGCTCGGCTTACTCCTAAATTCATGATAGTTTCTTCAGGCACTGTAATCTGTTCTTTACAGGTTTCGCAGACCCGCCCTACTAATCGTTGCGACACAATCAAATTGACTGTCGAGCTTATCAGGTAAGGTGCCACGCCCATTTCTTTCAAACGAATTACGGTCTGCGAAGCGTCGTTGGTATGCAGAGTACTCACAACCAAGTGACCCGTCGATGCCGCTTTAAATGCGATTTCGGCCGTTTCCAAGTCACGAATCTCTCCGAGCATGATAATATCAGGATCTTGACGTAAAAAGGCGCGTAAGGCTGTTGTAAAATTTAATTCGATGTCGTTATTCATTTGAACCTGATTGATCCCGTCCAAATTGAACTCGATAGGGTCTTCCGCGGTCGAAATATTAACATCAGGTCTGTTCAGCTCTTGCAATGCCGAATAAATTGTTGTTGTTTTCCCAGAGCCGGTCGGGCCTGTAATCAGAACCAAGCCCTGTGGCATATTAATTCGTTCTTTAAATAATTTTAGATCGTCTTCTTCGAACCCCAGTTTGGTCATATCTAATTGTAAATTAGATTTATCTAGTAAACGCATACAAATTTTTTCGCCCCACATTGTGGGAATGGTGCTTACACGAAAATCCATTTCGCGATTTTCTTTACTCAGTTTGATTTTTAAACGACCATCTTGCGGACGACGCTTTTCTGCGATATCCATTTTAGACATAATTTTAATACGCGCCGCAATACTAGCCGCTGTTGCTAAAGCTTGGGCTCCATCTATTCGCGTTGTTTCAATAAGATTCCCATCAACCCGAAATCGAACCTTGAAACTTTTTTCAAATGGTTCAAAGTGAATATCCGAAGTTCGCTTACGCATGGCTTCAATCAAAATCCCGTTCACAAATTTTACAACAGGCGTATTATCGCCTTCGCCTTCATCGACAGAAACACTGGCCGTCGTCGATGTATACTCTAAATTCTCATCCTGATTTTGCCGATTAATATCCATCGTCGATTGATTAACAGCGCCATAATTCTTTTCGATGGCCGTGATGATACTGTTTTCGGTAGCCACAACAGGACTAATTTTTAATTTAGTTAGAAACCGCAAGTCATCTCGCGTTTGCAGATTTCCAGGATCCGCAAAAGCTACGACCAAAGTTTGATTCGCTTTTGATATTGGAATGACTAAGTTTTTTTCACAAAAATCTTTTGGAACTGACGTTAAAACAGAGTTATCAATTGCGAAGTTTGCCGCATCAACACCTGGGAGTGTAAAATTCTTTTCTAGTGCTTTTAAGATCTGATTTTCTTTCAGAAAATTCAAACTAATCAATACGTGCGTTAATCGGGTTTTATTTCTAAAAGCCGTTTCAATCGCAACCTGTAATTGATCAGGTCGAATCATCCCAAGACGCAGTAGAATTTCTCCAAGTTTTTGCGGTGCCATGTAACTTCTATTTTAGTTAATGTGCCGTTTTTTGTAACTGGGCCTTGGTCGTAAAATAAGGTTAAAAGAGGTGTTTATTTACGATTTTCAACGATTTGTTGGGCTAGTTGATATTTTTTCAGAAAAAACTTCCGTCCGTCTAGGACTACGAGCTCTGCTTTTTCAGCTTCCAGCTGTAACAAGTTATTCCGATCACTCCGAAAATCTATGAAGATTGAGTGAGGAGATAAAAAATTAAAGTAACTCAAATTTTCAAAAAGTTCAGTCTCTTTATCTAAATCGACATCAACAAAAAGTAAACTCGAAAGCTCTTCGTTATGAGTTAATTCATCAAAATTTTTTACTTCAATTTTCAAGTTAATAAATAACTTCATACAAACATCGGCAAATTCTTTGCCTTCTTGCACTATGTTTTCTGCGCCGTAGAAATTAATTTTTTTAAAACCTAAACGCTGACACAAATTCACAAAACTGGCCAGCGTCGACAAATCACCAACGATTGAAACACAGTATTCCCGGTAAACGATTGTATTTTGTGCCGAAATCATTTCTGAAAAAATTCGTTCAGAAAGCAGCATGGGTCTGACTTCACCGTTGATGATCAAACCGGTATCGGCCCAATTCAATTTTTGAATTAAGGCCTCGGCCCGATGTACAATTGGGTTTAGTTGCTTAAAAACGGCCCATGAAAAATCGACCATATGGAATGCACCCATAACCAGTTCAGCCAAACTAATTTCACGATGCGCAATTGAAAACTCGACTGACTTATCTTGGTTTAGTCTTTGCTGAAATTCAGCAGACAGTTCCCAAAGTTCAATTGATCGCAAAATGTTAAATTTTGGTTTAGGTGTTTGCAAAAAAATCCTTTGCTTGCTGGATATCTTTATGAATTTGTTCTTTTAAATGATCGAGCGAAGAAAATTTAATTTCATCTCTACAAAAATGCGCTAACTCAACCATAAATTTTTCACCGTAAACATCTTTGTCAAAATTAAAAATGTGAGTTTCGACCTTTAACTGCCCAATGTCATCAGGATTACGAGTTTGGAAAGTTGGGTTGAAACCAATATTCGTAATAGACTCATAAGTGCGACCTTGCAAATGTGAATACGTAAAGTAAACTCCCTGGCGCGGTAGAAATGAAATGTCTGGATGAATATTGGCTGTTGGAATTCCGATTTGTCGTCCACGTTGAAACGCTTTTTGAATAATCCCTCGTAAATAATATTTACGACCCAAAAAGACTTGCGCCCGATGAACCTCGCCGTGCTGTAAAAATCTGCGGATTGTCGAGGACGAAACGATTTGCCCTTCGATCGAGTATGATTGTTTAACCGTCAGCTGAATTCCAAATTCGTCACACAACTTTTTTAAAAAATCCAAATTACCTTCACGCTTATTGCCGAATGAAAAGTCATAGCCGACAACAACGTGTTTAGCCTTAAAAATCCCAATCACATAGCGAATAAAGAAATCTCTAGCAGAAATCTCCGCAAGTTCCCTTGTAAATTTTTCTTCAAACAAAATATTTAAACCCAAAGATTTTAAAACTTCAAACTGATCATCGTGATCAAACATTCGATGAAATGGCAGATCAGGGTTTAAGACTATTCGCGGGTGAGGTTTAAAGGTAAAAACCACAGAAGGTAATCGCAAATTTAAAGCCGATAGAGTAACTTCTTGTAATAAATTCCTGTGTCCTAAATGCAAACCATCAAAGTTTCCAAAAGTAATTACAGAACCGTTCTTCAAAACAGCCTCAAGCTGCTGAAGGTCGGTTTTCAAAAAATTTTGTTGGTCCGCTCTAATCCAGATCATGCTTTATTATACCTTTAATTATACCCTCTAGTTTAGTTGAAGTTGGAGTAAAAATAAGCTAATTTCGCCCTTGTGTTAGACATTAATATAGCTCAAAAATCATTGAATGTATTTCATAAAATGGCGTCGTGGTCGATAAAGTATAAAGCCATACTTTTTCGTGGCGTTATTTGCTGGCTCATTTCGTTATTTTTGCTCGTAATCGACCATAATGAAAACTACGATACCCGGTTTAAAGCCCGTGGCCCGCAAAGAGCCTCGGACCAGGTCGTCCTCATTACTATAAAGCCAAATGACATTTCAAAACTTTTCGATTTAAAATCGAATTCATTAGTCAACTTTAGCGAATTCCAAGATATCAATGATAGCTTTTTCTGGGATCAAATTCTGTGGAAAGACCTTATCCAAAAAATATTAAAAGCCGGACCAAAATCAGTCGGCGTCACGTTTTTATTTGGCGATAACTTAAATACCAGTCAGTTGACCTCTAACGACATTATGACCTTTAAGGATCCTCGGGTCATTTGGGGAACTAATTCTGGTGAATTCGAAAAAATGATTTTACCATTTGCCACTAATCCAGATCGCTCCAACATTGGTCACTTTTCGATCCTTTACGATGATGACGGGATTTCGCGTCGTATCCAAACCAATCAAAACAGATTGTTAAATATTACACAAAAGCTAACTCAACATAAACGCGAATCTAATAAACATCCTTTGGTTATTAATTACCGTGGCCAAAATGTTTTTCACAAAATCGATTTCAAAAATATCTTGATTGATAATTTTGATCCAAAACTTTTAGAAGGTAAAATTGTCCTGATAGGCGCCGACAAATATTCAAACTCGCAAGTTTTAACACCACTAGGACCACTATCGCGTTTAGAATATTGGGCCCATGTTACCGACAACATGCTCGAAAAAAGATTTATTAATTCAAAATCGATCCCTGTTAACCTGGTCTTGTTAATAGTTGTAACGATCATTAGTGTCGTCATCATTTTTATGTATCCGCAGTCTGTCGTGTTTTTTCTTTTTATTTCGATCGGTTTATTATGGGGCGCTTTTTCGATTTGGGTTTTTGACTCCCACGCCATTTGGGTGCCTCTATCGGCGGTCCTATTTTTGTTGGTCTTAGTTTGGATTATTTTTATTGGATACTTTGTAACTCAGGTTGAAACAGCAAACTCGAAATTAATTCAAGAGCAAAAATATTTGGCCGAATTAGAACAACTTAAAAATAACTTTGTCAGCTTAATTAGTCATGACCTAAAAACTCCGATTTCAAAAATTCAAGCCATTATTGACCGACAATTGATTGAGAAAACTACGCTTGGAACCGAAGATCTACTCAGCTTAAAAAGTTACTCGGATGAACTCAACCGCTACATTCAGTCGATTCTAAAAGTTTTGCGTGTTGAATCACGTGATTTCAAGATTAACAAACAATCCGCCGACATTAATGAAATTATTTTTCAAGTATCAGAACGTTTGAAACCCCTGGCCGTGGCTAAAAATATTAAACTTGAATTGTTTTTGGAACCCATGTTTTTAATTGAATTCGATGTAACCTTGATCACTGAAGTACTTCTTAATCTCATTGAAAACGCCATCAAGTATACATCCAATGGTGGGCTCGTAACGGTTAAGTCTTTTGAAACTGAACATGAATTAATTATTGAAATCAAAGATACTGGTGAAGGTATCGCCCTTGAGGATCAGCCCAACATTTGGAAGAAATTTGTTCGTGGTCAAAACCAAGATTTAAAATCCAAAGGAACCGGTTTGGGCCTCTACCTCGTGAAATATTTTATCGAACTCCATAGTGGTCAAATTAGCTTTAAATCTGAATTAGGCAAGGGCACTACATTTTACATGAGTTTACCGATTGATCCGGTATTAACCCCAGATTCCTCTTCAAACGATGACCTTTCTATGGTAAAAGACAGCGAGGCTTAAAAATGAATTTAAAAATACTTGTCGTCGATGACGAACCAGAACTACGTAAATCAGTAGCAACCATCTTCAAAGATTTAGAAACTAAATCGGTCCACACATATTCAATCGTTGAGGCCGAAACCGGTGCTCAGGCTTTAAAATTAGTTTATCAGGATTTTTTTGATTTTATATTGATGGACGTTAAGATGCCCGAAATGGATGGTCTTACAGCTTTGAAACAAATCAAAGAGCATGATCCACGAACGTTTGTTGTTATTATGACAGCTCATAGTAATTTAAATGACGCCATTACAGCCATCCGCGAAGGGGCTTACGATTATTTAGAAAAACCCGTGAGTCCTGATCGCTTATCAGAAATTGTTAAAAAAAGTATCGAAGCCCGCGAAATGATCGATAGCTTAACGGCATCAAATCCAATTTTTGATGACGATATCGAAAGCGAAATCGTAGGGCACACTTCTAAAATGAAAGAAGTCTTCAACCTCATTTACAAACTCTGTAAGGTTGATACCACAGTCCTTATTCGTGGCGAAAACGGAACTGGCAAAGAACTCGTGGCCAGAGCAATCCATTACAACTCCCCACGCAAAGACGGAACTTTTGTAGCCATTAACTGCGGAGCGATTCCAGAAAATTTAATGGAAAGCGAACTTTTCGGTCATGAAAAGGGCGCCTTCACCGGAGCCATAGAACGTAAACTTGGAAAGTTTCAAATTGCCAATAATGGAACCTTATTCTTGGATGAAATCGGAGAATTAAAACTTGAAATGCAAGTAAAGCTCTTACGAGCACTTCAAGAGAAAAAATTTACTCCTGTCGGTAGTATCCGTGAAGTTAAAACCAACGCCCGCATCGTCGCAGCCACGAATCGTAATTTAGAAAAAATGATGGACCAATCGCTATTTCGCGAAGATCTGTTTTATCGATTGAATGTTATGCCAATTTTCCTACCGCCGTTGCGCGATCGTATCGATGACATTGCGGAATTAGCAAATAAATTTATTGAGAAATTTTCTGAAACACATGGAAAAAAAATCACGGCAATTTCTATTCAGTGTTTAGAAGTCATGAAAAAATACCGCTGGCCAGGAAATATTCGCGAACTTGAGAATGTTATTGAACGCGCATTTATAATCGAATCCGGCCAAACAATTACCATTGATTCACTACCAGAGAATATCGTTGCAAGTCACGTAGCCCTCGCCGCTGCAAAAGCAGAATCGTCTCCTACAAAACCATCAGTTGCAGATAAGAGTGGAAATTTTGATTTTGAATTATTCAAAGAACAAGCCGAAAAAGATTTTATCGTGAGCGCACTCAAAGCCAACAGAGGACGAATTAACCAGACCGTGGCTCAGGCCAACATTCCGAAGAACACGCTACTGAGAAAAATTCGGAAGTATAATATCAATGTTAAAGAGTATACGGAAGCGTAGTTGATCGGACATGCATCCTGCGTACCGAGAGCTCTGCTCTCGGACTCTCGCTTCTCTCGGTCATCGTGACCGAGAGATCATGAATAAGGGAATTTTTTAAATTAATATAAGTCTGACCCGGACGGTCAGACTTACGGAGATCAAAAGAGGCAGAGCCTCTTTTCTGGCACGACGCCACCTACGAACACTACGCCCTAAGCAAAATTCCTAAAATCCAAAACCAAGTTTCAACGCATACATACGATTCTCAAACTTTGTTGAAGTCGTTCCGACCTCTTCACCGAATGTGACAACATCGATCGTCAATACTCCTAATAAAGTGCTTGCACCGGCAGTAAAATAACCTTGGTTTAAACCTGCGCGGACTTGAGCCTTAAGCCATCCACTTGGTGAAAAGTCGTATTCAACGCCTAAATGAAGGCCCTTTGCCGGAGTGTTATTTGATTCATGCAAAAGATTTCGAATATCTAAAGTCGTTTTTAAAGACTGACCACCTAAACTCCATACTTCATAGGCCGATCCAAAATCAATGACGAATTGGTTCTTGTCTGGGGCATCGGTTGCGTCTTTATTAATAAATTTAGTTTTCGCGAATTTTCCGCCAAAAACGTTTCGTGCAACGGCAGATAAAGTCAGTGGCGTGTTGTATTCAACTTCGTCGGTGTCTTCCACTTTTTCAATTTGCTTTTTAATATTGGCATCATCAATCTTTGCTTCTGGGGTTTCTTCTTTTTTAGGATCATTCTCATTAACCTGTAATCCTAAGTTCTCGGTTTTCGCGGCTTCTTCTGTTGCGGCTGGTTCGTCGGCTTTTTTAGTTGTCTCTTGAGCCGGTTTACGAGAATCATTAGTTCCAAACCAACGCGGTTTGTACATCACGCCTAAATCTAAATCGATATTTAAGCCTTCTTTAAAACGTTTACTGCTCATGACATCCGAGTTGGCTGCTAATTCCAAAACTGGAATCGATTGTGATACGGCCCCACGGTGAATGGCCTTGATAGTTCCACCGACGCTCATTTCTTCGTTGATCATCTGGCCGTAACCAAATGCAAATGTGGAATCTTTTTTTAAATCTAAATCAAGTGTAGGGCCGATCTGTTTGTTGATGCCGATATCAATCGTCATGTCGACTGGTAACAATCCAAAACCCCAGTTAGGACGAACCCAGAATAATTCAACGATTTGCATTCGCGCTGAAAAAGGACTTCCATAATACTTATCAAGCACTCCTGAAATCGCATTAATTTTATCAGCTTCTTGAGTCGACGATTTTTCCGCATCAGAAATGTCTTTTGCTAATTGTGTAATTTTATTTCCTAAACCAATTCCGAGTAATGAAAATTGCACTTCACCATTTTTTTTGAATCCGAAACCGGCTGGGTTATAAAATAATAACGAATAATCATCGGCAACTGCTGTAAAGGCATTTCCCATTCCCATGGCTCTAATTGAGTTGTACTGATTGTGAATTTTCGAATTCAGCGCTTGCGAGTTTGCAATAGCACTAATTAATAAACCACATAAAATAATACCGATGCTTTTCAAAGGAAACTCCTGTCGTGAGCGAATGATCAAATATACAATTCTCTTATTGATGGTATTAGTTTAGAAAGTTTTCGGGCTGCGAGTAAGAACACAGTTGCTGTTCACGAAAAATTATTCAAAAGTCCTGATGACGTGATCATGGACCAAACATCATCCGCATTAATCAATTCCATACAATGGTGATGCTTCAAAGGACAAACATTATGCCCGTGAGCCCCACATGGTCTACAATCAAGTTTGTGTTCGATAACTCGACTTTCATCATTCCAAGGACGAAAGCCAAGGTTTAACGTGGTCGGTCCAAAAATAACAAAGGCTGGACGATTAGCGAATGCGGCCATGTGAGCTGAAGCGCTATCGTTACACACAACAAAGCCCGCATTGCTCATAAATTCAATCGATTGTTCGATATTAAAATCACCAGCCTTTACTAATCCATGGCCAGCGCGTTTTGCAATATCGGTACAAAGTTGTTTTTCGTCGGGGCTTCCCATTAAAAAAACTTCTAAGTTTTGTTCTTTGAAGATTTGGATCAATTTTACAAAACCTGCTAACGTCCATTTTTTTGTAGCCCAAACGCTTCCTGGAAAAATCACTACTTTTTGAGGCCGGACTTTGCGTTCAGGTTGTAGGTCATCAAATTGAAATAGGTCTGGAATTTGCGGAAATCGATTATTTGATCCATAGAAATTTAATAGCACCAAATCTTCAGTATGCATTCTAGAAAAATAATCCTCAACTTCAGGTTCAATGAGTCTTAGTAAAGAAATATAGCGAACAACATCCGGCCAACGTTTATTATAAGATACAGTTTTTCCAAAGACGAATCGACCTAACCAAGATTCATATCCGAATTTTTCCGCGGCGTTAATCTGGTAAGTTAATAGCTGACTTCGAATAGAGCGATGAAAACAAAATACGGCATGAACGTTTTGCTCATTGATCTCGTTTAATGCTTTTTTGTAAGAGGATCTATTACTTTTTTCGATCTCGTAAACTTGTTCGCAAACATTAAAATAACGTAAAAAAGAACCCAATCCCTTTTTACAAACTATTCCAATTTTTTGATCTGGGTAAATAAAACGAATCCGTCGGATGGCAGGAATGCTTAATATCAGATCACCCAAAAAAGCTGTCTGTACAACAATAATCAAAATTAAATCCTAGTCGATTTCGATGACTTCAGAGACCAATTTACCAATTTTTATCTCGGCAACAATACGTAAAATTATTCTACGAGGATCATCTGAAAGCCAAAAATAAATATTCCCTGTTGGTGTTAATGCTCCTCGCGAAGTAATTAAGGCTTTAATTTTAACGGCTTTAAATTCACCCGCGTCGGTTTGAATTGTTTCTTTTTTCTCGGCGATGCCTGTGAATACAACGTTTTTTTCATCGTCAGAAACACGGAAGGAATACTCTTTGCCTATATCCCATTTGAATAATCGCATGTAATACATTCCGCTAAATGCATTTTGCGAAAATGGCAATAAATCCCAGCTCTGAATTTTAATTTCTTCACCATTTTTTTCGGTGTACTTTTTTTCCCAAAAACTGGCTTTTAAAGTCTGGTGATCAAAATAAGAATTGGCTTGAACCAATTTTCCGGTTTCACGAGCATTCATTTTAAAAACATGTGGGACCAATTCTTCAAAATCCAAAAATGTTTCTACATAGTCATCCACAGAATAAAATTTTGAAAACATCGAGCTGGTTTTTAATCCAATATAAAAATGGTAGGACTTGCGATTGTTTACGACAACATTGGGCTTGGTTTCAAACGTCAGCGTTCCGGCCTCGGCCGAAAAATAACGAACTGAGTGAATCACTTTTTCGCCAACACGAAATGGGTCAACTAATGGGCGACGATTCCCCGGCGCAAAACCCTCTTTATCTTCAAGTTCCGGCTGACGCACTACTGGAAGAACAACTTGTTTTTTAGGTTCTGTTTTTTTTACGGCTGATTTGGGTTTTTTAATTGCTTTGGGCGCTTGTGGCACTAACGATGGTTTTTCGGTGATGTCTTTAATAGTTTCATTAATGCTGTCAGTAATTGGATTGACCGGAGTCTGAGCGCTCGTACCCATCGCAGCTGCTTCTGGAGTCGTTACTGGAACTTCATCGGCCGGCTTGATAACTACTTTTTGTTCGAACTCTACGTTTTTACGAAGCTCTTGTTCTTTTTCATATTTTAAATACGACGTCGTCGAACAGCCTGTAAAATAAATTAAAACTGAAATTAAATATAACCGCGTCATCATTCGAATGTTTTCCATCTTCTGTGCAGCCACATCCAACTTTCGGGATATTCTGAAATTATTCGCTCTAATTCCTGGTTCAACCTGTTCATAATCCGCACTTTGTTGACCTCTATATCATCTGTAATATAAGAGGATAAATCAATAGGAGCATCAAAATAGATGTGAAGTTTTCCGGACTCATCCCAGCGATTGTAAAGAGGAATGAGCGGCGCTTTAGTTTTTAAGGCGAATAAAGCCAGGCCGTAAGCCGACCCAGTCGTTTTTCCGAAAAATTGAGTTTCAACGCCAAAGGGTTTCCCCATGAACTGGTCAATAACGAAAGCAACCCCACGCCGATCTTTTAGGGCGCGCAAAATTTCAAATGAATTGCTGGCGACATGAGGATCAATAAATTTTGTTTTGGCCTGCGACCGCAAAGAAAACCAATATTCGTCCAGGACTAAATTTTTAAAGCGTTTAGTGATGAGACTGATTGGTTTTACACACGAACTGACGATGGCCGCAGACAAATCCCCGCTCCCTAAATGCAGCGACATAAACAGCACACCGGAGTTTAAGGGAACCCGCTCTGCGCCATGAAATACGACGTTTTGATCGATCCACTCACGATCGATATCACTAGAGTCTAAATTTAAACTCGGGATCCGCATAATATCAAAAAAACTGCGTGTCGTGCTTTGAATGCTTTTCCGAGCAATCAGATGCTTACGCTTTTTATCCATGTCTTTAAATGCGATATCAAGATTATCGTAAATGACCCGGCGACGAATTCTAAAAACATCAAACCAAAAAAATGCCAAAATCTTTGCAAAAGCAATATTGAAGCCCCATGGCAAAATTCTAAACACCAGCTCGGTGAACAGGCTTAAAATCTTACCGATTTTTCGAAGTGACTGCTGCCATAATGCTTTCATCAAGCCATTGCTCCATAGATTTTTCAAGTTGAACGTCCACGTACAAACAATCTGTTCGTGCCAAAAGCTCGGGTAACGTTAATTTAATTCGATCTTTAGCCGTCGTTAGTCCACGTAAGTTGAATCGAACTAGACTTTGCAAAATTTCTTGCTGTAAAGATTTTGGATAATCGGCGTGATTTTCATAACTAACAAATGAATGAATCGAAACGCCCAGGTCTTTTGCATGACTATGAAAAAATTCAAAATTTCCAATTCCCGCAAAAAGAAAATAATGCACATTTGGTTTTACTTCGCTGGCCTGCGAAACGTAATTCGCAAAACTAGTTCGCTTGTTATAAGGCTGAACCATTTTAACTAAATCATCGCGTTCAGCTAACGATTTAACTTTGGTAACGATGATAGCATGAGCGCGAGTACAGGCCATCATCGATTCACGTAAAAATCCAAACGGTGGTAAGCGATAACTATTTAAGGGACGTGAACCATCTATTAAAAGCAAATCTAAATCACGAAACAACTGATGATGCGTAAAACCATCATCGACAATGATTAGGTCATATTTTTTAGTTTCGCTGGCGGTTTTTGCCGCCTTCCATTTGAGGGGACCACACCAAACATCAACTTTGGGGAATGTCTTTTGAATCAAACTAGGTTCGTCGCCAAAATGAGTTTGAAAATTAACTTTTGAAAGATCCACTTGCTCAGGTTGACTGACCTGCGCTTTGTAAGACTGACTAACAACCGCAATTTTATATTTATTGTAGCGATTCAGTAAATACATAACAAAAGGGGTTTTTCCAGATCCACCAAACTGCAAATTTCCAACGGAAACAACAGCCACACCAAGTCTTAAGGGTGATTTAAAGCCTGACGAGTATATTTTAGCTCGTAGAAAACTATAAATAAAAACCGGGTTTAACCATTGTAACGTCTGCAACATACTTTAATGTCCAAGCTGTTTATCAGATTGATTAATGACCTGCCACAAATGCCTTGCAACTTTTTCTGAAGCTCCACGTTCACCCAGCAGATTTTTGATGGTTTTAAGCTGACCGATGACAGAGTTTCGATAATCGTCATTCATAAACTTTTCAAGTTCAAAAATAATTCGTTCTGGATTGACCTCGTCTTGTTTGAGTTCTGTTATAACGGGTTCATTTAAAATAAGATTAGGAAGACCAAAAAAACGCAAATGCCGCGTTAACCTTTTAGCGATCAATCCCGTGAGCCAGTTCACTTTGTACATGATCAACATCGGCTTTTCTAAGAGTGCCACCATCAACGTTGCAGTGCCTGAAGCCACCAATACGATATCAGCCAAAGAGATCATGTCGTTGGGGTGCTCTTGTAACAAAATAAATGGCGATTTAAAATTTCCGATTTTTTCGATCAAATAATCTTTTGATAGCGTCGGTGCACCGGCAATAACCAACCGTAAATTCGAGTACTTCTGCATCATTAGAGACGCACTTTCCAGCTGAACTTGCAAGTGGCGCTCGATTTCGCCTTTGCGGGAACCTGGCATAATTAACAAAACCATTTCAGATTTTTTAATGCCATACTTTTGCCGTCGCAATTCAATTTTTTGTGGATTTGTTAAATCTGGATTTAGATCATCTAAAAGTGGATGTCCGACAAATTCGAAAGGAACATCGTGTTTTTTATAAAAGTCTTTTTCAAAGGGCAAAATCAAAAAAACTCTATCAACAAACTTTTTAATAGTAAAAATTCGGTCTTGCTTCCAGGCCCAGATTTGCGGGGAAATGTAATAAAAAATCCTGTGTCCACTTGATTTTAACTCTTTGGCTAATTTTAAATTAAATCCAGGATAATCCAGTAAGAGTACCGCCGAGGGTTTTCGTCGATTGGTTTCGAGCACAACACGATCAAAAACTGTTTTAATTTCAGAATAGTGCTTTAATACTTCTACAACACCAACAACGGCTAAATTTTCTGCGTAACCCAAGCACTCGAAACCTTTTTTTTCCATGGCTTTAGAGCCAACACCAAAAAATTGCAGGCTTGGATCAAGCTTTTTTAAATGTTCGATGACCTGTTCAGCGTACGGAGTACTGGAAGCTTCCGCTGCGATGATCAGAATACTTTTAGACACTCTGTAAGAACTCTTCTATTTTTTGCAGCTGCCGAGCCGCATTGACGGCATCGACCTTTACAGAATGTTTTCCTTGTAAGGCACCTACAAAGTGATTCAGTTCTAATGAGAGCGCATCGACTTTTTGAACCTTAAACTTTCCAGTAACAGTCTTTTCAGGCGCCGTAGCATCAAAAGTTAATATTTCACCTTCCCCAGTGGCTGTATTCATAAATAAAGTCTGATGAGTAAAAACCGCACGCACATTTCTGATAATCAAAGGTGTTGTTCGGGAATTATTAATTGTGATTTGAATCCCATTTTTTAATTTTAATCGAAGACTGACTTCATCTAGAGTATTCGTGATCATTTTGTGACCGAAGATTTTAGTTTGTTCCAACTGAGTTTCAGAACTTGGGTCAAATAAATTAAACAATTCGTCCACCAAATCAAGATCGTGAACTGTTAAGTCGTGCATGACACTCACATCGCTACCGCGCAGCTTAAATGGAGCGCAGCGATTAAGCTCTAAAAATTTAATTTTATTCTTGTTCGTTCGAATAAAATCAAATGATGGATTAAACCGCTCAATGTGCCCTACCGTAAAAAGCACTTTATGTTTCTTGGCCAATTCAGCCAATTTAAAACCTTGCTCAGACGTAGCTGCAATCGGTTTTTCAACAAGAGTTGGAATTTTTTTATCTAGAAAAAATTGCGCTAATTCATAGTGCGCCGTCGTTGCTGCAGCAATAATAACAAAGTCGATTTGCCCAGCCATTTCATTGAGTGAAGTAAATGTCTTAACAGATAGTTCCGTAGCAACGGCCTGTGCTTGCTCAAATCGAGCATCATAAACACCGACTAATTCACAATCGGCATGAGCCTTAACCTTTTGAGCATGAAAGCGCCCAAGGTATCCAACTCCACAAACAGCCCCACGGATTTTTTTCACGTTTCTTCCTCGGCGCCGGAGGAACCTACTCCACGACGAATAGCTATTCCGCGTTTTGACGATTTTACAAAGTGAACAAGATGATCAATATTTTGCGAAGTCTTGCATTCACTGGAAATACGCGCAAGAAGCTCATCAATAGTGCCTGAACCCATAATCAAAATCCGCAATGCTTTATGGATATTATTGATTTCGTCTTTTGCAAAACCTTTGCGAAGTAAACCAACTTTATTAGTGGCTTTAGCCACAGCCCAGTTACCACCAGCTCTTGAAAACGGAGGAATGTCTTTGTTGACGATACTTGAACCGGCAATATAGGCATAACGACCAATTCTAGAAAATTGATTAAATGCGCATACGCCACCAACAAACACATTGTCTTCAACTTCGCAGTGGCCACCAAAATGCGAATTGTTAGCAACAATAACATTGTTACCAATTTTACAATCGTGCCCTACGTGCGAGTACGCCATAAAATAACAATTACTACCGATTTCGGTTTTACCGTCACCCTTTGAAGTCGCCAAATTTAAACTGGTGAATTCACGTATAACATTGTTATCCCCTACAATCAGACTAGTCTGTTCGGACTTATAACTAATATCTTGCGGAGGTCCGCCAATGAC
>JAYVHE010000208.1:0-6325 GCA_043771495.1 Bdellovibrio sp. | reverse complement strand
GTGTTGCGGTTTTTTTTATTGTTATGTTTGTTATGAATGGGATGAACCAAAATATCAGGTCGCGGTTATTTGCTCTTGATCCGCATTTATCAATCGTTGTCGAAGATAACAAGACGGCTGTTCAGACGGCGACCGAAAAGTTATTCGGGCAAATTCAAGTGTCGATGGCCGTTGTGCCTTACACCAAGTATGATCTGATTATGCGAACCATGGACGGACAATTTCGCGGTTCGCAAGTCGTCGGCTACGATCAAGAGGGATTAACTTCTTGGAAGAATCGATTAGTCGAACTTCGGTCCAAAGAAGATAAATGGACGAACGTTAATGATCGGGAATTTGATTTAGCTAAAAATGAAATTGCAGTGGGCATCGATCTGGCGCGAATGCTGGGAGTTCTTGAGGGTGACGAAGTAACCTTGATTCCGGCCGAAACTCTGTTGATGAGCCAACTAGAAGCTCCGCAGTTTCAAAAAGTCGTCGTAAAGTATATTATCACAACTGATCTCTACGATTTAGATTCTAAATTAGTTCTATTTAACCATCAAAATTCATTGCAGGTTTTCGCCCAAAGTTTGTCTAAAGAACTAGGCTATCACTTGTGGTTGAATAACGTTTTTGGAACCGGCGCCATTTATTCCATGGTTGATCAAATTAAGGATATTTACCTTCAGCAGATTCCAGATTTAAAAATTGAATCATGGAAAGAAAAAAATTCTGATTTGTTCTTTGCTTTGTTCTTAGAAAAAACCGTCATTGGATTATTTTTGGCCCTGGCTGGGCTTGTTGCATCCTCTTCGATTTTAACAGTTTTAGTTTTAATTATGTCGCAAAAGAAAAACGACATCGCTATTTTAAAAACGTTGGGACTTTCACGACGGGCGACGCTGTCATTGTTTGCAAAAATCGGATTAATCATTTCAGGCGGCGCTGTTACGCTGGGAACCATAATTGGTGTTGGCGTCAGTTTTTATATCGAAAATTATCCGCTCAAAATTTTACCGAATATTTATTATGATTCGAGTATTCCAGCTCTGGTTGATATGCGATTAGTGGTTTACGTTGTTGGCGTCAGTTTGGTTTTGTCTGTTTTAGGCTGTTATTTACCGTCGCGGGCTACTTTAAAAATTCAACCGGCCATTCTTCTTAAAACGAGGTAAGGTGCCAGGCTACTTTTCCGGACTCACTGCGTCCGGAAAAGTAGCCTGGCCGGCCGCACCTGGCACCCTCTTAAACGGATACGTTGAACTCACGCAAAGTTTGATTCAACGAAGTTTTTTTATTCGTGGATTCTTTACGTTTACCAATAATCAAAGCACAATTCACATTGTAACTGCCCGCTGGAAATAATTTTGGTTCGCTTCCGGGAATCACAACAGAATTTTCTGGAACTCGTCCATGAAGATAGACAGGTGTGGATCCGGTTACATCAATAATTTTGGTGCTTGAAGTGATTGTTACTCCTGCGCCGAGGACTACGCCGGGTTCTAAATGAACGCCTTCAACAACGATGCAACGACTTCCAATAAAACAATCGTCTTCGATAATCACAGGTTGGGCTTGTAGAGGCTCTAAAACGCCACCAATGCCCACGCCTCCGGATAAATGCACATTTTTACCAATCTGCGCGCACGAACCAACAGTGGCCCAGGTATCAACCATTGTGCCTGATCCAACATAGGCCCCAATATTTACATACGACGGCATTAAAATAGCGCCCGGCTCGATGTAAGATCCATATCGTGCAACCGCAGGTGGAACCACACGAACTTGGCTCTTGTCGGTCCATTTTTTCAAAGGGATTTTATCAAAATAATTAATGGCGCCGGTTTCTATAACGCCGTTGGTTTGAATTTTAAAATAAAGTAAAATCGATTTCTTAACGGTTTCATTTGTAACCCATTGGCCAGCTTTGCGTTCGCAGACCCGAATGTGTCCTTGATCTAAGTGATCAATCACTGACGCAATTTGAATTTTTTCAGATTCTGAAAAACTGAAACCGGGTTGTTGTGATTTTTCAAATAACGAATCGATGGAATCAAAAACAGTTTGCGGTAACATGTGAAATCCTTAGCGATAGGGTCGTTTTATTTACTAGCTTTACGCGATTCGCTGACCTTTAAGCCCGCAAGAATCGCTGGAACATGTATCGCCAAAATGCGATCAAAACGCAAGTCTCTTTCGACCTCGTAAGTGAGCGTTGGAATATTTCGTTCAAGGCCCGCATACGTTCCTAAACTGCCCGGAGTTGGATAGCCAATGTCAGCTTCAATTTTGTAACCCGTCATTTCAGAAATAATTTTAGCTTCCGGCAAATCACCATTTACATTTAAAAGCGGATTCCATGAGTGCAATGAAAAAATCACGGCGGGTTTTTCTTTTTCAATCCAAGCGACAAGATTTTTATTTTCAGTTTCACTCAACGGCGATGGTCCAGGGTAGTAACGCGGGGTTTTTGCGTCCGGAGACCAATCCTTTGTGGGTAAGTTTCGATTTAAATCCACTTCTTTGGAATTACCTCGGGTTTTTAGTAATACGCCCTCAGGATTCAATTCTGGAACAATCGAGATATCTAAATTTAGAGTATATTTTTTGCGAAACTCTTCAATTAATCCACGTGCAGCGACGACACCTTCGGGCTCATCGCCATGAACCCCGCCTATAATTAAAACTTTAGGTGCGGGCTCGGTGTTGTAACCTTGGTTTGTGACCTGATAAAAATTAAATTCTTGAATCGGTAGACCTAACGTTGACTGCCCAAAACTTTTAAGTTGAAACATAATACTTCCTCTACACGATTTGAGTTCCCTCAAAGTATATCGGTAAAAAATTGCTTAAGTCCAATCAAACTTCAAACACTATTAGTCCTTCGTTTTAAGACTGACAGTGAGTCACTTTACGATAAATTTTTGGTTGGCAAAGTCGTTGGCTTTGCGGCGTACACTTAATGCGGACGTGCATGTGGTCGCCGTGGCCATCAATATGCTGAATATTTCTAAAAATATTTTTCCAAAATTCATTCTTTTCAGTCCATTTCGGGTCTGAAGAGCCTGGATCGAAGTATTGGTTCTTTTTAGCCACTTTGCAAAGATCATTGATAATCAACTGATCCATAAATATTCGATCAACTGGAACCACGGTTTGCTTAAATGCGTTTTCTAATAGATCTAAAGTTTTAGTCGCTGAATAAACGCTTGGATTGAATCGTCCGCCTTTGACCACGGATGGAAACCAAACATCGGGGTCATCAGTCGGATAACCAAAGTCACCATCAGTTCCGTTTTGATGGCTCGCATGCGGTGGAGATTCGCCACCCTTAGGTAATGATAAATTTCCGACGGCTAAGCGTTTTCTAAATTTTTGACTCGTGAATAGCCCTAGTTTTGAAATCATCTGAGCCATTTCAAAAGTCGCATAATATTTTTTACGACCTTCGTGCACAATGTTATAAAGTTCAGTTTCTTTCATTTGACGTTGTTGCAACGCCAAATCAGTGGCTTGCACAAGCTTACCATCATCGGGATAAGCGACCGCTTGGTCTACAGGTCGTAAAGTACCTTCTGAGGTAATCAGCAATCCATCTTTCGTAATCTTAGGCTTTTCTTTTTTTGGAACGGCCGGTTTTGCGGGCTCGTCTTTTTTAGGTTCCTCTTCAGAAATTTCATCAAGATCGTCTTCAGAGCCTGCATGTGTATCATGATTACCATTTAAACTGTCTTCTTGACCTTCTTTAGGAACACCATCTTCATCATGATCATCAACCTTTGGAGGGATTTGTGCCGTTGGAGGAGGAGGTTGGCTAGGATCTGCCGGAGGGGGTTCTTCAACAACGGGCGGAGCTACTGGCGGCGGCACCACAACTTTTTTAGGTTTAAGTTTTCGTTCCGTTTGAAGTTGGTGAGTAAATTCAGTTTCTTTCACTTTACCAAAGAAATCAACCACAGCTTCCGAACAATCAACTAGATTTGTTTCGTCGTAATTTAAACAGATCACTCGTGCGCCTAAACGAACGCGATTTTTTTTGCGACCATCAACATCGTACATTTTAATTAGAATTTTACGATTGTTGTCTTCAACGGCGCCTTTGAATTCAAAATCAAAGGTGTCTTCGTTAGAGATGTTTTCCACATCTACTAATTTGAATTGACCCGTAATTTTAACATTTGTTCCATCGGCCACATAGGTCACGTTTGAAAAAATTGAATGGCCACGCTTGATGACTTTATCTTTAATTTTAATTTCTTTTGCTGGGGGTTCGTATTGCTCTTTTACATCATCAGGGAGCTGATCATATTCATTTGTCGGTGAAACTAAAACTTTTGGGTTTTCAGGAGCCTTTGCGATCGGAGCAACTGTGGTCTCTTCCGGCTTAGTGGTCGTTGATTCCTCGGACGGAGTAGTCTTTTTTGTGTTTATAGGAGTACGGTTTTTTGAACCGCAACCAGTAAATAACGACAGAGCTCCAAGAGCTAAAACTATCACTAACAATTTTTGAGGACTGCTATTAAATTTCATTATCACCAACCCTGTAAATACCATAGCAGAATAGAGGCCCACTCTTAAAATTGTGAAATGAATCAGGATGGCCAATAGAGTGAATTGCCGATCTATCTATGTAAAACTTTTATTCAATTTAAAGAAACTATTTCAAATCTCAAATTGAGATCGACAAAAGTCTGAGAATCTAGACCTTGTTCCAGGATATTTAGAGTGGTGATTTCGGTTTTAGTATTAAAATCTGTGAATCCAAGTATTAGAGTTTTCTTGGACGGGTTTGGGGACGACATTGGCAAAATATTTTTCAATTTATGAGCCAAAGCGCGACCGGAATCGATCAGTTTAACAGAATTCCCAATTACATTTTGAATTGATTTTTCTAAAATGGGGTAGTGGGTGCAGCCTAAAATTAAAGTGTCGATTTGTTTTTCTTTCAGCGAATTTAAATAGCGATACACAATGATATTGGTCACTGGATCATCATGCCAGCCTTCTTCAACAAGCGGAACAAACAGTGGACAAGCCTGAGCAAAAATCTGTGCTTCGGGTATAACGGCTCGAATTTTGTTTTGATAGACGTCACTTTTAACTGTGGCTTCCGTGGCAATCAATCCAACAATCTTATTTTTTGTAGACTGGCACGCCAGTTCCACTCCAGGATCAATCACTGTGTAAACGGGCTTGCCGTTAAATTCAGAAAAATGAACCTGCGTTGACGCCGAATTGCAGGCCACGACAAAGGCCGTACAGTTTTGACGGTCTAGATACTCTAAGTTTTGTAAAACGTATTTTGCAATTGTTTCTGGAGTTTTTGATCCATAAGGCAAACGTGCAGTATCACCTAAATAGTAAAAATGCTCATCGGGAAAAGATTTGATCAATTCACGCAGTACGGTGAGCCCACCTAATCCCGAATCAAATACTCCAATAGCCATTAGCGAACGCCGTGGGCCCGCGACTCAGAAATTCCATTGGGGGTCATTTCCATAAAGTGGGCTTTTTCACTAATTTCTTTAACAGTTGTTGCGTTGACGTAACTCATGCCGCTGCGGATACCGCCCAACAATTCGTGAATGACAACATCAACTGGTCCTTTCACATTCACCGTTGTTGATTCGCCTTCGGGAGCCATTCCAGTCGGTAAGTCACCCCGCCAAGACACTTGCGCTGATTTCGAGGCCATACCGCGATATTGTTTTCGACCATTAATAATTTCGCCGGGAGTTTCTAAAGTTCCAGACAACATGGATCCTAACATCACACAACTTGCGCCCGCAGCGAGTGCTTTTACAATATCGCCGCTGGTGCGAATTCCGCCATCAGCAATAACAGGTACACCGTAGGATTCTGCAATTTCAGTACAAAGTGCGACTGCGGTTAATTGGGGAACTCCACAGCCCGTAATAATTCGTGTTGTACACATCGAGCCCGGTCCAATTCCAACTTTGATGGCGTCCGCGCCAGCTTCAATTAAATCTCTTGCAGCATCAGGTGTTGCCAAGTTTCCGGCGATGACTTCGACATTTGTGTAAGTATCTTTAAGCCATTTTAAAGTTTCCATCATCTGAATCGAGTGTCCATGAGCAATATCGATCGTCATAATATTTACGCCAGCATTAATTAATTTTTCGGCGCGCTCTTTAAAATCGGCATTCACACCAATACTTGCAGAAATGGCTAAGGCCCCGGCTTTTTTAACCAATTGAACTTCGTTAACTTGCTGCTCGATCGTCATAAAACGGTGAATGATCCCCATGCCACCTAATTTATGAAGTGCAATCGCCATTCCTGATTCGGTTATGGTGTCCATGTTGGCAGAAATAATTGGAAT
>JAYVHE010000207.1:0-13575 GCA_043771495.1 Bdellovibrio sp. | reverse complement strand
AATAATATATTTTTTGAGTCCGGCCCGCTCAGTCGGACAACCGCAATTGCGGAATGTCCTGGTGGCGTCGCCAAGGCACAAATAGTTTTAGCGATCATTCTTCGACTAAACTATTCTGCGGCGGCGTCGGACTTTAGATCTTCTCCGCCAGCTTGTTTGGCTGGGAAAATTTTAATCTTTTTGTAAAGACCGTCGCCTAAAGAACGGCTTTTTACACGTGGGTCTAAAGCTAAAAATTGATGAATCACTTTGCGCTCTTTTGGAGGAAGTGCGCGGTAATAAACTGATTTTCCTTCTTTAACAACGATATCACGCAACACTTCTGCACGTTCGATTAATGCAGCATCAGCTTCTTGACGGTACCCGCCGCAATCAACAATTACGTTTGTATTAATGTCCGAGAAGTTGTGCTGCAAAACACGTTTAATAATTAATTGGAACGCATCTAATAGCTGACCTTTAAAGTCTTTAAGTAATTCTTCATCGGCACCAGAAAAATCTAAACGAACTTCTGTAATTTCTTCTTTTTTCTCGACAGTTAATTCAAATTCTAATTCAAATTTTCCTTTCGACAGAATTCCAACAATTGTTTCCTCAACAACGCTATCGATATCAGGTTTTTTACCACCAAAAATTTTACTAAATAGACCCATGTTCTTCTCCTTTTAAAGCGTTCTGCATATTTCAGCACCCGCGAGTATTTGTTAGCGATTCATTGAAAAATTAATTTCTGCGAATCACTAGGCTGTTTAAAAATTTAATTAGCTATTTCAATATCAACTCTTCAATGCCGGCTTCAACTCAACAGACTTTTTAGGGTCCTTGGTCAAAATGTACTGTTGAATCACGCCAAACAATGAGCTGACGAAGTTATACAGAGTTAGTCCGCTTGGCAAACTTAACATGAACAAAGTAAAGATAATCGGCATAAAATTCAAAATCTTAGCTTGCATAGGATCTAGCGTAGTTGGCGTCATTTTTTGCTGCAAGAACATGGTAATTCCCATCAAAATTGGCAAAACAAAATATGGATCATGGATGCTTAGATCTTGGATCCAACCAAAAAATGGTTGTTGGTAAATTTCAACGCTCGTGCTGATCATCTTCCACAGCGCAAAGAAAATCGGAATTTGTAAAAGCATTGGCAAACATCCAGAAACAGGATTGGCATTATTTTCTTTCATAATGGCCATTGTTTCTTTGTTCATCCTCATAGGATCATTTTTATACATTTCGCGAGCTTTATCCATTTTAGGTTTAATCTTTTGCATGGCTTGCGCCGAGCGGAAAGACATCACGTTAAAAGGTAATAAAACAATTCGTACGACGATCGTCATTGCGATCAAAGCCAAACCCCAGTTATTAAAAATATCAAACATAAACACTAATAATTTTAATAGTGGCTTAGAGATAAAGCCAAAAATTCCATAGTTCATCACTTCAGAAAGTTGTGGATCAATTTGATTTAATAAATCGGTTTTCTTTGCGCCGATATAATAAAGCTGGCTGATGCCCGTGATGTTTGTATTTTTTAAATTATAATTAATATTTAAATACGCAGTTGTTCCTTCGACTTTTTTAGTTATTGACGGAACAATGTCTGATTTATTTACTGCGGCTGAAGTAAAGTACTGTGTCCCGATAGAGGCCATCGAAACACGGTCTGCAGAAAGTAATAAGCCTTCACCTTCTTTTAAAGTCGAAATCGCTTCCGAGTTCGTTTTGCCTTCTTGGACATAGACGAAGTCTTGATGTTCAAATGACGGGAAAAATATGCTGTTATTTTTAGGTACTAGTTTTTCTGCGTCGATAGATACAGTCAGGCCCTCTAAACCCGGTTCAAAAGTTAATTCAGAGGAAAATGATTGTTTTTCTGGAATATAAGTCAATTTACGGGATACTTTTTTACCTTCGACAACAGCTTCACCGTTATATTCAAAATCAGTTACTTTTTTAACATTAAAATTAACTGGTAAGTTCTTATGTAAAACAGCAAACAAAGGAAGAACTGGCTGATAAGTAATAAATCCACCAGAGCGATCCTTAAATTCTTTAACTTGATACTTCGAAAAACCAAAGCCTACTGAGGAAATTTCATACGCAACTTTTTCGTTCTCAAAATTAAATTTTTGATCAACTTTAGGAGAAGCCTCTGCAATCGTTCCAACAGGGCGTTGTTCCGTTACTTTTTCTAATTTCCCACCGGTTGAACCTTGATTGACCTCTGTTGTCGCTGCTGCATTTTGCTGTTGCGCAGGAGTTGTTTCTTGTTGAACGGATTGGGCCGGATTTACGCGAGGATATTTTTTATCTAAATAATACTGCCAACCGAAAAGACCTAAAAATACGGCCAGCAAAATTACTAGAGTGCGGGGCTGACCGAAAGGAGAATCATTTTGAGAGTTGTTCATTAGTGTGAACCTTTCTGGGAAGTTTTTAACGATAAAATCACCGGTTTTTTGACCGGCACAGGATCATAGAGGTGGCGATGCGCCGAAAATGGATGGCAGCGGCATATCCGTTTTACCGTTAAAATAGTTGCTTCGCTAAAATTATAATTTTCAAAAGACTCAAGCGCATAGTTTGAGCAAGATGGGTAAAATCGACAATTTCCGCCGATTAAATAGCTTAATGTAACCTGATAAAACTTGATCAAAAGAATGGGGAAGGTTTTTAGCTTATTCATAACCGTCTGTCATAACCCTTATCTCAAGTTCTCTAACGCCAGTTTAAAATCAGCAAAACTAATTTTATCGTAGTAACCTTTAGGTTGTGGTCTGAAAATAAATACAGTTTTTTTACCGTATAGTTTTTTTGGCCAAAGTCCTTCTTTAGCACTATTTCGAACCCATCGCTTCAGCTTATTACGTAGAACGGCTTTACCTACTTTGCGTGAGGCTGTCACACCATAAAAAGTTTCGATGACGTTAGACGGCTTTTGGTTTTCAGCCGACTGATCCTTAGGCGTATGGTTTGTAACAATAATTAAAAACCACTGCGCTAATTTAATCTTCTTTCCATTATTATAAATAGATTCGAATTCAAACGTTTTTTTTATGGATTTAAAGAGGTGCTTAGGCTGATTATTTTCCACCAGCAGAAATAGCGATGCTCTTACGACCTTTAGCTCTACGTCTTGCTAAAATTTTTTGGCCATTTGCGGTTTTCATGCGCCCACGGAAGCCGTGAGTTTTTGCGCGACGGCGTTTGCTTGGTTGGTATGTTCTTTTGCTCATAATTACCTCAGTTGAAAGAGACGACGAAAGAGCCAGTTAAATCATACCGCGGCATTGAGGTCAACTGTTGATAACTACGAATTACGTTGTTAAACCTGTCTTCTTTGAATTTTGCAAAGTATTCGAGGGGAGCAGTGCAAAAATGCAACAGAACACTCAAAACGACGGTGACCAAACTCGTCAAAGCATAGAAATAGATACTTCTTTTTGGAATCAGATTAAGGTTTCCATGAAGTCTAAGAACGGGTCTAACCGTCTACTCGAGAATTACTTAGACCCTATAGACATCATTAAAATTGATAAAAAGGACAACGTTTTATTAATCACTTTAGGAGTACCGAACCGGTTTTTTTACTTCTACGCCAATGAAAACCTAAAAGATAAAATCATAGCGGAAGCCCAGCAATATAACGAAGGCCCCGTTGAAATTGATTTCATCATCACCGAGAAAATTGCTCAAGATTACAATACGTCTTTACAGGATGTTTTGCAAAATGGGGATCAATTGTTCCAAACTACGGCTCCAAGATTGCCTACTCATGTTGTTGAAAAGACTAAGACTCAAGAAAACTTAATTAACGAGTTTACGTTTTCCACGTTTGTTGTAGGTAAGAACTCAGAATTCGCTCATGCAGCTACTTTTAACGTAGCCCAAAGTCCAGGTTCTGATGATTATAATCCTTTAATTATTTATGGTCCGTCGGGAATGGGTAAAACCCATTTACTAAATGCAGCGGGAAATTTGATTCGTCAAAACTACCCTCACCTACGCATTACATATATTAGTGCAGATCGCTTTTTAAATGAGTGCGTTTCTGCTTTAAGACGCCAGGAAATGGATAAATTTCGACAAAAATACCGGGAAAATTCCGATGTTTTAGTGGTTGATGACGTTCAGTACATTGGGCGCGGCGAAGCTGTTCAGGAAGAATTTTTCCATATGATTAATGCTTTTATCGAGAAGAAAAAGCAGATAATATTAGCCAGCGACCGTATGCCTAAAGATATCGGTTTAGAAGATCGTTCAAGAACGCGTTTAGAACGTGGGTTAATTGCCGATATTACGATGCCGGATTTAGAAACCAGAATTGCCATCTTAAGATATAAAGCTGAACAAGCTATGATGCGAATTTCAGACGACGTTATTCAATATTTGGCGCGAATTTCTAAAAAATCAATTCGTGAACTTGAAGGTAATTTAAAGAAAATCAAAATGTTTTCTGAATTGCAGGGTTTAGCGATTGATTTAGAGTTAGCGAAAAGAGTGCTCGCTCATCATGAAAATTCGATTTCGATTACCGTGGATGAAATACAAAAAATCGTGGCTGAACACTTTAAGGTTCGCGTAACTGATTTAAAATCAACCAGCAGATCTAGACCAATTGTTGTGCCACGACAGATTGCGATGTATTTAATCAAGAAGTTTTTAGACAAATCGTTAGTGGATATTGGTAAGGCATTTGGCGGACGTGATCATACAACGGTCATTAATTCTTTAGAAAAGATCGACAATCTACAGGCCACAAATCCTGAATTTAAGAACGATATCGATGACTTGGTGACCAGAATCAACAATATCACAGGTTTGTAGATTGTGGATTGTGGATAACCGTGTTGGGAAGTTGACCGGTAACTGTGGGGATAAAATTATCCCGGTTTTAAGAGGAAACAGCTCAATTTAATCTGTTGAGTTTTCCACAGGTAAACGGTAGAAAATTCAATACTTTAAGTAGATAGTGCTGATATCAACGCCCCTAATACTACTACTAGTATTTATATATATAATAATAGTTAATACAAAAGAGGATCCTTAAATGAAAATTGAAATTCAAAAAAAAGATCTTTTAACCGTGTTAAGCCGTACACAAAATATCGTTGAGAAACGAAACACCATGCCTATTTTGGTGAACGTGTTACTTGAAGCAAAAGGAAATGCCTTAAAGGTATATGCAACAGATCTGGAAGTCAGTCTTACCGATAGTTCTCCAGCCCAAGTTAAAAGCGAAGGTAAAGTTGCCGTTAGTGCAAAAAGTTTATTTGATCTAACTCGCGAACTTTTTGAAGGACCCATTCAACTAATTAAAAAAGACAACAACTGGTTAGAAATAAAACAAGGTAAATTTTTATCTAAGATCGTTGGCGTACCGGCTGAAGAGTATCCAGTGTTTCCAACTTACGACTCTGAAAATTTTTCTAAAATTGATGCGTCTGAATTCAAAATGATGATTGATAAAACAATTTACAGCGTATCGAACGATGAAACTCGTTATCACTTAAACGGTGTTTACTTCGAATCGGTCGATAAAAATAATATTACCATGGTTGCTACCGACGGACATCGTTTGAGTATGATTAAAAAATCTTTTGCTAATATTTCGTTCAAAGAAAAAATTGGCGTGATCATTCCGAAAAAAGGTTTATTCGAAATTAAAAAATTAATTGAGTCTGCAACTTCTACAGTTGAATTTGCAATTGAAGGTTCACAATTTATTTTAAAATCGGGCTCAACAGTTTTGATGATTCGTTTGATCGAAGGCAAGTATCCGAATTATCAACAATTTATTCCACAGAAGTTATCTCACAAGATCATAATTCCTCGCGAATTAATTTTGTCGTCGTTAAAACGTGTATCGTTAATGGCTAATCAAAAATCAAAAGCAATTTTATTATCGTTTACTAAAGGGCATCTAGAAATTACTTCGAACAATCCTGAATTGGGTGATGCGAAAGAAGAACTCGATATCGATTATACAGGTCCAGATATTAAAATTGGTTTTAATGCGAAATACATCGAAGACGTTTTAAAAAATATTGAACAAGAAAAAATCGAATTAGAAATTAACGATCAGTTATCGCCAGGAGTTGTTAAAGCTCATGGCGCCGGTGACTATATCAACGTCGTTATGCCAATGCGTATTTGATACTACCGGTAGTTTGAGAAATTTTTTATGTTTATAAAATCTTTGTATTTAAAAAATTTTAGAAACATTGAAGAAGCTCAACTGCAGTTTTCTGAGAAATTAAATATTTTTATTGGAGATAACGGCCACGGTAAGACGAATATCCTCGAGGCTTTGTACTTATTGCTAGAGAAAGAATCTTTTCGTTATACGAACAATGCAACTTTGATACGCCTTCAACAATCACAAACAGTTTTGAACAGCTTTATCCACAACAACAATTTGGATTTTCATTTTAAAATGAGCATGACTCCATCTAGAAAAGAATTTTTTGTTAACGATAAGAAAAATTTTTCTTCAGACGAATTTCAATTTCGCGCAATTTTATTTTCTCCGGAAAGTTTAAACGTTATCAAAGAAAGTGCTGAGCAACGTCGGGACCTTGTTGATCAAATGTTAGCGTCGTCGTCGAACTTGAATGCGAAATTAATTAAAGAATATAAAAAAGCCCTCAGAACCCGTAATAAAATTTTGAAGGATTCTCAAAACGGAGTGATGGATAAGGACCTTGCTGTTGATACTTTAATGAGCATAAATCCAATATTTTTAGATTTGGCGCACAAATTGACCTTGGCGCGTTTAAAAATTTTGGCGGCTACGAAGTCACTCGTTCAAGATTTTTTGAACCAACTAAACCAGAATACGGCGGAATTGGGGCGTCCTGTCTACGGTTTCAACTACATTTTTTCGGAAAATGAGTTTTTTGATTTTGACGAAACCAAAATTAGCGTAAAAATCATGCAAATTTTAGCAAAAAGAGCTCAAGAATTGATGTCTGCAGAGCTTTCTTTCGGCAGCTCTTTAATTGGTCCTCAGAAGCACGATATCGTGTTCCTATATAACGGAAATGACTCACGATTTTTTTGTTCGCAAGGGCAACAAAGAACCATCATATTAGCTTTCAAAATGGCGCAGATTGTGTATCATCATAGGGTTCACGGATTTTATCCAGTTTTGCTTTTAGACGATGTTCTGTCCGAACTCGATCAAAACAAGCAGGAGGCCTTGATTTCAACACTTAACGAAATCAAGACTCAGACTTTTTTGACGACCACAGATTTAAACTCGATCAAGAAATTAAATACTGGATCAAATTTGGAAAATTGGGCCTCACAGGAAAAAATATTTTCTGTGCGTGATGGAATTATTTTGGAAAAAGAAAAGTCGCTTGCAGAAACAAGCACACAAGATAATTTAGAAAATTTCGCTGACGGAGTTTGAATTTTTTCAGACTCACAGTAGGCGAAACAAACGCTAACGGAGTCGAATAAAATGACAAATACAGTACCGGGATCCACAACGGCAAATACAGGCGCAGCAGCCGAAGCAATAAATTATGGTGCAGATTCAATTCAAGTTCTTGAAGGTTTAGAAGCCGTTCGTAAACGTCCAGGCATGTACATTGGTGACACCACGCTTCGCGGATTTCACCACCTTGTGTATGAAATTGTGGATAATGCCGTCGATGAACACTTAGCGGGATTTTGCAAAAATATTTATTGTGTTATTCATAGCGATGGCTCGCTTTCTGTCGACGACAACGGTCGCGGCGTTCCAGTTGGTCCGCACAAGTCTGGGAAAGACGCCATGGAAGTGGTTTACACGGTATTACATGCCGGTGGTAAATTTGATGGCTCGTCGTACAAAGTATCTGGCGGTCTTCATGGGGTTGGTGCTTCAGTAACAAATGCGCTTTCATCACGTTGCCAGGTTGAATCTCATAAAAACGGAAATCAATATCGCCAAATTTATCAAAAAGGTATTCCGCAAGGCCCTGTTGAAAAAATCGGAGCGACAACACGGACAGGAACAGTCGTTTTATTTAAACCAGATACTGAAATTTTTAAAGAGCCGGGAATGGAATTTGATTTTATTACTTTATCAAATCGTTTTCGTGAAGTCGCATTCTTAAATGCTGGATTACATATTTCGTTAAAAGATGAGCGCACTGGTAAAAAAACGGATTTTCAATATTCAAAAGGGATCGCCGAATTCGTTTCGTATTTGAATGAATCTAAAAAGCCAATTCACAACGAAGTTATTTATTTCAAAGGTGAAAAAGACGAAGTCGAAGTTGAAATCGCGATGCAGTGGAATGATTCGTATTCAGAATCAATTTACTGTTACGCCAATAATATTAATACGCACGAAGGCGGAACGCATTTGATCGGTTTCCGTGGAGCATTGACTCGATCAACGAACACGTATGCACAAACAAAAAATTTATTAAAAGATTTTAAAGAATCCTTAGAGGGTGAAGACATCCGCGAAGGCTTAGCTGCAATTATTTCAGTTAAAGTTCGTGAACCACTTTTTGAAGGTCAGACAAAAACAAAATTAGGAAATGCCGAAGTTAAAGGGATCGTAGAATCTTTGGTTAACGACAAGCTCAGCGATTGGTTTGATAGAAATCCTTCAACGGCAAAAACCGTTGTGACAAAATGTGTGGAGGCTGCGCGTGCGCGAGATGCGGCCCGCAAGGCTCGTGATTTAACTCGTCGTAAAACGGCTTTAGATGGCGGTTCACTCCCTGGAAAAATGGCGGACTGCCAAGAGCGAGATCCTGCAAAATGTGAATTGTACCTGGTTGAGGGAGACTCAGCCGGCGGATCTGCAAAAATGGCGCGTGATCGTAAGACGCAAGCGGTGTTACCTTTAAAAGGTAAAATCTTAAACGTTGAAAAAGCGCGTTTTGATAAAATGTTAACGAATGAAGAGATCAAAATGATGATTTCAGCACTCGGAACTGGGATTGGTAAAGACCATGTGAATGCGGAAAAAATTCGCTATCACAAAGTTATTATCATGACCGATGCCGATGTGGATGGATCACATATCCGTACGTTGTTGTTAACTTTCTTTTATCGCCAAATGCCGGAAGTGATCGAGCGTGGATATATTTACATCGCACAACCACCATTGTACCGCGCGAAAAAAGGTCAGTCTGAAACTTATTTAAAAGATGAATCTGCATTAACCGAGTATTTATTAAAATCAGGATTAGACAGTTTTGAAATCAAAGGCAAAAAAGTTGATGCTCCGGCGCTGCGTACTTTTATTTTAAATATTCAGCGTTTTTACACGTTGTTAAAAAATGCGTCTGTGAAATACGACCAAGATGTGCTTATTCAAGTGATCGCTAAAACTGAAAAACTTGAAGACATTTTAAAAGACAAAGCAAAAATCAATTTGTTGATGGAAGAATTAAAAGCGTGGGCCAACGATAATCCAACTTATGGGATTACCGAGATGAACACATCTTTATCCACAACGTCTGGCGACAAACCAGAAGGCATTGTTGAAACAACTCGTTATGCGGATCGCAAACGAATGTCGTTATCAACGGATTTGTTGCAAGAGCCAATCATCATGGAACTTCGTGATAAATGGACGCAGATGAATAAAGTAACGCCGCTTCCAATGACGATTGTAAAAACAGGAAAAGATTCGGAAGAAAACGAAAAATCTTTTGAAAACTACCAGGCGTTTTACGCTGAAATTATGGAAAACGCGAAAAAAGGCGTCTACATTCAGCGCTATAAAGGATTGGGCGAGATGAATCCTGAACAACTTTGGGAAACAACACTTAATCCAGAAAATCGCAACTTATTAAAAGTAAAAATTCAAGATGCGGTCTCTGCAGATGAAACATTTAGTATTTTAATGGGTGAACAAGTTGAACCACGAAGAAAATTTATCCAAGACAACGCTTTGATGGTTGGATCACTAGACGTTTAGTAGAAATATTTTTAAAGGAATTATATGGCTGATACAAATGAACCAGTAAATGTAAAAGGGATTACCAACGTCGATATCGACAAAGAAATGCGTGATGCGTATTTGCAATATTCGATGTCTGTTATTGTGGGTCGAGCACTTCCCGATGTTCGCGACGGTTTAAAACCCGTTCATCGTCGAATTTTATTCGCACAACATGAACTTTCAAATACTCATGATAAACCGTACAAAAAATCAGCCCGTGTTGTCGGGGACGTGATCGGTAAATACCATCCACATGGTGACGCTGCCGTGTATGAAACGATGGTGCGATTAGCGCAAGATTTCTCGCTTCGTTACCCGTTGATTGATGGTCAAGGAAACTTTGGTTCTATCGATGGCGACTCAGCCGCAGCCGCTCGTTATACCGAAGTCCGCATGACTCGTTTAGCGGAAGAAATTTTAGCCGACATCGAAAAAGAAACGGTTCCATTTGGACCGAACTACGATGACTCGTTAGAAATTCCACTTGTTTTACCAGCAAAATTTCCAAATTTATTAGTTAATGGTTCAGCCGGTATTGCGGTTGGTATGGCCACAAATATTCCGCCGCACAATTTGGGCGAAGTTATTGATGGCTGTGTGCATTTGATGAAAAATCCAAATTGTGGTGTTGATGACATCATGCATTTTATCAAAGGACCTGATTTTCCAACGTACGGGATTATCGCGGGCCGTGAAGGAATCTTGCAGGCCTATAAAAAGGGTCGTGGGATTATTACCTTAAAAGCGCGCACTGAAATCGAAACCAAAAAAGATCACGAAGAAATTATTGTGACGGAACTTCCGTACCAAGTTAATAAAGCAAAACTTATTGAAGGCATGGCCGACTTAGTTCGTGAAAAAACAGTTGAGGGTATTTCAGATATTCGTGATGAATCTTCACGTGAAGGTATGCGTGTTGTTATTGTTTTAAAACGTGGCGAGAACTCGTCAGTGATTTTAAATCGTTTATTTAAATTTACTCAGTTACAAACGAGCTTTGGTATTAACATGTTGGCGCTTGATGCGAAAAACCAACCGGTCACATTTGATTTAAAACTAATGCTACAGGCGTTTATTGATCACCGACGTGATGTTGTGACTAAGCGATGTATTTTTGAATTAAAGAAAGCCCAAGAGCGCGCGCACATTTTAGAGGGTTTGAAAAAAGCTCTTGATCAAATTGATGCGGTTATTGCGACAATTCGTGCATCTAAAGAAGCGTCGATTGCTAAAGAAGCCTTGATTACTCAGTTTACATTTACTGAGCGCCAGGCCGTTGCGATTTTAGAAATGCGTTTACAACGATTAACGGGTCTAGAGCGCCAAAAAATCTTGGACGAGTTGGCCGAGCTTGTAAAACAAATCGAAAATTTAAAAATGGTTCTTTCTGATGTGCACGAAGTTTACAAAATCATCGTTGGCGAACTAGAAGACATTAAGAAAAAATATGCCGATAAACGTCGTTCAGAAATTACTGGCGATCTAACAGATATCGAAGACGAAGATTTAATCACTGACGAAAAGATGGTTGTAACGGTTACCAACACTGGTTACATCAAACGTATTTCTCCGGAAGAATACCGTTTACAAAAACGTGGTGGCAAGGGTCTTAAAGGAATGGAAACTCGTGAAGAAGATTACGTCACGGATCTGTTCATTGCTTCGACCAAGACCATGCTTTTAGTTTTCACCGACAAGGGAAAAGTGTATTGGTGTAAAGTGCACAAACTTCCTTTGGGCTCGCGAACTGGAAAAGGTAAAGCTATTGCTAATGTTGTTAATTTGGCAGCCGAAGAAAAAGTAAAGGCCATTTTACCAGTGGAAGAATTCACTGATAAAAAATGTGTGGTGATGTTAACTGAAAAAGGGATTATCAAGAAAACATCTTTAGATGCGTTCTCAAATCCAAGACAAGCTGGAATTATTGCATTAACCACTGATTTAGAAGATCAAGTTGTAAGTGCTAAAATTTCTGACGGACAAAGTGATATCTTCATCGCAACCAAAGAAGGTATGTCGATTCGCTTTAATGAAGATGACGTTCGCGAAATGGGCCGTGCGGCTCGTGGCGTAAAAGGCATTACGCTGGCGAAAGGTGACGTTGTTGTTGGAATGGAAGTCTTAGAAAAAGACACGAAAGACACTATTTTAATGGTAACTACAAAAGGTTACGGCAAGCGCTCGGAAGTTCCTGAGTATCGCATCCAAAGCCGCGGTGGTTCTGGTGTGATCACACAAAAAACAACTGATAAAGTTGGCGTGGTTGTGGGAACTTTAAAAGTTAATCCAAACCAAGAATTAATTTTATCGACTGATCAGGGCCAAGTTATTCGCATGAGAATTTCTGACATTTCTGTTTTAGGGCGCAACACTCAAGGTGTTCGTTTAATTAACTTAGATGAAAAGCAGGAGTTTGTAACGGGACTTGCGCTTGTTGAAGAGGATGCCGTTGTTGTAGCCGCTGATCCTAGCGTCCACTAAATTTAGAGGGAGATTAAAATTTGCATTTTCATATTGAAAACCAAGCAGTGAAAATGAAACTTTTTTTTCTTCCGGTCTTTATTTTTCTGAGCGCGTGCACCCCGCGCGCTGAAAAACTATATAACAACGGATTAGATTTGCTTTCGAAAGGAAAGTATTTAGAAGCCGTTGAAGCATTAGAAGACTCTGCAACGTTAGACAGCAATAAACAGCGCCAAGCCAAATCGCTTTCTGAGGCCGCCCGAGTTCTGCGATTAGAAATTAAAGACTATAACAAAGCACTTTTGATTTACCGCAAACTTATACTAGAGGCGGAAGATGCGCTGGTGCGGTTGCAGGCCCAAGAATCCGTCACAGAAATTTATTTCGAAAATTTACAAGATTATTTGGCGGCCTTGAAAGAGCTACTTGTTTTAGAGCCCCTTGTCACAGATCCGCAAAAAAAAGAATTTATTAAATTACGAATCGCACAGTGCATGCAGTTAACGGGATCTCATACAGCTGCGTTAGAATTTATTGAAGCGGCTCTTGGTAGTTCTAAGTATGAACAGCAAAATTTATTGAAGTTAAAAGCGCAGATTTTTTTAACACTAAAAAAATACGACAACGCGCTAAATACAAATTTTTATTTATTCGAAATGGACCCCACCTATTTTAAAAATGAAAATTTATTTATAGCCCAAGCGATGGTTTACGAGGAAAAACAAGATTACAAACTCGCGCTTGAGTTTTTAACTAAATATAAAGATCAAATTGATGACAAAAATTATCTAGAGCTTCGTATGAAGCGTTTGCAGGAGCAAATTATCAATAAGCCGTTTTCCAGAGGTATGAGGAAATGAAGAATCGTTATTTAGTTTTTGCTGGAATTGGTTTTGAAATGATCGCGCTAATTTTAGCTGCCATCTATTTAGGACAATACTTGGTTGAAAAAAAAATTGTTGGCGATTGGATTAAAGCCATTTTGATTGTGGTTGCTTTTGTTGTGTGGTTTATAAGCCTGGTTGTGAAACTCAAAGCTGGCGAGAAAAAGACGACGGCACCATCCGAGACCACAACAGATAAAAAATGATCAAAATTGCCGCAATTACACACATCATTTTAGCCTTATCTCTGATCGCATTTGATTTTTTCAG
>JAYVHE010000206.1:0-6920 GCA_043771495.1 Bdellovibrio sp. | reverse complement strand
CTTTAATTTTTTCTGTCATTTTAGGATTAATATTTTTTTCAACCAAGGCTCGACGTAAAGCACGCATTAAATAAAACGCGACACCGGCACCACATAAATACCCAAGCCCCGAAGAACAAGTTCCTTGGTTGGGATTTACGATGGTGTAGGCCACTGGTAAATTTTCACTGGGTAAATGGTGATCCGTTAAAATGACGTCAATCCCAAGTTCTTTGGCGACCTGACAGGCCTTATGAGAAGTAATTCCCACATCGATAGTTACAATGACGTTAACTCCAAGCTGAGCTAATTCTTGCACGGCCTCAACGTGAAAACCGTAACCTTCCCGAAGACGACGGGGCTGATAAAATGAAATATTATTATAGCCAAAATTTTCAAGGGCCGTTTTAGTTAAGGCTAAACCGCTGGTCCCATCTAAATCAAAATCCGCGTACAAACATATTTTTTCATTGTTTAACAAAGCCTGAACCAAACGATTCACGGCCAAATCCATGCCTTTTAAGACGTGTGGATCTTTAAGTTCGCTGAGTTTCGGTTCAAACAACGTGGTCCAAAACTGCCCTTTAATACCCCGAGAAAGCAAAAGCCGCTCGATAAGTTCCGGCGGCTGAATTGATTTTTCAAATTCTAAATTTGATTTTTGAAATGGCGTCGGTCCAAAAATGACTGGGGTCGAGCTTTTACTATTTTCTTTTCGCAAGACCCACATTAGTTAGGCTCGACTGGTTTTCATTTTTTGGAATAATAAAATTGCAGGCGCGGCGACGTAAATTGAAGAGTATGAACCAAACAAGATACCTATGCTCAGTGCGAATGCAATATCGGCCACAACGCCATCTGCAAAAATCCATAAACACAATGCCGACACAAAAACGGTTCCTGAAGTAATCAACGTACGAGCTAACATATCGTTGATCGATTTATTAATAACAAAAGAAAATTCCTTGTGACGATACTGATGGGCTGTTTCACGAATGCGGTCAAAAACCACGATCGTATCATTGAGCGAGAAACCAATCAGAGTTAAGATCGCTGCAACGATAGGAATGTTAACCTCTTTGCCGACCAAAACAAATATAGCCAGCGTAATAACGGCATCATGGAACAAACAGATGACCGCACCAGGCGAGTACATGTAGTCAAAACGAAGAGCCACGTAAATTAAAATGACCAGTAAGCAATAAAATACCGATAAAAAGCCATTACGTTTAAGTTCGGCACCCACTTGAGGTCCAACGGTATCAACACGTCGGAAATCCGGAGATTGCGATGCAAATTTTGTAGTAATGGCGTTTTTTAAACCGATGATCGATTTATTTAAGTTTTCATTAGTTTCTTTGTCGTTAGCGCCGGCTGTACCTTGAAAACGAATGGTAAATTCGTTGCCTTCAGTAAAAGCTTGAACTGACGTGTCTCCTAAATTCAAACCGCCAAGGGTTGAACGTAAGTCGTCGATGTTAACGGGGCTTGCAAATTTAACTTGAACTTCAGTTCCACCTTTAAAATCGATTCCGTAGTTAATACCACGAACGGCCAAATAAAGAAGTGAGACCACAACTAGAATTAAAGAGATCCCACCGAATATTCCAACTTTACCAACAAAGTCAAATCGTCCGAATGATTCACTATTTGATGCTTGAGATTTATTAACAGTATTCATATGTCCTACCTATTAAACCGAAATTTTTTGAACGTTAAATTTATGAACTAAATTATCAACAAGTACTTTTGAAATAAAGACGTTGGCAAACATCGTTGTCAAAATACCCGCTAATAATGTAACGGCGAATCCACGAACAGGACCTGTACCAAAATAAAGTAAAACGACTGCTGTTGAGCCCGTCATTATATTAGCGTCAATAATGGCTGACATGGCTTTGTCGTAACCTTCTTGAATTGCAATTTTAATTCCGCTGCCTTTTGCGAACTCTTCTTTAATTCGCTCGTTAATAAGAACGTTGGCATCAACCGCGAAACCCACCGTCAGTGCGATACCCGCAATTCCAGGTAAAGTTAATGTGGCTCCAAGTGAACCTAAAATAGCAAAGATAAAAATAACGTTAAGTAATAAAGTGATGGCTGTAATTGCGCCCATGCCTTTATACCAAACGAGCATAAATAAAATAATTAATACGGATCCAACGATGGCTCCAAGGCGTGCTTTCTCTAAAGCATCTTTACCTAACGACGGACCTACGCGACGTTCTTCTAATTGTTCAAGCGCAACTGGTAGTGCACCGGCACGAAGTGATGTTGCAATCAGTTTTGCTTCATCCATCATTTTTTGTGCGTCTCCGCCACGACCTAAAGTAATAACGGCGTTTCCACCAGGGATTTTTCCATTAATATTTGGTGCCGTTTTAATGACTTTATCTAAAACAACCGCCATCCGACGACCAACGTTTTGCCCAGTCAAATCAGCAAATTTTGTAGAACCAACTGGATTAAAGCGCATGCTGACTTCTGGGTTACCGTACTGATCCATAGTTACAGACGCTGTATCTAAGGCATCACCCGTTAAGTCTGTTGTCGTTTCTAATAAAATTGGCGTTGAGCCCGCATCCATTGTTTTAACATTTTCTAGTTTTTCAAAGTACACAATCGTGTCTTCTGGAATTTTGCCTTTAAGCACTTCGTTAACCTTAGTCACGTACTCAGAGTATTTTAAAGCCGCCATTGAAAAATTCTCAGCTTTTTCAGCTTCGGTAATTAATCGCTGTAACTCATCAGATCCCATTTTATTACTGACTAACATGAAATCTAATTTTGCAGTTGTATTTATGAGTTCTTTAGCGCGTTCAGCATCGGCCATACCTGGTAATTGCACCAAAATACGATCTGTACTTTGTTGCGTAATGCTGGGTTCAGCAACTCCGAATTCATCAATACGATTACGAATTGTTTCAATCGCTTGTCTGACGATGGTTTCTTTTTGAGCTAATAATTCACTGTCAAAATATTTAACATCTACACCGTTGGCATTGACCGATAAAATTTGCAAAACAGGTCCATGATTTTTAATAACCTGTTGTTCAATTTTTTTGGCTTCTTCTAAAGTATCGGTATCAATAAAAAACTGACCCAAGTTGGCCTTATCTGTTTTGAAACTCTTGATTGTAATGCCGTCTTTTTGAAATTCCGTTTGCATGGAACGTGTTTGACGAATCACCATGGTCTTAATAACACTTTCAATATCGGCACCCATAACTAAGTGAAGACCACCTTGGATATCTAAACCGTAGTTTAGTTTTTTAGACGGCCACCATCCGAAATTTGAAGTGTTGACAAAATTAGGTGCGATAAAAGCCGCCGTCAGCAAAATAACTGCGACAGTAATCCAAGTTCTAAGTCGAAGTGAATCCATGATGTTTTCCTTTTTATTAATTTAAAAAATTAAGTTGTCTTAAGTACAGATTGTTGCAAACCCATAATCTGCGAACGCAAAATCTTAACTTGTACGCCTTGAGCAATCGTTAAGTTAATTGTTTGTTCATTCATTTCTGAAATTTTTCCAAACAGTCCTGATTGCGTAACGATTTGATCCCCGACTTTAAGCGAACCTAATAAGGCTTGATGTTCTTTTTGTTTTTTCGCTTGCGGGCGAATCATTAAAAAATACATCACTAAGAAAATCGCTACGATCGGAACAAACTGCATCCATCCCGGTGCTGATGCTCCCGGTGGGCCACCTGCTGCTGGTGTTTGCGCGAATGCTGCCGTTGTTAAAAATAACGAGACGAATAAAGATCCCAAAAAGGTGATCGAACCAGAAAAGTTTAGCTTCATTTAATCCTCCAAATGCCAAAGCTAATTCAACACTTAAAGCGCTTTTCGATCAAGACTCAGTTTTATTCATGGGCGGTTCTTACGAATCGCGTTAAACAGTCATTTCTAAACTCGACCCAGGTGTCGGTTTCTAAGGCGTTACGGATTTTTTCCATCAAGGACATGTAAAAGCGAAGATTGTGAATTGTGTTTAGTCGTGATCCTAAAATTTCGCCTGATAAAAATAAATGGCGAAGATACGCTCGTGAATAATTTTTGCATGTATAACAGTCGCAGTTTTCATCCAGCGGACGTGGATCTTCTTTGTATTCAGCCCGTTTAAGACTGAATTTTCCAGCCCACGTGTACAAGGTCCCGTTGCGAGCGACCCGTGTTGGCATCACGCAGTCAAACATGTCGATCCCCGCATCCACTGAAAGCACTAAATCCAGTGGCGTTCCCACGCCCATCAAATACCGAGGTTTATTTTTGGGCATCAATGGTGCAATTTTAGGAAGCAGTTCGTGCATGAGATGAATCGGCTCACCGACTGAAAATCCACCGAGCGCGTAGCCAGGAAGCTCAACGCTGGTTACTTGATCCAGAGAATATTTGCGATGTTCTAAAGAAAGCCCACCTTGCACAATTCCAAATAATAAACTTTGTTCGCGAGTCATGGCGTTTTTTGATCGGACGAGCCAACGATGAGTTAAGTCCATCGAGCGCTTAATTTCTTCGTCAGTTGCCGGATATTGAAGACACTCATCAAATGCCATAATAATGTCCGAGCCCAAATCCATTTGAATTTGCTGGCTTACTTCCGGAGATAAAAAATATTTTGAGCCGTCAAGATGCGATCTAAATTCAACCCCTTCTTCAGAAATCTTCCGAAGAGCTGAGAGCGAAAATACTTGAAAACCGCCCGAATCTGTAAGGATCGGCCCGTGCCAATTCATAAATTTGTGAAGGCCGCCCAGTTTTTTGATGAGCTTTTCACCGGGGCGCAAATGCAGATGATAGGTATTGCCAAGGACCACTTGCGTACCACAGTCTTTGAGTTCTTCGGGAGTCATACCCTTTACAGTAGCTTTTGTTCCGACCGCCATAAAAGTTGGCGTTTCGAAACTTCCATGAGCAGTTACAAAACGCGCGCGACGGGCCTGGCCACTTTGTTTAAGCAAAGTGAATTTTCCCAAATCTTTTGGAGTTGGGGTTGCGGCATTGCTTTCAGAAGTTGATGGCGTTATCGTCATGGGATGAGAAACATAGCTTCTGTCTTTTCTAATTGCACCAATTTTTTTAGTTTTAGTATTTTTAAAACCATCTTCTTAATATCGACTGTTTTTTGTTTTTCGGCCTGCCAAACGGTGCAGTATCACGACCCTATTCAAATGAGCCAAGACGAAATCAAAACGATGACGACGTTAGATGAACACGGGCGATCTCAGCCACCGGGCGCTGGTCAAATCAGAGATTGTGCGACGATGAAATCACTGGGCGAAAAGACTTGTGCCTACATTATCTGTAAAGACGACAAAACTCAAGCAACCGGACTTAGTTGCGAGTATCATGTTCCTAAAACTGATAAAACTGCAATGATGGTGGCTTCCAGCGGAAAGTTCTCGACCAAAGATCAAGGACTGGAAAATCAAATCAAAACGCTCGTTACAGATTTTGAGGCCGGTCGAAAAACCAAGTTAGAAAATTTTTGTAATTTAGATACCGTTGTTTGTTATTTTAAAGCTAAACCTTTTCCACTCAGTAAACCGCCAAGTTCTGCAAAACTGGCTACGTTGATTCACAAAGAATCCAGCACCATGAATGGCGAAGCTTTGGAAGTTTCAGTTTTTAAAGATTAAGAGTATTGAAGCCTCTTAGTTTAATTGCCAGACGACTCCAGGATACTCGCCGCCGTCAAAACGTTCCACTGTTTGAGTAACGGCTTTCAAAAGCTCTTGCAAGCCAAGGTTTTCAACGTCTTTCGTACGTATCATTTTAAGAGTGCGCCCACCGTTTAATTTTTCAAAATTATTTGGATATTTTTGAACAAGATAATCCACCAAAGACATTTGGTACGACGCTCGTCCACGGCCGATTGTGACCGTATCGTTGACGCCTTCTCCCTCCGCGCCCTTAATCCGCATAAAGGCTATTCCACCAATTTTAAGATTGGAATAGTAAGCGTCGAGCAGCAAAGTGCGATTGGGTGAATAGAACAATGCACCCCAATGATCTAAAAGTAAGTCGGCCTCTTGGCTTGTGTGTCGCAAGAGCAGATCAGAAAAGCCAACGAAATAATTAAACAAACCTTTTTGATGAAGGCTATTAAGTTTTTGCAAAAGACGCTGACCTAAAATTTTTAAGTCTTTCGCCGATGCGGCATCAATATCGTAATAATAAGATGTGCCATTAAATTTTTTCTTAAGGCGAGTTCCTTCAATAGTGATTTTTAATTCATCAATGGCTAAAGAAATAATTCGTTTGAACTTTGGGCTAAAAGCTTCACTATTCACTTGATTAGCAAAAAACTCCCACGCATTTTGTGCGTTGATGGCAATAACGCGAATTCCTTTCAGGGCTAACTCAATTCCCGCAATTGAAAAACCACTTCCTGAATCGATGACAAGAGCGCCTTTTTTTAAATTTTCTATTGCAGCTATGGCCTCTGCACCGAGTGAATTTCCAATCGCCGTAAGAGTTCGACCGTTCGGTTGATTATAGCTTTCGACACTTTGACGAGCATTGGTGATTTTTGCTGTGATGTCTTCCTCAAACAGTTCAATACAGCGTAGGCTGGCGTGGGCTTTAGCGGTCAATAAAAGCAAGGTGAATGTGATTTGGGCCATGAGTCTCATACCTAACACAATTCAATATTTGTTCCTTACTAAAAACGAATTATCAATGTTAAAAAGTTTTTGTTGTCTAGGCCAATGACAGGTGGCTGATTTACGCGAATTTATTTATTCAATCGGCGTCTCATTTTGAAACAAAGATGAGCCTCTATTCATTCTTTATCCACACACTAAGATCGCCATAACTAAACAGTCTGAATTTTTTCGCGATCGCCCAGTTATAGCATCTTTTAACGGTTGGCAAATCAGCGAAGGCCGAAACTAACGCCAGTAATGTCGACTCTGGTTGATGAAAATTAGTCA